>SLSZ01000168.1 GCA_007130125.1 Bacteroidales bacterium
TAGGTTAAAAGTGTTAGTATGTTTTCACACAAAGTTATTACTTTAATAAAGAGATTAATCGTTTTTCAGTTATTTCTTTTAATGCCCGGCCTGGTTATATATTCACAAAACACCGGCATAGATAATATAGTAACCAACCTGGAAGATTATAACAAGGATTTTTCGCAGCAAAAAGTCTTTTTGCATTTAGATAAAGATTACTACTATCCTGGAGAAATAATATGGTTTAAAGCATATTTGGTTAATGCAACAACTCATAAGCCTGATACTATGAGTCACAATTTATTTGTGGAGCTATATGATTCTAATGATGAAAGTGTTTCCGGGAAAGTATTGAAACTGAATAATGGTTTTACAAAAGGCGATATAAAAATACCTGATACCATATCAGATGGTAATTATATGGTTAAAGCCTTTACAACATGGATGTTAAACTTTAACGATGATTTTATATTCAAAGCACCCCTCTACATAGAGAATTTAGAAGAAGAGAATTATGTTGAAAGGAGCAAAATTCGCCAGAACAGGAGATTTAACAGGAGGCTGGAAAGAAGAAAGGAGTCTTATGAATTTGGATTTTACCCGGAAGGAGGAAATATAGTAGCCGGAGCTGAAAACAGAATTGCTTTTAAGGCCAGTAATAAACTTGGAGAGGGTATTAATGTGCAAGGTGAAATTAAAACAACCGGTGGTAATGTTATTACTGATATTGAAAGCAAGCATTTAGGGATGGGGTATTTTGAATTTACCCCGGTTCCAGGTAAAAAGTATTATGCTGAAGTGGTCTTCCCGGATGATAACAGGGAGAAATTTCCCTTGCCCGGAATTTATGAGTCGGGGTACATTTTAAGAATTGATAAGTTAAAAGAATTGGAAAAAGTTTCTGTTAAAATTGAAGCAATAGGTGATGTCTCATCTGAATTAGCTGTTATAGGAAAGACAAGGGGTAAAGTTAAATATTTTGAAGAGTTTTCGCTTAATGACAATAAAGCTGAGTTAAACATATCAAATACTAAATTTGAAACAGGCATATCTCAAATTACTCTGTTTGATAATAATGCGGTGCCTGTTGCTGAAAGGCTTGTGTTTATTGACAACCAAGATAATTTAGATATTGAATTGATAGACATGAGGCTGGAAGAAGATGATTCCAAACGTGTAATTATTGGCGTAGCTGATAAAAAAGGTTATCAGGTAGATGGCTCTTTTTCCATGGGGATAACTAAAATTCCGGAAAAGTCAAATGTATCCAACGGTATTTTAGAAGAACTCTTAATAAATTCTGATCTTAAAGGATATATTGAAAATCCCGGTTACTACTTTGATGAAGATAATTCAGATGCCTGTAAAGCTTTGGATATATTGATGATGACTCATGGTTGGCGACGCTTTGATACGGAAAAGGTTGCATCAGGAAATTTCCCTGATATCAAATATGATATTGTTTCGGGACTCAGCATTGAAGGTAAAGTTACAATGCCTTCATCACGGCGTGGTGTTGATTATGCCAATGTTGAAATGGTTATTCATGGTGATGCGGAAAAGTCTTATAATACAGAGACTGATAGAAATGGATATTTTATGATAGAAGGGCTTGATTATTCAGGAATGTTTAAAGCGGAATTTTTTGCACGACGCCGTGATCTTGGTTCAAATTTGAGGGTGGAAATTGAGCCTTCAGGATTTATAATGGAACAATACCCTTTGGGAGTTTATACTAATAAACACAATATCACAAGCAGAGGTGTCGGTTGGGAACGATTAAAAAGGAGGTTATTCCGGAATGACTTTAAAGATGATACCGGCTTCAGCCCCTCTAAAGGGTCGGATGACCATTATCTGAAAGACCCCGATCAGGTTATATACATGGAAGATATTTCAATGCCTTATAGTACACTTGGTAATGTTTTAAGAGGTCGTGTAACAGGAATTGCTTTTGACAGAACCGGACAAATGACTATGAGGGGAAAAAGTAGCATTAAAGGTAGCAGCCAGCCATTATTTTTTATTGATCAAATAGAGATTGATCAATCAAGGTTTATGCTTCTAAACCCAAACGATATTGACAGGGTTGAGATATACAAAGGACCCAGTACTGCTATTTTAGGTGTAAGAGGGTCTAATGGGGCATTGCTTGCCTACTCCAAAAGAGGAGGTGTTGAATATCTCAGAACCTATATATACCAATTTATGGGATATTCTACTCCAAGGGAATTTTTTGTTCAGGGTGAAGATGAACTCGGAGAGCAAATAAAAAATTTAGAATACCAAACACTATTATGGGTGCCAAACATTGAGACAACTGACGAGGGAAGAGTTACTATTGATTTTCATCAAGAACTGGATCCGGGAAAATATAAAATCAGAATTGAAGGTTTAAGTAATGATGGAAAATTAGGCTCTTTAAATAAGGTAATTGAAATTACTGAAAAAAATGCTATTGATTAATGTTTAATAAAAAGTGAACAGTATCAATCCTGTCAGGATAATCCCATAACTCAGGAAACTGTGACTTCCCAAATGATGTTGTGATGCCCTCAATACCCAGGTCAAATTCTGATGCAACGATGCATTGTATAAGGTCTTTGTTTGTTTTTATATATTCTTTGATGTTTTCTTTAGAACTATATTGCTGATAATGAATAACCGACAGAGGTGATGAAAGATTATTATCTTCTTTCAGTAAAACAAAGCCGTTATCAAGATGGGGCGTTTTATTTACTAAAAACACTGATTTGTAAAAATCATAATTGTTTTTATATTTATAAAATTCTATGATGCTTTTCCAGTTTTTCAGGGCTTCAAAAAACAAATCAAAAGAATAGTTTTCCGGTACCAGAATAGTTGATACATTTCTGCATCCAAGACCATAGTAACTGAAAATATCTCCTGCCAATGCCTCTAAAGACTGTTTGTCTTCACTCCCGTCCAAAACAGCTATGCTATTACGGTTTTTTCTTATTATATGAGGATATTTGCCAAAATAATATTCAAAATATCTTGAAGAGTTGTCACTGCCCGTGGCAACAACTGCATCAAAACCTGATAATCTTTCGGATGTAAAGTGAATTTTATTTTCAAAAGAAGGCTCAATACTAATTAACAGGTCAGATATGGCTATGGGCAAAACCTGATCATTAGAAGACAGCTTTCCAATGAAATTATGCCCGGTAATTAATACACACAGTAAATCATGAAAGTTTACCAATGGTATATTACCTGCCATTATAACCGCAATATTGCATTTTTTTTTTAAACCACTCTGCAATTTGCTATTATAATTGTCAAGCCATTTATTAAACTTTTCTTCTTCAAGCATTTGGCTTATCCCTGTCAGAGAGTTGAAAATATTACCCCTGTCAAACCAAGGGTTTTGCTTACCGGCAAGATCTATATTTTTATCAAGAAACTCTAAAGTTTCGCGATTTTTGAGTTTTCCGTTAATATAATCATTGAGCAATTTTCCTAACTCCACGAATGCATTTTTTCTTTGATCTAATTTTGGTTGCATCATATAAGGTTTTGTAGTTGGTGCAAAATTAAATTTTTTAATGGAATACTTTAATTACTTGTAAAAGTCATTTTTTTGAATATTACTGTTTATTTGAGATAATAACAGAAATGCGTGATTTTTTGTTTAATTTTGAGCTTTGATAAGAAGTTGTTTGAAATTTAATTAGCCTGGTTTTTTAATCAAAAGTTGGTAATTATAACAATTATGAATCTAAAAATTGTTTTGTCGGTTTTGACATATGTTGTTTCTGTGTGTGTGTTTGCACAGAATAAGAATGATTTTTCCATTTTAGAAGAAAGGATTAATAAAAAAGCTGTTTCAATAATTGAATTCAACAGCAATGCTGAAAGAATAGATCAGAACAACAAGTTGTATGATTTATTACTTGAAACACTCAAAAAGCATGGATCTTTCGATTATCCTTTTGATTCTCTTGAAACAATATCTGTTTTAAAATCGCCTGATGATCGTTTCAGGATTTACACATGGTACTTTCCTCTGATAGATGGGGATTTTAAGCATTTTGGTTTTTTACAGTCAAGAAGTTTAGAACAAGACACAATAGTTATTTATGAGTTTGTTGATAGGTCGCAGAAGATAGAAGATCCTGAATTTATGAGTTTGGATCACACAAATTGGTTTGGTGCTTATTATTACGAGCTGATTCATAATTCACATAATGGGAATGATTATTATACATTATTAGGATGGCGTGGCAATAATCCTTTAATAAGACAACGTGTTATTGAAACCTTAATGATTAAATCTGATGGTGAGCCCATATTCGGTAAAGAAATGTTTGAATATAAAGAAAAAAAACATAAACGTATTCTTTTCAATTATTCTGCAAGAGTTTCTATGGCTTTAAAATATGATTTACAAGTGTTGGAATCAGAAGGGCGTCGTAGGGGGCGACCGGTAAAGTTGATTGTTTTTGACAGGCTCGTTCCGGCTGATGAGTCTTTGAAAGGGCATTACCAGTTTTATAAGCCGGAAACAAATATTTTTGACGGATTTATTTTTGAAAATGGTAAATGGAAGTTTTTATCTGATATAGATGTCAGAGCTGACAGTCGCGATATACCCGAGCCTGTCAGGCTTCAGGATCATTTGGAAAATGAGAAGTAATTACCAGTTGTATAACTTTTTATTCAAATTTTTTGGTTTATCAAAATAATTTTGATAAAATTTGCACAGGAATCGCATTCTAATTTTTAATATAATTTTCCAGAACACAAACTTTAAAATTAAATAGATATGAAAAAGCATAATTTTAGTGCCGGTCCTTCTATTTTGGCACCTGAGGTCATTGAAAACACAGCAAAAGCTGTTAGAGATTTAAATGGTATAGGATTATCAATAATGGAGATCTCGCATCGTGGCAAAGATTTTCAGGCAGTAATTGATGAAACCGTAGCTTTATTTAAAGAGATATTGGAGATACCTGAAGGTTATCATGTTCTTTTCCTTGGTGGAGGTGCCAGTATGCAGTTTTGTATGATTCCTTACAACTTGCTTGCATTCAAAGCAGCTTACCTTGAAACCGGATCGTGGGCCAAAAAAGCCATAAAAGAAGCCAAGCTTTTTGGCAACGTTGAAGTAGTTGGTTCTTCAGCTGATAAGAACTATAACTATATACCAAGGGGCTATGTTATCCCGGAAGACGCTGATTATTTCCACGTTACTACGAATAACACTATTTTCGGTACTGAAATTAAAGAAGATTTGGATAGTCCGGTTCCTTTGATTGCCGATATGTCTTCAGATATTTTTAGCAGGCCAATGGATGTTTCTAAATATGGAGTTATTTATGGTGGAGCACAAAAAAATCTTGGGCCTGCCGGAGTTACGTTCGTTATCATAAAAGAAGAATTACTTGGTAAAGTTAGCCGCCAGATACCAACTATGATTGACTACAGAACGCATATTGAAAAGGAATCAATGTTCAATACTCCACCTTGCCTACCTATCTACACTTGTATGGAAACACTAAGATGGATAAAGAAACTTGGCGGGCTTGAAAAAATGAAGCAACGCAATGATGAAAAGGCAAAAATAATTTATGATGAGATAGACAGAAACTCTATGTTTGTAGGGTCTGCTGAAGAAGCATCACGTTCAATTATGAATGCTTGCTTTGTTATGAAACCGGATTATAAAGACCTGGAAAAAGATTTTCTTGAATTTGCAACTCAAAATAATATTGTTGGTATTAAAGGACACCGTTCGGTTGGCGGATTCAGGGCATCCATATATAATGCTATGTCAATAGACAGTGTTAAGGTGCTTGTGGATATTATGAAGAAGTTTGAAAAAAAACATGCCAAGTAGATTATAGTACTGCTTGTGTTTGTTTTTGATATTAGCCTTGAAGAATCCGTTACAAGGGATTCTTCAAGGTTTATATATAATAAAACTCTAACTTTTTGTCTTATACACTGGTTTTGGTTTGTGTTTATTGTTTTATAACACTCCATAAGCATTAAATAGATTATTCAATTAAATTAATTGTTTTAAAATATATAATTATTAATTAAATTTCAGATAGTTAGAAACACTAAAAAATAACAGTTATGAATAAAGTATTGATAGCAACAGAAAAGCCTTTTGCTCCGGCCGCCGTTGAGCAAATAAAACAAGTGCTGGATAAGGCAGGCTACCAGCTTAATTTATTGGAAAAGTATACTGATGTTGATGAGTTTAAAAAAGCCGTCGGTGATGTTCAGGCATTGATTGTGAGAAGTGATAAAGTAACCCGTGAAATTATAGAAGTCGCACAAAATTTGAAAATTGTTGTTCGTGCCGGTGCCGGATATGATAATCTTGATCTTGAAGCTTGTTCGGAGAAAGGAATAGTTGCAATGAATACTCCCGGACAAAATTCAAATGCGGTTGCTGAATTGGCTTTTGGTATGATGATTTATCATGTCAGAAACCATTTTAACGGAACTTCAGGGAACGAATTGAGAGGTAAAAAGCTTGGTATTCATGCTTTTGGTAATGTCGGGAAATATGTTGCAGCAATTGCAAAAGGATTTGGTATGATTGTTTACACATATGATCCATTTGTTCAAAAACCGGAAATTGAAAAACATGGTGTTAAAGCTGTTGATAGTGCTGAAGAGCTTTATAAAACATGTCAATTCATTTCTTTAAATATTCCTGCTAATGAGAAGACTAAAAATTCTATCGGGTATCAGCTTATGTCTTCAATGCCAAAAGGTGCAGTTCTGGTTAATACCGCTCGAAAAGAAGTAATCAATGAAGATGAGCTGTTAAAAGTATTTGAAGAAAGGCCGGACTTTTCTTATCTCTCTGATGTTGCCCCCGATTGCAAAGAACATATTGAGAGCAAATATGAGGGAAGATATGTGTTTACAGCAAAAAAAATGGGTGCTCAAACGGCAGAAGCAAACATTAACGCCGGAATTGCTGCAGCTACCCAGATTGTCAATTACCTTGAAAAAGGAGATAAAACGTTTCAGGTTAATAAATAAATGCTTTTAGCCTGGCATTCGAGTGTTTAAAACAGTGAAGCTTAAAATCTGACAATTATCATTACTGTTTTGAATTTTAATTAGGGGGTTAGGTTATCCCATAATGTTTATTGGGTTTGCATTGTTTTATAATGAATTCATTTTTTATATTTGGGATTTTTTTAATATAATTATAGATGATTAATATGACAGCTATTATGTTGAACTTTTAAATAATAATTGAGATATGGCAGTACTTAAACCTTTTAAGGGTTATCGTCCACCAAAAGAAATAGTTAAAGACCTGGCTTCAAGGCCTTATGATGTGTTGGATTCTAAGGAGGCACGCAAAGAAGCCGGTGATAACCCCTATTGTTTTTTAAGAGTGGTGAAACCGGAAATTGAATTACCTGAAGACACAAACTTATATTCGCAAGCCGTTTATGATAAGGCAAAGGATAACTTTGAAAAGTTTATTCAGAAGGGATATTTAATGCAAGACCAAAAGAGGCATTTTTATGTTTATGCACAGACCTGGGGTAATAAAACCCAGTATGGTATAGTTGGGTGCGCGGGAGTTGAGGATTACCTGAATGATATAATTAAGAAGCATGAGCTTACAAGGCCCGATAAAGAAGAAGACCGCATGAAACATGTGAGGATAACTAATGCCAATGCAGAACCGGTATTTTTTACTTACCCTGCACAAAAGGAAATAGATAATATTGTAGAAAAAGTCATTGAAGAAGACCCGGTATATGATTTTGTAGCTGATGACGGATTTGGTCACCATTTTTGGGTTATTGAAGATGATGCTTTAAACAAGCAGTTGGAAAAACTTTTTGAAAAAGTTCCTTGTTTTTATGTTGCCGACGGACATCACAGAACAGCCGCTGCCGCCCTGGTGGGAAATGAAAAAAAACTTAACAACCCGAATCATACCGGAGATGAAGAATATAATTATTTTATGGCTGTGTTATTTCCTGACAATCAATTGACAATTATTGATTACAACAGAGTTGTTAAAGATTTGAACGGTTTAAGTGAAGAGGAATTTATAAATAAAATAAAAGAAAACTTTGTTGTTAAAGAGGAAGGGAAAGAACCATTTAAGCCGGAGGAGTTACATACGTTTGGAATGTACCTTGACGGGAAATGGTACTCTTTGACAGCCAAGGATAATACCTATGATGATAATGACCCTATTGGGGTGTTGGATGTTACTATTCTGTCAAAATACATTCTGGATGATATATTAGGTATCAAGAACCTTCGCACAGACAAGAGGATAGACTTTGTTGGCGGGATCAGAGGACTGGATGAGTTGGAGAGGCGTGTTGATAGCGGTGAGATGAAAGTAGCTTTTTCTCTTTATCCTGTTACCATGAAACAATTAATGGATATTGCAGATACGGGAAACATTATGCCGCCAAAAACTACCTGGTTCGAACCAAAACTTCGAAGCGGACTGGTAGTACATA
>SLSZ01000121.1 GCA_007130125.1 Bacteroidales bacterium
AAAACAGAATATCTGTAAAATTAAGAATTCTACAGATTTCCGAAATGTCATTGACAGGCAAATCATCTAATTATGAGCTATTTAAAAATACTAATTGCCAATACATCAAAGAACATTTTTGCAACAAACTGCTCTTCAGGTCAATTAAAGTGGACAGCAATGACTATTTGCTGAAACGTAAAATTACAATTTTTTATAACTATTGAATTAATGACGCGAAGTATTAGTAGCTTTAAATGCCAACGCAAAACATTAAGTTCTTAGCTGGAAATGTGTCGTTCTAAAATAAATATATTTTATAGAACGCTTAGAAAGAAAATCATTTATGGTTTTTTTTTGACATTTTGCAATTTAACGTGAATTTACCATCTGAGAAGCTTCCTTAAAATAATCGACACTTTAAAAATAAACAGAAAACAAATTCTATGAAGTTATCTGCTATGTATTTAGTGGCTATGACTTCCTGAAAACATTAAGGTTTCTAAGATCCACGGAAATAAGATTCAACAGAAGTGCCCACAAAAACGGCAGCATAATAATTTTATACCTCACTATAGCACCGGCTACCGGTGTTGTTAACCCGACAAAGGTAAAGCCGGCAAGGCAAAACCAAAAACATAAGCCAGTTAAAGGTGTTTGTTTTATTGATTTTGTGGGCATGATTATAGCTATTATTATTAATGAGACTATAAGCAGGTTCTCCATGGCAGCAAAAAGCATAAAGCCTGTATCAGCCTCAAAAATATGCGGCCTTAATAAAGCAGTTATAAAGCCATGTGGAGCTTTTCTGATTATATCCCAAATTTCAGGATTCAAATAATTTGTATGTATTAGGCTTCCTGCATCTACAGAAAGTGACCAATTTATCAGATCGTTCTGTTTTCGTGCAATTAGGAATATCGGGCTGTAATCCGGTATTATGAAATGCATTAATAATGCAATTACAAACAAACCCGCAAAAAGTAATATGTATATTAAGTGTGTTCTTAAGAAACTCATGTTCCTTGAAATATAAAAACCAGCTATACATGGTAAGAACAATATGAGTATATATGGTTTTAATAATACCATTATCCATAAACAAATTAGAAACAGTGCAGTTTTATATATACCCACTTTTTTGTTCACAAAAAATATATCGGCCAGATAAATTGCCATACCGAAACATCCTGTTAAAATAGCTTCTTTAAGAACTCCTGAACTCCAAAACAAAAGTGACGGGAATAGAAAAAGACCCCATTTTAGAAAGCTTATTTTTTCCCGGGGAAGATAGTTTAGAAAAAATTTGTAAAGCGCAACCAAACCGGTAAAAGAAACTGCGTTGGCAAAAACAGTGTGTACCTGCAAATGACCAAAAGAAAACAAGCCTACAATGGCATTAAACCTTATTACAACGCGGTTATCATTATATAACGGTGATTCCCATGGCCTAAACCAGTTGGGCATATTCGACAGATACATATCGACATGCTCCTGGCTAATACCTACTCCGGTGAGAATATGTAAAAAATCTGCGGGATTTTCCCATAAGATTCTGTAAAGATATAATCCATCATTAAAATATTTGTAAATGTCGGCAGTTTCAGGATCATAATAATGCTTGTAAATAAGGCTTAAGGCAATGCCGGAGAATACTTTTAAAGAAAAGAATAATACAAGCCCGGAATAAGAAATACCGGGGATATTTCTGAAAAATGGACTTTTATAAAACACATATAAGAATATCAGAAAGTATAAAGAAGCTAAAATATATTCTGTCATTGTATTTTTCTGAATTATTTAATAATACTACCGTTTTTAAAAATTTATTAATTCCGGAAAACCGGGAAGCAAAAACCTTTGGTTTAGCTTATGACTGAGTTATGAGAATACAATAGGAACATAATCAGTCTCTTATGTCTGTTTTCCATGAATTAAGGACTAATTTCCGGCATATTGTTTAACAACAAATCAAAAATAATCATTATTGTCAGATTAATGCAAGATAAAAATTGGGTGTTTTTGAACGTTTTTAGGTTTGGTATGAGTTTATTAACTATTGCAAAAAAATGTTAGCAAAAACGGATAAAAACTATTGAGCAAATTAGTTTAACTTCTGTATTTTTGCATCAATTTAAAAAAATATATCAAATGAATGTTTCCGAATCTGCAAATTTAGATGTTGCAAAAGACCTTGGTTTATTGCCTGAGGAATACGACCGTATAAAAGAGATCCTTGGCCGTGAGCCTAATTTCACAGAATTGAGTATTTATTCGGTAATGTGGTCTGAGCATTGCTCGTATAAAAATTCCATAAAGTGGATTAAGAAATTGCCCCGCAAAGGTGAGCGTTTGTTGGCTGAGGCTGGTGATGAAAATGCCGGTCTGGTTGACCTGGGTGATGGTTTGGCTTGTGCCTTTAAGGTTGAGTCTCATAATCACCCTTCGGCTATTGAGCCATATCAGGGTGCAGCAACAGGGGTAGGGGGTATCAATCGAGATATTTTCACCATGGGTGCACGCCCTATTGCTCAACTAAACTCACTAAGGTTTGGTAATCCTGAGCTTGACCGCACAAAATGGCTGCTAAAATATGTAGTTAAAGGTATTGGAGATTATGGTAATGCCTTTGGGGTGCCTGTTGTTGGTGGTGAAGTTTATTTTGATGAATGTTTTAATACAAATCCACTGATAAATGCGATGTCTGTGGGGATTGTCAAAAAAGGCAACACTATTTCGGCAATTTCTAAAGGTGTTGGTAATCCCGTATTCATTGTTGGATCATCCACAGGTAAGGATGGAATACATGGAGCTACTTTTGCATCAGAAGACATTACGGAGGCTTCTTCTGACAAGATACCCTCTGTTCAGGTAGGCGATCCTTTCCAGGAAAAGCTGTTGCTGGAAGCTACCCTGGAAGTTATCAAAACGGGTGCAGTTGTCGGTATGCAGGATATGGGTGCAGCCGGAATTACTTGTTCTACCTCTGAAATGTCAGCTAAGGGAGAACATGGCATGGATATATATCTTGATAAAGTGCCATTACGCCAAAAGAGCATGAAACCTTTTGAAATTCTGCTTTCCGAATCACAGGAAAGAATGTTGATTGTTGTTGAAAAAGGCAGAGAACAGGAAGTGTTGGATGTGTTTGATAAATGGGATTTGAATTGTGTGCAGATAGGGCATGTCACAGAGGGAGATGTTTTACGTTATTACATGGATGATGAGCTTGTTGCTGAAGTGCCGGCTGAATCACTGGTGCTTGGTGGTGGTGCACCTGTTTATGACAGAGAATACAAAGAGCCTGCTTATTTTTCGGAAAATAAGAAATTTAAAATTGATGATGTTGCACTGTCCGGTGATCTGAAAGAAGTGGCGCGCTTCATTCTTAATTGTCATAATATTGCCAGCAAAAAATGGGTGATTGATCAATATGACACAATGGTAGGAACCAAGAATATGTCAACAAACATTAATTGTGATGCAGGAGTGGTAAACCTTAAAGGCACGGAAAAGGCCCTCTTAACATCAATTGATTGTAATTCACGGTATGTTCAGGCTGATCCCTTTCAGGGAGCTGCCATAGCTGTGTCAGAAACTGCCAGGAATATTGTTTGTTCGGGAGGTAAGCCTGAAGCGGTGACCAATTGTTTGAATTTTGGCAACCCATATAACCCGGAAGTATATTGGCAGTTTGTTAACTCAATAAAGGGTATGGCTAAAGCTTGTGAGAAATTTGAAACACCGGTAACAGGTGGTAATGTGAGCTTCTACAACCAAAGCACCCTAAATGGCAAAGAAGTGCCGGTATTCCCCTCGCCTGTGATTGGAATGATTGGGTTAATGGAAGATAAGAAAAATATTACAGGGATTGGTTTTAAGAATGAAGGGGATCAGATCTTTTTGATTGGGAAATCCAGGAATGATATAAATTGCTCGGAATATTTATACAGGTGGCATAAAATAAAAAAATCACCGGCACCTTATTTTGACCTTGAAGAAGAGTATGAACTACAGGAACTTGTAAAACAATTGATCCGGGAGCATGTCATTGAATCGGCTCATGATGTCTCCGACGGCGGACTTTTTGTTACCCTGTTTGAATCAGCAAGGGAAAATAAGCTTGGATTTGATATTGCATCAGATGACTCCATAAGAAAAGATGCTTTCCTGTTTGGCGAATCTCAAAGCCGCATAGTTGTTTCTGTTAACCCCGGCAAGTTAGAAGAATTCATTACTATGGCAGCTTCTTCAAACATTGAATTCTCAAACCTTGGCGAGGTGCAGGGCAATGAAGCATTAATAGATGGCGAAAGTTTTGGAACCATCGAACATCTTGCAGAAATATACGACAATGTGCTACATAACATGATGGAACCTAAGTAAAATGGAAAATACAGCACTGAAAACCAAACCAGGGCAAAAATGCAAAACCGATAAAGATGTCCATGAGGACGTAAAAGAAAAATATTCTTTTGGCCGTGGCATGAAACCCTATCAAAGATGGTTGTATATTGTTACCGGTTCGATTTCAGTTGGTCTTGGCACATTGGGTATTGTGGTTCCTCTGCTTCCAACAACACCTTTTTTATTACTGGCGGCATATTGCTTTGCAAAAAGCTCAGAGCGGTTTTATATTTGGTTGATTACCAACAGGTTTTTTGGTGAATACATACACAACTATCGTGAAAAAAGAGGTGTACCCATGAAGATAAAAGTTTATACTTTGATCTTATTATGGGCTACAATTTGTTTCAGTGCATTTTATGTGGTATCTGTTATATGGCTTAGGGTAGTTCTTATGATTATTGCCACAGGAGTTACTATACATGTTTTGAGTATTAAAACCCTTAAAAAATCAAAATAAGTTTTAATTAAATACTAAAACCTGAAATATTCGTGATTCAATATTAAAAAAAACGGGCAATGGGTTGCCACTGCCCGTTTTTAATACTTTATTCTGTTTCGGAAGATCCTTCTACTTTCTTGTTCTCAACTTCTTTTTCTGTCGGTTTGCGTGTTGAGAGTACTTCACCTTTGAAGTGAAGGTCCATACCTGCCAGGGGATGGTTAAAATCCATCTTAACAATTTGCTCTTGCACTTCAATTACTCTACCATATAAAGGATTTCCCTGCTGGTCTTTCATGGGTAAGACTTTGCCCGGCTGTAAAAGATCTTCAGGTATTTTGCCGTCGATCTGAAATGCCGTAATTGGAAGATCAACCTTTGCTTCCTGTTTTACCGGTCCATAAGCTTTATCACTATCTATTTGAAATTCAAAATTTTCACCTTCTTTCAGGTCGCTCACTTTATTTTCAAACTCATCAATAAGCTTTCCGGCTCCAAGCAAAAATTCAGCCGGTTTTTCTTTTGTAACTTTTTCAATTACATCGCCTCCGGAATCACCAGCTCGCAATTCGTAAGTCACTGATACTACTTTGAAAGGTGTTTTGGTCATGATTTTGTTTTTTTGTTATAAAATAAAAGGGACTTTCCTTTAACAGAAAAAAGTCCCGCAATGAATTATTATAGATTGCAAAAGTAATAAATGATTATTTAAAATGCAATGATTGGTGTATGTTTTAATTTTTTTTTGAATTGATTTTCTGGTATTTCCTGTTTTTTACTCCATTTGTGCTATGTTGTGGTTTTTTACTCTTCTGAATTAAGGTTATAAAACAATTCTAAAATAGACTAAAACTGAAAGCCTGAAACAAAACTATAAATTTAAATTGTCAGGTGAGCGACTGGTTTTAAAAGACTAATTTACCTTCTGCCATTCAGGCCGATGTGTTTCGTAAGGGCTTTATACTGCAGGGCATTTCCCCTGGCTTTGTTCCGGAATATTTTTAAACTGTAAGACGGTATGTTACAATCAAATTTGCAGGTCTAAATTTATGTGTCCGGTGTGAAATGAGCAATAAGAAATAAGAAATAAGAAATAAGAAATAAGAAATAAGAAATAAGAAATAAGAAATAAGAAATAAGAAATAAGGTCTCAGGTATTGAAAAAATTAATAAACCTTTTAAATATCACTATATCAAAAACTTTCAAAAAGTTGTCATTAGTCATAAAGAGAAGGAACTCGTGAAATTGCATGGTAACGATATTAAAAGTTTTCTTTAAATTATTTTACTTTTTCAACCGGTTTTTGAGAGCGGGCAGTAATTTTTTTGATTTTTTCTTTAAAAACTGTTTCAAATATTAGAAAAAATTGTACTTTTGCAGTCTTGAAAACCAAATAAGTTTAAAGAAATGGCAAAGAAGACAAAAGACGCTAGGGTACAGGTTATACTTGAATGCACCGAGCATAAGAAAAGCGGTATGCCCGGGATATCAAGGTACATTACAAAAAAGAACAAAAAAAATTCTCCAGACAGGCTTGAATTGAAAAAATATAATCCTGTCCTGAGAAAGATGACAATTCATCGTGAAACCAAATAATATTATATAGTTATGGCAAAGAAAGTTGTTGCAACATTAAAAACAGATACCGGTAAAGGTTTTGCAAAGGTTATAAAAGTAAAAAAATCTGAAAAGACCGGAGCATACATGTTTAAGGAAGACATCGTTGCTTCTGACAAGGTGAAGGAGTTTTTTAAGACAAGCTAATAATGGATTGTCTTTATTAGAACGCATGAAAATATTCTAATGAATATTTTTATGATATAACCCGGTATATGCCGGGTTTTTTTTTAGAGGTTTAAATTTAATTTTGCTGATGATGTTTTGGCTTTGCCTTTATAATTAATTTTACCTGAATATTAAGTATTAGTATAAAATTGACATTTGTAACAAACAATAAAACTCGTTATAAGATGGGAGTGTTTGATGTTTTTTCAAAAAATAAGGAGGAAAAGCTTTCCAAAGGGCTTTCCAAAACGCGTGATAGTTTTTTTTCCCGGCTTTCAAAGGTTGTTGTGGGTAAATCGAAAGTTGACAGTGCTATCCTGGATGACCTTGAGGAAGTTCTTATTACTTCAGATGTTGGAGTAGAGACTACAATAAAGATAATTGAAAGGATAGAGGACAGGGTTGCACGCGATAAATATATTAATACCGGTGAGCTCAACCAGATATTAAAAGAGGAGATCATTGCTTTGTTGGTCGAGGAAGAGAAAAGCACTTTTTCTGATCGGGGTATTGAAAATACTAATGAGCCGTACGTTATTATGGTTGTTGGTGTTAATGGTGTTGGTAAAACGACTACTATCGGGAAGCTTGCACATAAGTTTAAGGAGGCCGGCAAGCAGGTAGTGCTTGGAGCAGCAGACACATTCCGTGCTGCTGCTGTTGACCAGCTGACAATATGGTCTGAAAGAGCCGGTGTGCCGTTAATTAATAAGGGTATGGGTGCTGACCCTGCTTCGGTTACTTATGATACCCTTGATCATGCTGTGAAAAACAATGCAGATGTCGTAATAATTGACACGGCAGGAAGATTGCATAACAAAGTAAACCTGATGAATGAGCTTTCCAAAATAAAAAGGGTAATGCAAAAAGTCATTCCAAACGCACCTCATGAGATACTCCTTATTCTTGATGGCTCTACCGGACAAAATGCATTTGAACAAGCCAGGCAATTCACTTCTGCAACTGAAGTAAATGCATTGGCTATTACTAAACTTGATGGTACGGCAAAAGGTGGTGTCGTACTGGGAATTTCTGACCAGTTTAATGTTCCTGTCAAATATATTGGTGTGGGTGAAGGAATTGATGATCTGCAGATTTTCGACAGGATCGCTTTCGTGGAGAAGCTTTTTCAACAGTAGATATGTCAAAACACATTAATATTATAACCCTCGGATGTTCGAAGAACCTTGTTGATTCGGAGAAGATAATGGGTAGCCTTAACACAACCGATTGTTTTGTTACCCATGAATCAGACAAACCTTCCGACATTGTAATTATCAATACCTGCGGATTTATAAATGATGCCAAAGAAGAATCTGTTGATACCATACTGCAATATGCTGAAGCAAAAAACCGGGGACAGGTTAAAAAGCTGATTGTTTTTGGATGCCTTTCCCAGAGATACAAACAAGAACTTAAAAAGGAAATTCCCGAAGTTGATGCTTTTTTTGGTGTGGATGATTATGATAAGCTGTTAAAATATATAGACTACAATACCGGCGATTTATCTGATAATAAACGATTATTGACTACTCCTGGACATTATGCTTACCTTAAGATTGCCGAAGGTTGCGACCGTACTTGTTCGTTTTGTGCCATCCCATTTATAAGGGGCAAGTTCCGTTCAAGAACAATAATAAGCCTTGTTGAGGAGGCAAAGATGCTTGCCCGAAAAGGTGTTAAGGAATTAATTCTTATAGCCCAGGATATTAGCTATTTTGGGATGGATGTTGTGAAAAAGAGTTTATTGCCGGAATTATTAGAAGAACTGGTTAAAGTTGAAGGAATTGAATGGATCAGACTGCATTATGCTTATCCGCTTAACTTTCCGGTTGACCTTTTAAAGCAGATGGCT
>SLSZ01000014.1 GCA_007130125.1 Bacteroidales bacterium
AAAACATCCCCGGCGTGGTTATGTATAGCGAAGTTCTTGAAGAAACAGCCCTTCTAACTTATAAAGAAAGACAACACCTTGTCAAAATACGCGGTGTTGATGAAGCTTATAAACAGGTGACAGGAGTTGATACTATGATGGTAGAGGGAGAGTTTCTATTATCGCATGGAGATCGAGATTATCTTATATTAGGGCAAGGTGTTGCTCATGTATTAAACGCCAACATCAACGACTACCTTAATCCTCTTACGGTTTATTTGCCTCGCAGGGGACCAACGGTAGCCATGCACCCGGCACAAGCCTTTAATGCAACCTCAAACTTTGCTTCCGGTGTTTTCGGACTGCAATCCGAGTATGATATGGAATACGTATTTGCACCGATCAGCCTTATGCGTTACCTGCTTGATTATGAAAACCATGTGTCAGCAATAGTAGTTTCTGCTGACCCTGATTATAATATCAACAGGGTACAAAGACAAATTGCTCAATTGACCGGTGATGAATACAACATTAAAAACCGGTTGCAACAACAAGAATTCCTTTATAAAGTAATGCGTTCGGAAAAATTTGCAATTTTTCTGATATTGTCTTTTGTACTGCTTATTGCGACTTTTAATGTGATTGGCTCACTAACCATGCTGGTAATTGAAAAAAAGAAAGATATTGCAGTTTTATGGAGTATGGGTGCAAGAAAAGAATTAATCAGAAAGATATTCTTCGCAGAAGGCATGTTGATCAGCACCACAGGCGCCGTCTTAGGACTATTCCTTGGATGGCTGGTTTGTTTTTTACAAATACAATTTGAACTGGTAACTATCCAAGCTGCAGGAACATATATTATTGACGCATACCCGGTTCATATGAAGTGGCTGGATTTTTTATATATATTCCTTACTGTTATATTCATAGGCCTGATTTCTGTTATTTTACCCTTGAGAAGACTGTTCCTGATGATTGAAAATATCAGGCCGGAATAAAATTTAGTTTTCTTGTTAAGACTTTTTAAATTATCGATATATTTGCTTTAGTAAAAATGTTATTATGCTGTAATAATTTGACATTTGTCAATATGTTTTTACAGTATTGGCTGCTGATTGCTTTTTTAGATTATCAATTACTTTAATTATGAAGAATAAACATTTATATAGCATTGCTATAAAGGCTT
This sequence comes from Bacteroidales bacterium, assembly GCA_007130125.1. Classification (GTDB taxonomy): domain Bacteria; phylum Bacteroidota; class Bacteroidia; order Bacteroidales; family UBA7960; genus PUKZ01. The sequence continues at coordinate 1,166 of SLSZ01000014.1, forward strand.
TATTTGTTATACTTCTATTTGCTAGTTATAGTAGCCTTTTTGCGCAATTATCCAAAATTAATCTCGAAGCCGAATCCGATCGCACTCAGGTTTTGGAAAACAGCTTTAATAGCACCAGGTTACATTTTTCATTTGACCATTTAAAATACACGGATGTGGAAACCCGTGAGGGGTTATTTACAGAGCTTATTATGCCTAATGGCTATAATACAGGTAAGCCGGGAATGCCAAAACTACCTGCGCTAAAAAATCTTATCGAGATTCCTTTTGGTGCTGAGGTTAAAATAGAAGTAATTAATTACACCACACAGGAGTATGATCTTGCAGATTTTGAGATCAAACATCCGCTAATGCCGGTACAACCATCGCTAAGAAAAGACCAGGACATAAAGAGTATGCCTTTTTGGTTCAGTACTGATAAATACAACAAATCTGAGTTAATTACACCTGATCTTGCCTCTGTTGAAGTTCTCGGGGTTTTAAGAGGAATGCGTATAGGAAGGCTTACTGTTGCACCGGTTAGTTACAATCCACAGGCAAACAAAATTATTGTTTATAATAATATTGAACTGGAAATACAATACGAAGGTTATGACAAAGCCCTCACCAACTATATTAAAGCCTCAACTTACTCGCCTTATTTCGGAACAATTTACAATCGAGTTGTTAATCCTTTCAGCTTAAAAGATGTTTTTGATGAATACCCTGACCTTACCACATTTCCTATAAAAATGGTGATTGTTTCACATCCTGATTTTGAAGAAGTTCTGCAACCTTTTATAGAATGGAAAACCAGGCAAGGATTCAAAATAATTCAAGCATATACCGATATTATTGGAGAAACGGCTCCCGAAATTAAGAATTTTATTCATGAACAATACAATGAAGCAAGCCCGGAAGACCCGGCTCCAACATTTGTCGTTTTAGCAGGAGATAGTGAGAAAATTCCTGCCTCTGATATAGGAAGTCAATCAGCAAGCGTCACTGATCTTTATTATGCTTCCGTTGATGGTGATTATTTTCCTGAAATGTATATTGGAAGGCTTTCAGCAAGAGACGTCCAGGAAATGCAAAACCAAATTGATAAAATCTTATACTATCAAAAATATGAATTTGAAGATCCTTCATATCTTAACAATACAACGCTAATTGCGGGTGAAGATTCATATTGGAATCCACGTATTGGTGAACCTACAGTGAAATATGCTACAGAAAATTATTTCAATATTTCACACGGGTTTAATACTATTTGGGGATATGGTGTTGATAATGACCCTAATAACCCCGACAATAATCCGGGTTATACAGGATGCTACGATCAAGAAAGGATTTCTGTAAGCATGATAAACTTTACAGCTCACTGTTCTCCTACCAGCTGGTCAGACCCCAACTTGTATGCCAGTGATATACACAATTTTACCAATACAGGTAAATATCCCTTAGCCATAGGAAATTGCTGCCAAAGCGCACAGTTCAGCCATTCCGAAAGCATTGGAGAAGCATGGATGAGAGCCGAAAATAAAGGTGCTGTGGCATATGTTGGTTCCGTTCCTAACACACATTGGTTTGAAGATTTTTACTGGGCTGTTGGTGCATTCCCTATTTCAGGAAATAATGATGGTTATGTTCCTTCTACTGAAGAAACAACTTTAGGAGGTTATGATGCTCCCTTTGTTTCCGACTACCAGGCTGTTGCCTCAAAAAAGTTTGTAGGAAACCTTGCCATTACTGAAGCACATTTGCAAAGCTATCCTACTCACTCCAATGTACAATATTACTGGGAAGCGTATCATACTCTTGGAGATCCATCCACCTATATATATTTAACCGAAGGAGATGTAAATGTGGTTAGCCATATGGAGAATTTCCCTTTAAACACTAACACTTTTACTATTAATGCCGAACCGGGATCTTATGTTGGCATTTCCAAAGATGGTGTATTGCATGGTGCCGCTTTGGTCGGAGAATCAGGCGAAGTGGATGTGCCCATTACACCCGTAATGGAAGCCGGCAACGTTTCTATTGTTGTGACAAAACCAAAATATCAACCCTATATTACTATAATCCCCACAGCCAAACCCCCCGGACCATTTGTTGTTTTAGATTCCTTTGAAGTAAATGATTCAGAGTTTGGTAACGATAATGGATTGATCGATTATGGCGAAACGTTCTCTTTACATTTTACTGTAAAAAATATTGGGGATAAAAATGCTAAGGATGTAGCAGGCAAACTGCTCGTTGATGACAAGTACTACACTCTTTTAAGCGACACTACTGTAGCGTTTGGCGATGTTGATGCCGACGAAGAAGAAAATACCGTAACAATAACTAATGCATACACACTGGTAGTTGCAGAAAATGTTCCCGACCAATATAACGAAACTTTTGATTTTATTATTTCTGACAATGAAGACAATAACTGGTTATCAAAGATTAGTCTTAATGCAAATGCTCCGGAACTAACTTTTCATGACCTAATTATTGATGATGATGGCGAAGGAATACCTGGTATACTGGAGCCCGGAGAAACAGCTGATGTTATAATTAATATTAAAAACACCGGCCATTCAACAACTGAGGGCATTGATGTTTGGCTTGAAATTGAAAGTGACTATGTAACGGTAAATACTGAAGATACAATTAATATAGAACAGCTGGCGCACGGAGAAACAGCTCAAATTATCTTTAATGTAACAGCTTCTGAAAACACCCCGTTAGAGCAACCCATAGACTTTATTTTTAATGCTGCTACAGGTGAATACCTTTTTGATGAAACAAAAGAAATTCTAATTGGGTCAATGCCAGAGTATATTATGGGTGAATCCCCAACTGTTGATGCATGTATTGGTAAATTTTATGACAGCGGAGGCCCTGACAATCATTATTCAAATAATGAAGACAACATAATGACATTTTACCCGGCTGAACCAGACCATAAGCTGGAATTTGAATTTTTGAAGTTCGAAGTGGAAGCTCACGATGATTGCCAGTGGGACTGGCTTGCTATTTATGATGGTGAAAGTACTGATGCAAGTTTAATTGGTAAATATTGCGGAAACAATTCGCCGGAAAGTTTTATGGCTTCAAATGAGGCCGGCGCAATTACTTTTCATTTTAAATCTGATGGGTCTATAACAAAACCCGGCTGGGAAGCAATATTCCAATGTGTTGACCTGAATCAGCCACCCCTTTGTGCAGATAAACCATCACCTGCTGATGAACAAACAAATGTCATTTTAACACCTGAAAGAAAGCTCGAATGGAATAAACCAAGTGGTGCAATGGGTTATGATGTTTATTTCGGACAAAATACTCTGCCTGATGAAGTTACATTTAACGTTTCTCAAAACTATACCGAAATAGAAATAGAATCAAACACTGACTATGCGTGGAAAGTCATTCCTTATAATACAGCCGGACATGCTGAAAACTGCCCGGAATGGAGCTTCTCAACAGGAAGTTTGCCAGATATAATTTATATGACAAATATTGACACTACTACATGCAATGCTGTTTTTTATGATTCAGGTGGACCAAATTATGACTATTCTAACTTAGAACATTATGTCCTGACTTTTTATCCTAATGATGAGAATGCTTATATCATAACTGAATTTGAAGGCTTTGATGTTGAATATCACACATCATGCAGCTATGACTGGTTAAAAATTTACAATGGTGAAAATACCAGCGCAGATTTGATAGGAATTTATTGTGGGGAAAATTCACCAGGCAAAATTATTGCTGATAATGAACCCGGAGCTCTTACTTTTGAGTTTTATTCTGATTACTCTATTACAAGGCCCGGTTGGGAAGCACATGTTTATTGTAAATATACTGAACGACACACTGTAAACTTTCATATCTATGATGAAAATGAAAAATTTGTCGAAAATGCTGTTATTACTTTTGATGAGGATCAATTAGAACCAGATGTCTACTACATTGAGGATGTTTTGCCAGGATCATATAATTTCGTTGTTAGCAAAAATGGATTTTATGATGCTGGCGGATCTATTGAGGTCACAAATTCTGATGTAGATGTATTTGTTACATTAAAAGAAAAAGAAGATCCAAACTTAGTTCATGAAATTCACCATGAAGTCAAAATATTCCCCAACCCTACAAAAGGAATTGTAACTATTGAAATGAAAGAAATGAAGGGTACTGTTGACTTGATTCTTATGAATTATCAGGGTCAGGTTATTTTAAACAATACTATTGAAGCTACAGGATTAGGTTTTATGCATATGTTGGATATGAAAAATTACTCGAAAGGGATCTATTATTTAAGAATACAGTCGGGTGGTTTTACCGGGATCAGTAAGATCATACTACAATAGGAGATAATTTTTGTCAGGGTTAGCTTATCCTGCTCCATGTTTTGTTTTTCAGATAGAGCTCCTCGTATTTCTTTTTTAATTTATAATTACCTGGTTTTTCCAGTAACGGGTCATCATCTATAAGCTCAATTGCCATATTTCTTGCTGCCTTAAGTATTTTTTCATCTTTGATAATGTCTGCTATTCTCATTTCCAATATTCCGCTTTGTTTAGTGCCCTCAATATCTCCCGGGCCTCTTAACTTAAGGTCAGTTTCTGCTATCTTAAAACCATCATTTGTTTCAACCATTGTTTTAATACGTTGTTTTGCATCATTGGTCAACTTATGGCCGGTCATCAATATACAATACGATTGGTCGGCACCCCTTCCTACCCTGCCTCTCAGCTGATGTAGTTGTGATAATCCAAAACGCTCTGCATTTTCAATTATCATAACAGAAGCGTTTGGTATATCCACACCTACTTCTATTACAGTAGTTGATACCATTATTTGTGTTTCTCTTTTTGCAAAACGATCCATTTCATAGTTCTTGTCTGCCGGCTTCATTTTTCCGTGAACTATACTTACGGCATACTCCGGCAACGGAAACGCCCTCACAATACTTTCATAACCATCTTTAAGGTCTTTCAGGTCAAGTTTCTCCGACTCCTCTATGAGTGGATAAACAACATAAATTTGCCTTCCTTGTTTAATTTGATCTCTTATAAAGCCAAAAACTTTTAGCCGGTTAGTATCATATTGGTGAATTGTTTTAACAGGCTTCCTGCCTGGCGGCAGTTCATCTATTACCGAAACATCAAGATCTCCATACACCGTCATTGCAAGCGTGCGGGGAATTGGTGTAGCTGTCATTACCAACACATGCGGAGAAATATGATTTTTGTACCACAGTTTTGCACGTTGAGCAACTCCAAATCGATGTTGTTCATCAATAACCACAAAACCCAGGTTGTCAAATTTTACATCCTCTTCAATTAAAGCATGTGTACCTAGCAGCAGCTTTAAATTTCCACTGGCAAGCTCTTTTAAAATTTGTTTTCTTTCAGAAGTTTTTGTTGAACCGGTTAAAAGGCCAACATTGACTCCTATTTTACTTAAAGACTTTGAGATATTTAAAAAATGCTGTTGTGATAAAATCCCGGTAGGAGCCATCAGGCATGCCTGATAACCATTATCAACAGCAATTAACATCGACATAAGCGCAACAATAGTCTTGCCACTGCCCACATCGCCTTGTAAAAGCCTATTCATTTGCTTTCCGGATTTAAAATCCTGGCGAATTTCCTTAACAACTCTCTTTTGAGCATCAGTCAATTCAAAGTTCAACAGTTCATTATAATACCGGTTAAAATAAGAGCCAACATGATCAAAAACGACACCCCTGGCTTTTTCTATTCTTAGCTTTTTTAATCTTAACAGGTTTAACTGGATAAAAAACAACTCTTCAAACTTTAAGCGTGCTTGTGCCTGCCTTAAAAGGTTATGATTTGAAGGAAAATGAATGTTTATTATTGCCTCATGTTTGTTTATAAGCTTAAACCTGTTTCTAATATTTTCCGGCAGTTCATCTTCAATTTTTAATCTCGGATCCTCTATTAATGTTTTTACCAGCTTGTTAATCCCTCTGCTGTCAAGCCCTTTATTCTTGAGTTTCTCTGATGAGCTATACATGGGCTTCATGGTAGAGGTTTGGCTGAGTTTGCTTTTATTAGCTGTTTCAACCTCCGGATGAGCAATGTTTATTTTACTGCCATAGCGTGTAGGTTTACCAAAAATTATATATTCAACATCAGGTTTAAAAGCATTTTTCAACCACTTAAACCCCCTGAACCAAACCAATTCCAAACGGCCTGTATCATCACTAAAAACAGCCGTCATTCTGGTTGTACGCCGGGTGCCATGTAATTGAATATTTGAAATAAAACCCCTTAACTGAACATAAGCCATGTCAGTGGAAATTTCACGAACTTTGTAAAACTTGCTACGGTCTATATATCGGTAAGGATAGAATGAAAGGAGATCCTCAAATCTTGTGATCGCTAGCTCTTCCCTCAAAAGCTTCCCGCGTTCAGGACCTATGCCCTTCAGGTATTCGATAGGTGTGTCTAAAAACTTATTAGCCATTTCCCCGAGTTGATATTAAAATAGCATTTCTGCCGGAGAAACTGAAATTAAGAAAAAACCCAAAATAACAAACAAAATTTATTGATCGTTTATTTTTTTGGCATTAATTTCTGCCTTTAAAATGAAAAACTCGTTCTTCTCATCCAGTGGCAAAAACTGGTAAACAAGCTTATTTCTCGTACGTTTTGCTACTTCAATAAGTCCTAAACCTGCTCCACCTTTTTCAGATATGCAGCCTTCGGTGATCTGCTTTTTATACATTGACTTGAGCTCATCCCTGTTAGCTTCATTCACCTGTTTAATTGTTTCTTCAAGATACTTTTTCTTTTGCTGTGTAACTTTATTGGCAGTAATTACATAATAAATATCCTCTTTTTGCCCAATAAGAAAAAGGCCTTTACCGATGTGAAATTTATCAACGATCTCATCCGAATGCTTGGTTATGTTCTGCAGCGTCTCAACCATAACTGAATAAACTTTGCGGATAGTTGACTTCTCCTCATCTTTCCTGCCCATATCCTCCTCTGCCATACGAGCAAACATTTTTGTTATTTGGTGATGAAACCCCCCAAGATATACTATTGATATACCGTTTTCTGCCATCTCATCGTAGATATTCAACACCGATTTGATAAAATTAACCGTAAGTTTCATACATTATCAGTTTTAAAAAATAGTTTTATTAAAAGTAAAAACATGTAATTTATAT
>SLSZ01000151.1 GCA_007130125.1 Bacteroidales bacterium
AAAAAACAATGTCAGGCCCAACTTGACTTAGCTGCAAAAGTTGAAAAAGCCCAACCCAAAAGAGAATATCCTCCAGTGGAAAAAGATGAAGAGCTTGAAACACTGATGAGAAAAGAACTATATGACAAAATATATTCAATAGCTAAGAAAGGGGTTAAAAACAAGCATGAAAGAAAGGATTCCTTTAGTGAAATAAAAGAAAACTTTATAGAAAAATTTACTGAAGAAGAATTACTGGACAAACAAGAGCTGATTGAACAATATTTTGATGATTTGCAAAAAGAAGCCATAAGAGAAGTGGTTTTAAATGAGCAACAAAGGCTTGATGGCCGGAAACCTGATGAAATAAGGCCAATATGGACAGAAGTTAACTTTCTTCCTGCTGCTCACGGTTCAGCAATATTTACCAGGGGCGAGACACAATCTCTTACCACCGTTACATTGGGAACAAAACTTGATGAACAAATTGTAGACGGAGCTGTGGTGGAAGGTAAAAGCAAATTTATGCTTCATTATAACTTTCCACCTTTCTGTACAGGTGAAGTAAAAATGATGCGCTTTACAAGCCGCAGGGAAATTGGCCATGGAAACCTTGCATTAAGAGCATTGAAGCCGATTATGCCTGATGAGCAAGAGAATCCTTATACCATAAGGGTTGTATCGGATATACTAGAATCTAACGGCTCATCGTCAATGGCAACTGTCTGTGCCGGAACATTAGCTTTAATGGATGCCGGAGTAAAGATTTCAAAACCTGTTTCTGGTATTGCAATGGGTCTAATAGCTGACCCTGAGTCAGGAAAGCACGCAATACTATCCGATATACTTGGAGATGAAGATGCCCTGGGAGATATGGACTTCAAAGTTACAGGAACCACAGAGGGAATTACTGCCTGCCAAATGGATATCAAAATCGAAGGACTGAGTTTTGATCTTATGGAAAAAGCTCTCGAACAAGCTAAAAACGGCAGGTTACATATTTTGGAAGAAATGGCTAAAACTATATCTAAGCCAAGAGAAGACTTAAAACCATTCGTACCACGTATAGTTAAGCTTACTGTTCCAAAAGAATTTATTGGAGCAATTATAGGACCCGGAGGAAAAGTTATTCAAGAACTGCAAAAAGAAAGTGGAAGTACAATCGTAGTTGAAGAAGTTGGAGAATATGGCGTTGTTGACATTGTTTCTGAAAATAAAGAATCAATAGACTGGGTCGTTGAAAAAATAAAAGGAATAACTACTGTTCCGGAAATAGGCCAGGTATACAAAGGAACTGTAAAAAGCATTGTAGCTTTTGGAATGTTTATTGAAATACTGCCTGGTAAAGAAGGATTATTGCACATTTCGGAAATAGAATGGAGTAGACTGGATACAGTTGAAGATAGCGGTTTTAAAGTAGGTGATGAAATTGAAGTAAAATTGCTTGATGTAGATAATAAAACCGGTAAGCTTAAATTATCAAGAAAAGCTCTTTTGCCAAGACCGGAGAGGAAGAAGTAATCAGTGATAGGTAATCGGTAATCAGTGATCGGTATTCGGTGGAGGGAGTTTGAATTTTAATTCTTTTAAAGTATAAAACATTAAGAAGCTTTAAAGGGTTGGGATGAGGGGTATTTTTAGGTTAAAACCAAACTCATTACCAGGTAATAAGTTAATAAGTTTAATCATTTACTAATATTGGTTTATTTGTGAAAACACTTGTAGCCCCATCGATTCTTGCAGCTAATTTTTTAAGGCTTGGAGATGATATTGAAATGGTAAATAAAAGCCAGGCCGACCTATTCCATTTGGATATCATGGATGGTAAGTTTGTACCTAATATTACCTTTGGATTTGATATTATCAGCCAGATAAAAAAAACAGCACAAAAGCCTCTTGATGTACACCTTATGATTGAACAACCTGAAAGGTATCTTGAGGCTTTTAAAAAAGCAGGTGCCGATTACTTATCAGTACATTATGAAACTTGCCCCCATTTGCACAGGACAGTTCAAGCTATTAAAGACCTGGGGATGAAAGCAGGAGTAGTTATCAATCCGCATAATCCGGTTGATCTATTAACCGATATAGCTAAAGACGCGGATTTCTTTCTTCTTATGAGCGTAAACCCCGGCTTTGGAGGTCAACAATTTATTTTTAATACTTATAGCAGAATAAAGAAGCTTAAAAACATTATTTCAGATAATGGCGGAAAAGCCCTTATAGAAGTTGATGGCGGAGTTAATACTGAAAATGCCGGGTTGCTGGCAGAAGCCGGTGCCGATATACTTGTGGCCGGAAGCAGTGTTTTTGGTGCTGATAACCCTATTGAAACTATCGCAAAGCTTAAAGTAACCAAATAAAACTTCCCTTTCAGAATAAAGGCAGGATACAATTATATTAGTATAGTTAATATCCTAACTATATATTTCCCAAATGAATTGAAAATACATTAGATTCCAGATAAATTCATTATGCTCACTTTTTCAATAACCCCTTGTAATACGGCTTGTGTACCCAGGCTAAATATAAGTGAGCTATCATCATAATCAAAGCAAGAGGCAAACTTGTAGGATTCAAGAATAAATTGAATAGAAAAATATTTAAAGTTACCGGCATTAATATTATCAGGGCTAATGCTGAATAAAATCCTGAAATTAACAATAACCCCATAACTACCTCAACGGTTTTTAAAAACGGGAAAAAATAGCGTGAACCATGCAACCCATCCATGAATCTTATTGCAGCTTCCCTCTCTAACGCATCCATTGGCATAAAACTAAAAAAATAATTCAGACCAAAAAGTACATAAACCCCGCCAAGCATAAACCGTGAAATATTTATTATAAAACGTTCTGTCATAATTATTTATCTTTATTTTATTGCTTGCTAAATTAATTATTCAAATATAATAATAACAGCCAATAATTAAAATTTGGTTTTATTTTATAAATTTTTACCAAAATTTTACCCTCCTATTGAACAATTTTATGACTTTTTGGTTACACCATTGAACTCTATCTTAATTCAGTCTAAATAAACATTAATTTATTAACTAAAAAATATAAAAGTCATGAAAACACTAATAACAACACTTACAATACTGATAAGTGTAAGCACACTAACATTTGGCAACATTCAAAACGAAGTAATCACAATAAACAATTCAGATGAGCAAATTAAAATAAGCGTTTACTCAGAACCTGAAGTAGAGTTTGCTTTTGATACAAGGGAAATATTCAGTGAAATCATAAAAGAGGAAATCAGTTATGAAGAAACAGTAAAATTTATCGAAGAAATTAAACATGAAGAAATGCCTGACAAATACCCTGATTATATTCTTAATAATCTTATAAACCTTTGTGAAAATCGATAAAAATATATATAAGGTACTACTTCGTTTTTCATCTCTATAAATTATGGTTACTAAACTATTTTACAATATTTACGTACTCAAGCCTTTAACCTCAGGTGCTTCTTTCCCGATCGAATCCTCATGCTTTATTGTTCCCTTCGGTCACGAGATCGCTATCACTAAGTTCATCCACTTTTGACAATGTTTAGTTGATGAGGGTTTCATTATAAAAACAACTAAAACGGCCATTTCTTGATCAAACTGGCTGTTTTTTTATTTGCTATTTCTTTTATTAAAGTTATAATTTTATACAATCTTTTTATACTTTCGCAACTTATTCTAACAATTTTAAATTATCTTTCAACATTTAAAAGATGGAATCGGCATCAAAGACTAAATATATTTTTGTTACAGGCGGCGTTACTTCTTCTCTCGGCAAAGGTATTATTTCAGCTTCTCTGGCTAAGCTTTTGCAAGCACGTGGGTACTCTGTAACCATACAAAAGCTGGATCCTTATATTAATATTGATCCGGGAACATTAAACCCTTACGAGCACGGCGAATGCTATGTAACAGATGATGGAGCTGAAACGGATCTTGACCTTGGTCATTATGAGCGTTTTCTGAATACAACAACATCACAAGCTAATAATGTTACTACCGGACGTATTTACCAATCAGTAATAAACAAAGAGCGCAAAGGTGAATATCTTGGTGAAACTGTACAGGTAGTTCCTCATATAACTGATGAAATAAAGCATTGCATAAAGATACTCGGAGAAACCAAAAATTATGATTTTGTTATAACTGAAATTGGAGGGACCGTTGGCGACATTGAATCATTACCTTATATTGAAGCTATCAGGCAATTAAAATATGAGCTTGGGAAAGACAGTCTTGTCATTCATTTAACCCTGGTTCCATATCTGTCAGCTGCTAAAGAACTAAAAACAAAACCAACACAGCATTCAGTAAAAACCATGCTTGAACATGGTGTACAGCCTGATGTTTTGGTTTGCCGCACTGAAAAAAACCTGAACCAAAGCCTTAAAGACAAGATTGCGCTTTTTTGTAACGTCGACACATCATCCGTTATTGAATCTATTGATACTAGCTCTATATACAAGGTACCTCTTCTTATGAAAGACGAAGAACTTGATAAAGTTGTATTGAAAAAGTTAAACCTTGATCCTCATAAAAAACCTGATCTTAGTAATTGGAAAATTTTCCTGCATAGACTGGAAAATCCAAAAAGTATAGTTCACATAGGATTAGTGGGAAAATACGTTGAATTAGTTGATGCCTACAAATCTATCATCGAATCTCTTATACACTCAGGGACAAATAATGAATGTGAAGTAAAACTCAAACTCATTCACTCAGAACAAATTAATGAAAAAAACATAAAGGGGAAGCTTAAAGATCTCTCAGGAATAATTGTAGCACCCGGATTTGGTGATCGCGGAATTGACGGTAAAATTCTAACAGCGGAATATGCCAGGAAAAATAAAATACCATTTTTTGGCATATGCCTGGGAATGCAATGTGCAGTTGTCGAATTTGCAAGAAATGTTTTAAAACTCAAAGATGCACATTCAACAGAAATGAACAAAAATACATCTCACCCGGTAATTGACATTATGGAGGAACAGAAAAAAGTCAGTGTTAAAGGAGGAACAATGCGATTAGGAGCTTATCAATGCGACATTGACCCAAAAAGCAAAACATTCTCTATTTACAACCAAAAACATATTTCTGAAAGACACCGCCACAGGTATGAGTTCAACAATAATTATCTTGATGATTTTGAAAAAATGGGAATGAAAGCCTCCGGTATTAATCCGGATGCTCACCTGGTTGAAATTGTCGAAATTGTTGATCACCCCTGGTTTGTTGGAGTTCAGTTTCATCCTGAATACAAAAGTACAGTTGCAAACCCGCATCCATTATTTAATAGTTTTGTTAAAGCTTCACTTAACTTTATTAATAAATAACAATATCCCGGAAAACCGTAAAAAATAACAACCACCGGAAAACAAGCAATGCAGTGCTTTAAATCTTTGCAAGTAAACAAATACCAAATTCAAAAACCGTCGGATTAATTTTTTATTTCATAGTTGTTATATTCTTTGTCCATGTTTTGAATGTTGAATTTTTGAAAATTGAGGTTTTTTTGAGCTTTTTTTGTTATTTGTAAAATAAAATATAGAACTTTAAACTGTATTTACAATATAATATTCCATATTGAACTGGGTTTATATCTATAGGGTAATAAACTCAATTTTTATAATTATTTAATTTCGGTAATTGTCAGATTTAGGCTACCTTTGCATTTTTAAAATTTCAATGTTATGAGTCGTGAAAATATAACCGGTTTGGTAGTCATTTTGTTTTTAATGATTGGCTATAGTATTTGGATTGCGCCATCTGATGAAGAGCTTGCTGAAAGGCAAAGGATTAGGGATAGTATTGCTGCAGTAGAACATGAGCAGGAACTTGCACGTCAGGAGGCTTTAGAACAAGAGGAGGCAATTGAAAAAGAAGCTGATGAGATTGAAGAAACCGAACCTGTGGAAACTGAAGAAGAAGTTCACCCTGAAGAAGACGAACTGCGGGAAAAATACGGAGTTTTTTCCGGGAGTGTAAAAGGAGATAATGAATTTTATATTCTGGAGAATGACGTCCTGCTACTTGAAATTAGCAAACAAGGTGGTCACATTCACTCTGTAGAACTTAAAGAATATAAGACATTCGATCAGAAACCTCTAAAGCTTTTTTATGGTGATGAAGATGAATTTAATTTAAACTTCTTTTATGGCAACAGGCTAATAGCAACTAAAGACTTTTTCTTTGAGCCGCATTTTGATGAAAGCTATCTTGTAGATGATAATAACATAAAAGTTGAACCGGGTGATTCAACTTACTTTGCTATGCGCCTGTACGTTGACACGTCTACTGAGGATGACCCGAAATACGTGGAATTCGCATATGGGCTGACAGGTGAAAAGTACATGTTGGATTTCAATATTAGTTTTATCGGGATGCAGGATGTAATAGCTTCCAATACCAGGCATATTAATCTTGACTGGCACATCAATGTTCCACGCCAGGAAAAGAATCGCGATTACGAACAAGGAACTTCTTCAATATATTACAGGTTTTCTACGCAAGAAGTTGATGATTTGAGAGCAAACCGTAATGATTCTGAAAGAATAACTACTAGTGTAAACTGGGTGTCATTTAAACAACAGTTCTTCTCATCAGTAATTATTGCTGATAATAACTTCTTAAATGCCGAACTAAACAGCATGCTTTTCGATGATGATAATGAAGATTTCCTGAAAAAGTTTTCTGCATCAATGGATATGCCATATTCTCCCAGGGAAGACAATCATTATCCAATGCGGTTTTATTTCGGCCCGAACCACTATCAGACCTTAAGTAAATATGATATTGACCTTGAGATGCAAATCCCCCTTGGCTGGGGCATTTTCGGCTGGATAAACAGATTTGCAATTATACCCGTATTTAATTTTCTTGATGGATTCAATTTTAATTATGGTGTCATTATTTTGCTCCTCACTTTAATGCTAAAAGTTGTCCTGTTACCGATAGCATATAAGACTTATATTTCATCAGCGAGGATGAGGGTTTTAAAGCCTGAAATAGAAGAGCTCAATAAAAAATTCCCAAAAAAGGAAGATGCCATGAAAAAGCAACAAGCTACCATGGCACTTTATAAGAAAGCGGGTGTTAACCCAATGGCAGGATGCGTTCCAATGCTTTTACAGCTGCCTATTCTTATTGCAATGTTCAGGTTTTTCCCTACCTCTATTGAATTGAGGCAGGAATCATTCTTATGGGCTGATGACCTTTCATCATATGACTCAATTCTGGACCTGCCCTTTAGTTTACCTTTTTATGGTGACCATGTTAGCCTTTTCACTTTACTAATGGCCGCTTCAACTATCATCTATACCAAGATGAACAGCCAAATGATGGGTAGCACAAATCAAATGCCGGGAATGAAAATGATGATGTATATGATGCCTGTTATGTTGCTGGGGATATTCAATAATTTTGCTTCAGCATTGAGCTATTATTACTTCCTTACAAACATTATCACTTTCGGGCAAATGGGCGTGTTTAGAAAATTAATAAATGAAGACAAGATCCATAAAAAGATACAAGAGAACAAGAAAAAGCCCGTAAAAAAGTCAAAATGGCAGAAAAAGCTTGAGGAAGTGTCTAAAGAGCGAGCTAAGCAAGCAAAAAGAAAAAGATAATAAACTAATATGATGTTTATTTGGCAAGGTATTTGATTAAAACCGAATATATAGCAAATAAAAAAATATTGTTAACCCAAAAATCAAATTGTTATGAAAAAAAATCAAATTAAATTAACGGCCTTAGCATCAGCCATGTTTATGCTGTTGTTTGCAGCATGTTCTGATGACGATACTGACAAAATAACCACGATGCCTGCTGACGAGGCAAAACAAGAAATCAGGGATGCTTCACAAGATATTGAGAGCAATATTAATCAAATGGCAGAAACTCCCGGTGCTAAAACATTTGATTATTTCTTTGAACTTTTAGGTGAAGACCCTGTTGATTTTAAAAGTATTACTAAACAATCTATTAAAGCCTCATCAACAGGAGTTATTTCAGAAACTGAATATTTTGCTCCTAAAACGTTGGATTTTAGCAAAGAAGGCGGAATAGATGATATTGACCCTGAGGAAGATACCGGAATTTGGGTGTATGACTATACCGAGTATGATTTTGTTCTAGATGATCCAGACGTTAACTATTTAGAATTCAGGTACCCTGCTGATCAGGAAGCGTTTGACAATGAAAACAATAATGCTTCTCTTTTTATTTACAGGTATGAAAGCATTATAATAAATGAAGGCGACGTAGATTATGAAGAGGTGATATTATCAGCATTGGAACTGGAACTTACAGTTGATAATACAACACTATTGTCTGTTGATTTTGAATTGGAGCTGGATCAAAACGATGAGCCTACATACATAAGTTTGGATATTACCATGGCTCCATATAATTTCAACTTGTCATTTAGCAGGACCGGACCTTCTTCTGACACCACAATATCAGCTTCCATGTCACTTTCATTTAACAATGATTTATTATTTGGCTTTTCATTGAACGCCACCGGTGATATGGATAAAGATGCTCCTGACATTGTCAGCGGATACATACAAGCTACACCGATCAAATTTGACGGTTCAGTTTATATGTTGGATATTGAGAACCACGTTGAAGGTATAGAAGATCCAAACGAATTAGATATTGATTACCTTAACAGCAAAATTGATATTGATGTCATTCATACTGAACTAAACAGGAAGTTGGGCCATATTGAGGTATTTATGGGCATAGTAGATGATGTACCTATGGAAGAACCTGATTTTATTATAGTTTATCAGGACGGCTCATGGGAGTTCCTCCATGAAGCAATGCCTGAACTGGCAGCGTTGTTTGAAATTTTTGAAGATGACGAAGTTTAATGATTTTTTAAATACCACACAAAAAAACCGTATCTGCTCTCAGATACGGTTTTTTTATTTTAATTTAACCATACAAAATAAAAGTATTTTAAGCTAATTGTTAACTTTGCCAAAAGAAAATATATGAAACCATCATATACTAAAGTGTACAAAATTGAGTGTGTAAAACATGAGGGTTTCATCGGGATAGAAGCACATGGGATTAAATATTTGAGCACGTAAATAATTGTAAAACTGTTTAATAATCATAATTCATATAGATGAAAAATACCGGGTTAAACAACATTTCACCTGTAGATGGAAGATATCAAACAGCAACATCTTCCCTGCAAAAATATTTCAGCGAGGCTGCACTTATCAAATACCGGGTTTTTGTTGAAATAGAGTATTTTATTGCTTTATGCAAAATTCCACTACCCCAGTTGCAAAACATTAAACCTTCAAGTTTGAAAAAACTTAAATCAATACACGAGTCTTTTTCTGATAAGGATGCCAGGCGGGTTAAGGAAATTGAAAAAACAACCAATCATGATATTAAAGCTGTAGAATACTTTATAAAGGAAAAATTTGAACAGCTTGAGATGACTCAATATGTTGAGTTCATACATTTTGGCCTAACGTCTCAGGATGTTAATAATACCGCTATTCCGCTTCTATTAAAAGACAGTATATCCCGGGAATTATTGCCAAGAACTGAAAAATTATTGTCTGTTTTAAAAGGCCTTTCAAAGCAATGGCTTTCACACCCAATGCTTGCGCGAACTCACGGTCAGCCGGCCTCCCCCACTACAGTCGGCAAAGAAGTTTATGTCTTCCATAACAGGCTGGAAAAACAGTTGTATCAATTGAAAAGCATAAGCTATCCTGCAAAATTCGGAGGTGCCACCGGCAATTTCAATGCACACAAAATAGCATACCCCGATATTGATTGGGTTGAATTCGCCGATAACTTTACTGAAAAAACATTAAAGCTTAAGCGCTCAGAAGTAACAACTCAAATAGATCATTATGACGGCCTATCCGAAATTTTTGATTGCCTGAAAAGGATTTGCACTATTATTACTGATCTTAACAGGGATATGTGGGCATACATTTCGATCGATTACTTTAAACAAAAAATAGCAAAAGGCGAGGTTGGCTCCTCAGCAATGCCTCACAAGGTAAATCCTATTGATTTTGAAAACTCGGAAGGCAACTGTGGAATAGCAATAGCACTTTTCGAACATTTGTCTGCCAAACTACCGGTTTCACGTTTACAACGAGACCTTAGCGATTCCACTGTAACAAGAAACATAGGGGTTCCCTGCGCTCATATGATTTTAGCTATCGAAGCAACAATAAAGGGCTTAGATAAACTTGTAATTAATAAAACTGAGATAGAAAAAGACCTTGACAATAACTGGCAAGTGATTGCTGAAGCAATTCAAACAATCCTCAGACGTGAAGGCTATCCAAAACCCTATGAGAAGCTTAAAGATCTGACCAGAAACAACAAAACAATTGATCGTAATACAATTCACAAATTCATTGATAAACTCGAGATAAACACTGAAATAAAAAATGAACTGAAAAACATTAGCCCTTTTAACTATACAGGTATAATGCCAAAAATATAATTGTTATTTTCGCAAGTTCATTAAATATAAAGTATTTATAAACGTTCAGTAACAAAAAAGCTTATAACCAAAATATTAAATAATAATAACTGCATTAAAAAACCAGGCAAGCAATTAAATGGAAAAGTATAAAAAAATACTGAAATATCTGACTCCTTATAGATTAAGAATTTTTTACAACCTTATTTTCAATTTGCTGGCAGCTGTTTTTGCTGTTTTCTCACTAACAATGATAGCTCCCGTTCTGGGAGTTCTGTTTGATAACCAACCTGTTGTTGAAGATCCTGTACCTTTTGCTTTATCTGTTGAATCAGTGCAACAAAACTTCAACTATTATGTTAGCATGTTAATAGATAACCAAGGTGCTTTCTCTGCCTTGTTTTTCATCGGCCTTATAATAATTGTTACCAGTTTGTTCAAAAATCTTTTCAGATATTTGGCAATGTTTCACCTTGCAGCCACAAGAACAGGTGTTGTTAAGAACATAAGAAATACTCTTTATGATAAGACCATTGACTTACCCCTATCCTATTATTCCAATGAGCGTAAGGGCGATGTTCTTTCCAGGATGACAAATGATGTTCAGCAAATAGAGATCAGTGTAATAAGCAGCCTTGAAATGGTTATCCGCGAACCATTAACTATAATAGTTTACTTGACAGCTCTTTTTATCATGAGTCCGCTCCTGACGATCTTTGTATTGGTTCTTCTTCCTTTAAGTGGGCTTATAATAGGCAGAATAGGAAAAAACTTAAAGATCTCGGCATTGCGCGGACAAAGCAAACTTGGGGTAATTATGTCGGTCATTGAAGAAACACTTACAGGTTTAAGGATTATTAAAGCCTTCAATGCCGAAGACAAAATCAAGAGAAAGTTTAACAGTTTGAATAGCCTCTATACGAGGGTTATGACTAAAATGTACCGAAGACATTACCTTGCAGGGCCTACAAGTGAATTTCTTGGTACTATGGTGGTTGTAGTTATAGTTTTATACGGTGGATCGCTGGTGCTGGGTGGCCAGTCAAGCCTTTCATCGCAAGGGTTTATTGCTTATATAGCAATCTTCTCACAAATCATTAACCCGGCAAAACATTTTTCTAAAGCCTTTTATAATATCCAAAAAGGTATGGCATCTGCAGACAGAATAGAGGATATAATGAAAGCCAAAAATACTATTGTTGAAATTAAAAATCCTTTACCCGTTAAGGATTTCAATGACTGCATAGAATACAAAAATGTAAGTTTCCGTTATGACCATGAAGATGTATTGAAAAATATAAATATTGTTATACCAAAAGGCAAAACCGTTGCACTGGTAGGGCACTCAGGGGCAGGTAAGTCAACAATGGTAGATCTGCTGCCACGTATCCTTGATGTTAATGAAGGCGAAATATTGCTTGACGGTGTAAATATTAAAAATCTTAAAATAAAAGATCTTAGAGCCTTAATGGGTAATGTCAACCAGGAAGCTATTCTTTTTAATGACAATTTCTTTAACAATATAGCCTTTGGAGTGGAAGATGTTTCAGAAGAAGAAGTTATTAAGGCCGCCAAAATAGCTAATGCCCATGATTTTATTATTAAATCTCCAAACGGATATTACACTAATATTGGCGATAGTGGAAGCAAACTTTCAGGAGGACAGCGCCAAAGACTATCAATAGCGCGTGCAGTACTTAATAACCCTCCTATCCTGATTCTTGATGAAGCCACGTCGGCTTTGGATACCGAATCGGAAAGATTGGTCCAAAAAGCCTTAACAAAAGTTATGAAAAACCGTACTTCAATAGTGATTGCTCACAGGCTTTCAACCGTTATCAACGCAGACCTTATTTGCGTGTTGCAAGAAGGTGAAATAATTGAAAAGGGCAGCCACAAAGAACTTATGGCAAGCGATGGCGTTTACAAGAAATTGCATAATACTCAAATGTTCCTGTAATATGAATAAAAAACCTTTAGCCTGACTTTCGCAACCTTCTTAAATAACATTTTAAAATTGCTACTTTAAACCTTAATAAGAGATCCATTCCTCGAATAAACATTATGTTGCATACAAAAGTTAAACAAATTCGCATTTTTATCAGTTTTTGAATATTTGTTGTATTTTTGCCGTTGTTCAATCAAATAAATAAAGTACTTAACAAAACATTAAGAAGTTAAACCAGATCACTATGGACCTTAGTAAAATTTTGACAATAACCGGAAAAGGAGGACTCTACAAAATTATTTCAAGTTCACAAAGCAGCTTGATAGCCGAATCACTGGAAGACGGAAAAAGGTTTCCTGTTTTTGCAACCAACCGTTCATCCACACTTGAAGATATTAGCATATTCACAGTAGATGAAGATATCCCTCTTAAAGACGTACTTTGGAAAATGTATGAAACTGAGGAAGGCAAAAAAAGTAGTATTGATCATAAAGCTGATGATGAGTCTTTAAAGGAGTATTTTGAAAAGATAGTCCCGGAATATGACAGAGAAAGGGTCTATCCTTCAGACATTAAAAAGGTGGTTAAATGGTATGATATTCTATTGAAGCATGACCTGATAACAAAACCTGAAAAAGAAGAAAAAGAAGAAAAAGACCAGCCAACGACAACAACGCAAGACAAAACAAAATCACCAAAAAAGCCCAAGCCCATAAAAGATACTGCTAAGCAGGCTGATTCTACCGCGGCACAAAAAGGCAAAGTGAAAAATGTTAAAACAAAAAAAATATAACTGAGTGTTAAGGTATTAGAGATTATTAGAACAACTAATAACACACCACCATGTATAAAAGGGTACTACGCCCAATACTTTTTTTACTGGGTCCTGAAACTATACACAAGCTGGTAGCAACCGGCTTAAGGTTAGCTTTTGTAATTCCGGGCATTCCATGGCTAATAGGCAGATTACTTATTATTGATAATGCCGGGTTAAAGAAAAAACTCTTCGGACTTACTTTCGACAATCCTATTGGCATGGCAGCAGGGTTTGACAAGGAAGGAAAACTTTATAACCATCTTAAGCATTTTGGTTTCAGCCATGTGGAAATAGGTACTGTTACACCTGAACCTCAACCGGGAAATCCCCGTCCAAGGCTTTTCAGAATACCACAGGATAAAGCCATGATAAACAGAATGGGGTTTAACAACAAAGGAGCTGAAGAATTAGCCAAAAATCTCAGAAAAAGGAAGCCGAAAATCATAATAGGTTGTAATATTGGTAAAAATACACTAACACCCAATGAGAATGCAGTATATGACTATTGCAAGGTCTTTGAAACTTTATACCCATATTTTGATTACTTCGTGATAAACCTCAGCTGCCCTAATATAAAGGATCTCGACAAACTTCAGGATAAAGAAAACACAAAAAAAATATTGCACGAAATATCAAAGCTTAATGCCCAAAAACCTCTTAAAAAACCTATTTTGCTAAAAATAGGTCCGGACCATAACGAAAAACAGCTTGATGAAATAATAGAAGTTGTTGAACAAACCGGAACAGATGGTATCATTGCAACAAATACCACTACTACACGCGATAACTTAACTTTAGAACAAAATAAGATAGCATCGATTGGAAATGGAGGTTTAAGTGGCCTACCTATTAAAGAAAAATCTACTGGAACCATAGCGTACATTGCAAAAAAAACAAGGGGAAAAATCCCTGTTATTGGCGTAGGAGGTATCTTTACAGCTACCGATGTGCTTGAAAAACTGCAAGCAGGTGCTTCACTGGTACAGGTATACACAGGCTTTATTTACGAAGGACCGGCAATGATCAAGAAAATTAACAAACAGTTATTAAAAAAAAATTAATAAATTAAACAAATAATATTGAATATTAAAAATTACCAATCTGTGCTTCTGGAAATTACTATATATATCTTAAATATGCCTTCCATCCTTTAACTCACTACCTTTAAAGTGTTAATTCCAAATACAGCACTACTCTGAAATCAGCATTATTATACAAAAGTTAATTAATAATTTTTAGCAAACATTTATGCTAAATAATTTGTTTTAATAATACTAAACATTCTTAAAACAAGTTCATAATTAAGAGATTAATTGCTTTTGGATCAAATTTTGTTTGTTTTAATGGCAGGTAAAATAAAAACGGAGAATTTATAATGTTGATAAGATTCTTAATCCTATTTCTGTTAGTATTAAAAGTTGCAAGTCACAGCATTGCAGGTAGCGACTCTGAATTTGTATTCACTACAAGCAGGAGTTCTGTGAGGGTGCCTGTAAGAATTACTCACAACCTCGTTGTTATGCCAATAAAGATTAACAACGGTCCACAATTAAACTTTGTATTAGATACCGGGGTAAATAAAACAATTCTTACAGAACCCTTGGTTGTTAATGCACTTGGGCTAGAAGGTGATGAACTTGTATATATACTTGGCCTGGGTGGTGAAGGTATAGTAGAAGCCCTAAGAATAGAAGATGTTTCAATGCAAATTGATGCAATTGAAGGAAGAAATCTCAATTTACTAGTAATACCTGAAGAAGTTCTAAAATTATCGGAAGTATTTGGTTTTCCCGTTCATGGAATTATTGGTTATGACCTTTTAAAGGAATTCCCTATTCGAATTAATTATACTAATAACACCATGAGGATTTACAGAGATTCCGATTACAGGATTAGGAGAAGAAGTCATATAATACCTTTTGAACTTATAAATAATAAACCATATATAGATGCAACGGTCAGGGGATCAAAAGACACTACATTATCATTACCACTTTTGGTTGATCTTGGGGCCAGCCATACATTGTATTTAAACAACGAACACAGCTACATCAACGAAGGTGAGACAGTTTTTTCTTATTTGGGAAGAGGTATTAGTGGTGATATGCTTGGTGAAGAAGGAAGGTTAGACATATTGAAACTGGATGAAAATATAGTTATAGAAGATCCAATTGTTGCATACCCTGATCCTGAACAAATGTGGATAGAAAAACTTGACATCCCCTGGGAAGGACTAATAGGCGGAGGTATATTAAGCAGATTTCACCTAATCATTGATTATCCGTCAGAACAACTGGTGTTAAGGAAAAACATCAAATTTAACAGACCATTTAACAGCAATCTTAGTGGTCTGGAAATTATTGCAGAAGGTAGAAATTACAGGGAGTTCATTGTTAGTTATGTAAGACCCAGTTCACCAGCTGATAATGCAGGTGTAAAAAAAGGAGACAGAATTATCAGAATCAATAATAAAAATGCATATGAGATCGAATTGCAGGAAGTTTTTGATATTCTGAGTAAATCTCCCGGAACAATTATTTCAATATCCGTCTTGAGGGAATATCCAACCAAAGATGAGGAAGGTAACGTTACCGGAACAAAAACTAAAACCCACCAATTCTCCTTTACGCTTAAACAATATATATAAAGGCCTCCTTGCTTTTTGTTGCCGCCTATAACAAAAAAGTTTAAGAAATAAAGTGTTAAATACTTCCCGGAATAACCAAAAGGGTATTATTCAAAACGTTTTTCAATTACATCCCAGTTAATTATTTTCCAGAAAGCATCAATATATTCCGGACGTCTGTTTTGATAGTCCAAATAATAGGCATGCTCCCAAACATCACAGGTCATTATCGGCTTATCACCGTCAGTAATAGGATTCTCAGCATTACTTTTCTTAACTATATCAAGTGTTCCGTCAGGTTTTTTTACAAGCCATGCCCACCCGGAACCAAAAAGAGTAATTGCAGCTTGAGAAAAGTCATCCCTAAACTGTTCAAAAGATCCATATTTTTTTTCAATGGCAGCTAACAGGTCTCCTGAAGGTTTCCCGCCACCGTCAGTTGAAAACCCTTCCCAATAAAACGTATGATTCCAAACCTGGGCTGCATTATTAAAAATAGCACCTTCCGACTTTTTTATAATTTCTTCAAGGGATTCTTTTTCAAAAGCACTTCCCTTTATAAGCTCATTGAGTTTATTTACATAAGTTTGATGATGTTTACCATAATGAAACTCTATAGTCTTTTGTGATATATACGGCTCCAATGCATCATGCGAATAAGGCAACTTAGGCAATTTGATTTCCATAATTTATAATTTTAAGTTATACTTTTAATTTATTATAAGACATTATAAACAAAACTAATAATAATTTTCTGTAAATAAAATCTTTGTTAATAATTCAATTTACTACCTATTTTAAAAAAAATATATATAAAGCAGCAAAATCTTTAAATTCAATTACCAGAGATATCTATTAACTATTATTACTAAACATGCACATTTTTTGCGATTCTGTATGATGAATTTATGTACTTTCCAAGGATATTATGTATCAAACAGTTTGCTGCAAAGCATTATGCGTGAGAAAAAATAGGTTTGTGTTCTTTCAACACCTCACAAACAATCAACAATTAGTACAACAAATTATTTCCCTTTTTCCTCTTTACCTTTCCCCTTAGTTTTTTTATTTCCGTCATATGGTGCCGGAAACAAGTGTTTTAATTCTACAGGCAATGGGAAAGCAATAAGTGATCCTTGTTGGCTGGCTATTTCAGGAAGTGTTCTCAACAACCTTACATAAAAGCCACCTTCTTCCGAGTTGAGAATTTTAGCTGCATCCTTAATCTTACCTGCAGCTTGCTTTTCTCCTTCAGCCTGTACAATAACAGCCCGCCGTTCTCTTTCTGCAGTAGCTTGCCTCGAAATTGCTTTTTGCAATGCTTCCGGAATAACTACATCTTTGATCTCTACCGTAGTAACTTTAATACCCCAAGGGTCAGTTGCTTCATCCAAAATGCTCTGGATCTTTGAGTTTAACTTTTCCCTTTCGGACAAAAGTTCGTCCAGTTCAGCCTGCCCTGCAACACTCCGCAAGGTAGTCTGAGCCAACTGTGCGGTAGCCATAGCATACTCTTCAACATTAACGACGGCACGGTTGGGGTCAACAACCCGGTAATAAACCACTGCATTAACATTTGTAGTGACATTGTCCTTCGTTATCACCTCCTGGGAAGGAACATCAAGAGTGACGATTCGCAGGGAAATCCTTATAACCTTATCTATAACAGGTATAATAAGTATAAACCCCGGGCCTTTAACACCTATCAGTCGACCTAAGCGAAAAACAACCAATCGCTCGTATTCCCTTACAATTCTAATTGCCATTGCGATGAAAATAAATATTACTATTATCACCGGTATCCAAAAATTACCATCAGCTAATAACTCTGTCATAATATTACCTCCTTTTAAAAGTTAATTAATTATATTATTTATCAAATACCCGGATAAGTCCGGGAAGTTTAATATTGCGCCATTAGTGCATATATCTAGTCAGACACAGCATTGTTGTTTTTTTTATTCTCAATAGGTTGGACCCACAACAGCAGCGTTTCTGCCTTCACGACATTAACTTCTGTTCCGGCCGGTATTGTTTTGCCATCTTTGCTTTGTGCGCTCCAGTATTCACCCCTGGCCTTGATCTGCCCTTTCGGATTAAGATCGTTTACAGCCACTCCTTTTTCCGGGGGGGTAAAATGTTCACTGCCGCCTGTCCATTTGCGACGACTTCTCACTATGCGTTGTACAATCACAAGCATAATAATAACCATTCCCAAAACCACTCCAAGAACAGTTACAATGAAAGTTGGATACCACTCAGTGGCCATAAATGGTTCTACCGGCAGCATAATAGCACCGGCAGTAATTGATAACGCCCCTCCTATCCCTAATACTCCAAAACCTGAAGTAAATATTTCAGCTATAATCAGACCAAGGCCCAAAATCAACAAAATAATACCTGTTGTATTAACATCAAACAAACCGATACCGTATATTCCCATAATTAACAGTATCAGTCCACCAACCTCCGGAACTATTGTACCCGGGGCGCTTAGGCCAAAATAAATACCCATGAAGCCGGCCATTAATACCAGGAATGCTATTTGCGGATTGCTAAGCCAGTTTTGAAATTTCTCTCCTAAAGTCATCTCATCTTGTTCAACATATGCACCGGCAGTATTCAAGGTATAAACTGTTCCCAGCTTTTCAATTTCACTGCCATCAATTACTTCCATCAATTCATTTAAATTACCTGCCAGGTATTCAATCATACCTTTTTCCAGTGCCTCCCTGGCACCCAAAGACAAGTTTTCTGTTACAAACTTTTCGGCGATATCACCGGGGCGCCCTTTCTCTTCAGCAGTATTACGCATATATGAAGCATAGAAAGTGATTGTTTTTTCCCCGGCTTCCCCTGTGCCCTCAGGTGACATAGTAACCGGCTGGGCAGCACCGACAGTTGAACCCGGAGCCATGACGGCAATATCGGAAGCCATAAGAATAAATGCACCTGCTGATCCGGCTATCGCTCCTGAAGGAGCTACAAATACAGCTACAGGTATAGGAGCGTTCATTATTAACTCGTTAATCTCTAAAGTAGCATCAACCAAACCTCCGGGAGTGTTTATCTTAATCACAAGTACCTGAGCATCTATATCAAGAGCATTCTTAATCTGCCGCCGGAGAAAATTCTTCTGCCCTGTAGTTATAACACCTTCAACTTCAACCAAATATACAGGCTGTTGGGTGCTTTCTAAAACTTCATTGGTAGTTGAATTTGATGACAAAGTATTACTCAAGATACTTGTAAACGGAAACAATAACATTAAAATCAATATATAGTTGCCAATTATAAACTTTATCATCATTTATAAGTTTTCAGAAATCGTATTATTAATATAATTTTGTCTTTAACAGTTTAAAAATAATATATATTTAAGTAATTTGCAAAATTTTAATTAAATTACGTTCTATATTATTTAATGAGTTGGTAATGGAACAAATTATATTAAGTAAAATCATTATATTTAAATAAGATCCTAAAAAACACGATTTCTAGGATTCATACACTGTAGCTTTTTACTTAATAAATAAAGTGAAAATCTCTCAATTTATTAGTTTTATTATCAATCTAATGATTCAAGCTTGAACACTTTCTGCTTAATAGTGTTCATCTTCGCACATAATATGTACGATTGAGTACAAATAATTTTAATTTACTAATCATTAGCTGCTGACTTACTGACCTTTAAGTGTATTGGTACATGATTTGCTCATATTTTGTAAATTTAAAAAATAAAACAAACATGCTTTTAAATTACATACTAATTGCCTGGCGTAACATTGTCCGAAACAGACTATATTCAACCCTCAACATACTGGGGCTTTCCCTGAGCTTATGTGCCGCAATAATCATTTTCCTGCATGTAATAAAAGAGATTTCAGCAGACAGCCATCACGAAAAAGCTGATAACATTTACCGTGCTGAAGTAGAGCTTACAATTGACGGCAAACCTTTACATGCTGCAGTTACTTCTATACCATTTGGTGAAGCGCTGAAAAATGATTTTCCCGAAATTTTAGACTTTGTAAGGGTTAATTATCCGAGTATGTATTATGGTGATTTCTTAATACAATACAGAGACCGGGCTTTTTATGAGGATGGTGTTCTACTTGTAGATACGAACTTTTTTGATTTTTTTAATTATGAGTTCATTTATGGTAACCCTGGTATAGCTTTAACAGAGCCAAACAGCATTATACTAACCACAGAAACAGCAGAAAAATATTTTGGGAATATAAATCCGGTTGGAGAAATAATTTCCGTAGAAAATCAATATTCTTTAAAAGTAACAGGAGTAATAGATGAACCCCAGGAATATAGTCACTTAAGATTTCATTTTCTTATTCCTTTTTATGGAATGGACAGATTTGTGCATCAAGTTTTTGGTGAATCCCCCGGATTCACAAGCAATAATATATATACATACCTTATGGTGGAGGATCAGTTTGATAAAGAAGCTTTTCGCCAAAACCACATACCCGGATTTGTTAAAAGGCATGTTTTTGGCGGCACCATGCCTGATGAAGAAAGAGGTTCATATTCATACATATTTACCCCACTACAGGAAATATACTTTGATAACAGAATACAGGCTGAAATTCCCAATCCATCATCAATACCACACAAGGGTAATAAAACCTACATTACCGTATTTATAGCTATTGGAATATTTCTGATTTTGATTGCATCAATAAATTATATGAATATGGCAATATCAAGATCTTTAAAAAGGTCGAAAGAAGTCGGTATGAGAAAAGTTCTAGGTGCCCGGAGAGCCGATATAGCCAGCCAGTTTATCGGTGAAGCATTGCTTTTTGTTTTTATTGCTCTTCTTATAGCCAGCTTATTCGTTGAAATAGCTCTCCCCTATTTCAATCATCTTATGAACAAATCATTATCATTTAATATTATAGATAATCCCATGATAATTGTTATACTGATCACTGTAACAATTATCACCGGCGTTGTTTCAGGAAGCTATCCGGCATTGTACCAATCACGAATACAACCTACTGATGTATTAAAGGACAAGCTTAAGCTAAAAGGGAAAAAAGTCAATCTGAAAAATATATTATTAACAGTTCAGTTTGTTATTTCCATTTTCATTATAACAATAACATTGATGGTATACCAGCAAGTTAATTATATGTATAACAAATCTTTGGGCTTTGAACCGGAATATCGTGTTACTGTCAGCATCCCTCAAAGTAAAAGATATGAGGGAGAGTGGAATCAACGATTTAAGAACAGGCTTGAACAATATTCCGGGATAACGCAAACTGCCTTTAGCCGAAGCATACCGGCAGCAAGTTCAATTTTTGAAACCTGGGGGTTATCCGTTGAGACTGATCATGGCTTTGAAGAAAACCTTATGCGAATATTAATGATAGAACCGGAATTCATAGATCTTTTTGAAATGAAGATCGTTGAAGGAAGGGGCTTTGATCCGGATTTAGCAACTGACTATGACAATTCAATAATAATAAATGAAAGCGCTGCACGTGAATATGGCTGGGATGCCCCAATAGGCAAAACTATTAAAAGACAATTATTTGATACGGTAATAAGTCGCAAAGTAATAGGTGTAGTTTCCGATTTCAATTATCAGTCTCTCTATCAGCCGATTGAACCTATGGCAATATTCCCAGTAAGAACAGACAGACTAATAACTGCAAAAATACAACCGGGACATGCAAGTGAAGCTATAAATCACATTGGAAAAGTTTTTACCAGTGAGCTCCCCGGCCATCCGTTCGAATACTTCTTCATTGATGAAGTTATTGCTGCTTCATACGACGAAGAAACTAATACGGCTAACTTACTCGGAATATTTGCTTTGCTGAGTATCATTATAAGCCTTGTCGGACTTTTCGGACTTTCGGGATTCAATGCTGAGCAGCGTACAAAAGAGATAGGTATCAGAAAAACACACGGTGCAGTGACTATGGATATAATAAGACTATTATTTAAAGATTTTGCATTATTTGTTTTTGTAAGTATCATTATCGCACTTCCTCTTGCATACATTTATATGGAAAGATGGCTATCTGATTTTGCATTCAGGATAAGTATTACCCCCTGGCCATTTTTAATTGCAGCAACAGCGGCTGTATCTATTTCTTATATTACAATTGCATACCATGCCGTAAAATCATCGGGAGCAAACCCCGTGGACGCTTTAAAAGCGGAATAATTTTTTATGCTCGCCAAAAATATAATTTTGGATATTAGCAATTATTCATAAGTGATATTAAACAATGTTTTTGGTATTCTAACATTGGAATATTAATATAGTTTCCTTGCAAATTCTAATATTATAATGTTATTGTTTTGCATATTTTTGCATTTTATAAAACTATAACGAAATGAATTTTTATATTTTGCTTTTAATGGCATGTTTCACTTTTTTTCTATCAGCTAACGCCAGTGAAATCAACGGTATTGAAAAAAAAAGCTTATACAGTGGCGGTATGTTAATTCTTCAGCCATCATATGTTATAATGCAAAATCCTGATTATAAAATTACTGCAAGAGGAGGTGGAATCGGAGGTATTCTCAGGTACTATATAGGATCAAACCTGGCAGCCGGCATTTACGGGGGGAGGCAAAATGCTAATTATAAAACTGATGAATCCGGGAATTCATATATATCGCTCACTCATGGAGGAGTTTTTTTAGGAGTTACTCATAAATCAGGAAGATTCCGTTATAATATTTCTATGGGCATTGGAAGGGGTAATATAAACAACCTGCACATTACAAACCAGGATGGTAATGAGCTTAATGAAGCATACTTTTATGATTATGGAACTATGGTTTATGTACCATTTGTAAGTGCTGACTATGAAATTACCCAAAGGCTTCTTCTTACAGTGCAAACAAGTTATTATTTCGCTGATAACATGAACTACCAAAGCCCGGTCATTCAAATTGGGCTTCTTTTTAATCGCTGACCTTATTGATTTTTTTATGAGAAACAAACTCAAGCAAAAAGCATCTATTAATACAATATAATTTTAACTTTGTTTTAAACTTCATTCCAAAGCGCTACACTTACCACTTTAAAAAACTATTTAAATTTTTTCAGTAAAATAAAACAACAAAGCTTTCACAAATTCTATTTTTATTTGTACTTTTGCAGTTGGGTAAGTCTTATACGACCAGCTCCCACCGAACTCCCCCAGGTCCGGAAGGAAGCAAGGGTAAGGTGGTTGTAGCGGTGCGATATAAGTAACTTACCCTTTTTTATTTGTTTTAAGTCTTTTCTTATTTTTTTCAATCCATTTAAGTATTTTTGCAGATACAATTACTAAATATTACTGAATGATTTACTAACCAATAAAATCTATTTAATAATGAAATTTTTTATAGACACAGCTAATCTTGATCAAATACGACAGGCAAACGACCTGGGCATTTTGGATGGTGTAACTACAAATCCATCGCTTATGGCAAAAGAAGGTATTACAGGACATGATAATATCATGAAACACTATGTAGATATTTGCAATATAGTTGACGGTGATGTAAGTGCAGAAGTTATTGCAACCGACTTTGACAATATTATAAAAGAAGCTGAGTCTCTCGCAGCTTTGCATAACAACATTGTTGTAAAAGTGCCCATGATAAAGGAAGGCATTAAAGCTATTAAACATCTGACATCTAAAAACATAAAGACCAATTGTACACTTGTATTTTCTGCAGGACAGGCAATACTTGCTGCTAAAGCCGGAGCAACATATGTTTCGCCATTTATAGGCAGGCTCGATGATGTATCCTACGATGGCGTGTCATTAATAGAACAAATCGTTTATATATACAATCTGCAAGGATTCGAAACTGAAGTTTTGGCAGCCAGCATCAGGCACAGCAACCACATCATTAAATGCGCTGAAGCAGGAGCTGATGTTGTTACCTGCCCGCTTGACCCGATACTGAAATTATTGAACCATCCACTTACCGATATAGGATTGGAAAAATTCCTTGCTGACCATAAAAAAGGAAACTAAAAAGTGAGAAATAAGAAGTGAGTGGTGAGTGGTAAAACTTATAAAGGTAATATTATCGGCTACAAGATAACAATAGTTCTAACTTAAAATGAAGCTAACTAAACCTATACTCTTTATTGCGTTGATAATTACGATTACAACTGCGTTAACCGGACAAAGATATGATCGGGTAGATAAAGCTGTTGAAAAAGATCCGGATAAGGAATTTCTGATTTATAAATACCCTATCCGCGAACAAATTGCACCGCCGGTTGTAAGGATGACAGATATAGCTTTTAAAGAGGCAGATAGCTTAAATGCAGATCTTGTACTTATACATATGAATACCTACGGCGGGATGGTTGAATCGGCCGACAGTATTCGCACCAAAATTATGCAATCGCCTATACCAGTAATAGTGTTTATTGACAACAATGCTGTATCAGCCGGTGCTCTTATCTCCATTGCAGCTGACCGGATATATATGCGACCGGGAGGCATAATTGGCGCTGCCACTGTTGTTGATCAAACAGGTGATGAGGTCCCTGACAAATATCAATCATTTATGCGTTCGATGATGCGTTCAACTGCCGAAGCAAAAGACCGTGACCCTGATATTGCACAAGCAATGGTTGACCCTTCAATAGAAGTAGATGGAGTTGTTGAAGCTGGTAAAGTACTTACTCTTACTGCTTCCGAAGCTATGCTGTGGGGATTTTGTGAAGGCATGGCCGAAAATACCAGTCAAGTGTTGGAGCTGGCAGGGATTGAAAATTATACTATCATAGAGCAACGGCTTACATTTACTGACCGTTTGATAAATTTTCTTATCAGCCCATTAGTTAGTGGAATACTTATTATGCTGATCCTGGGCGGACTATACTTTGAACTCCAAACTCCGGGTGTAGGTTTTCCTTTGCTTATTGCCATTTTTGCTGCTGTATTATACTTTGCACCGCTTTATGTTGAAGGAATTGCTCAAAACTGGGAAATAGCACTTTTTATCGTTGGCGTTATACTTATAGGAGTTGAACTTTTTGCTATACCAGGCTTTGGATTTACAGGCATCTTAGGTATATTGCTGGCAATAACCGGATTGGCACTGGCAATGGTTGACAGCAATGGCTTTGATTATACCGGAGTACCGGCAAGAGAAGTTTTTATGGCTTTCATGATAGTAATAATTGCATTCTTCGTATCCCTCACTTCCTCTATATATATAAGCTCTAAACTATTTTCAACTTCCCGGTTTGGAGAGTTCGCACTTGACACTGTACAAGAAACTAAAGCAGGTTACAGCTCAGTCAACCCCACTATGACCACTCTAAAAGGCAAAACCGGAGTTGCAAAAACAATGCTCAGACCCAGCGGAAAAATTGAAATAGATGATGACGTTTATGATGCTACTGCTCTTACCGGGTTTATTGATAAAGGCGAAAATGTGAAAGTAGTTAAATATGAAACCTCGCAGGTATTCGTAATTAAAGCCTAAAATGTAAGTTTCTTTTAACCTTGTATGATTTGTCTATTAAAAGGAGAAATAAATCTCAGCCTCCATCCCAACCTGCCAACCAACCTACTAAAGCCATAACCCAGCCAGGCAACACTATTAGCCACGCTTATCATGATTATTCATAAAATACCAGTAGTGTCCACCAAAAATTTGTTAAATAACTTAAAATATAAGCTAATCAGTACTTTAAAAGCCTTATTTTACAGAAACGATTTGAATTAATTATTGATTTTTATTGTACATCGCTGGGGTGCTTTATTTGTATGTTCGTTCATAGTTTATGTCACCCCGCTGGGGTGATTGTTTTTTCGCAGATGTCCATT
>SLSZ01000053.1 GCA_007130125.1 Bacteroidales bacterium
AAAAAGAATAATAAGATTATAATAATAAGAATGTTAAATATTAATTTATACCAAAAATGGAAAACCTTATTATAAGTCCGACAAAAACAACTTTTGGCGTTAATTTTAATGTAGAAAAGGGAGCGCTTGATATTTCAGGCACCTCTTATCCTGATAATGCTATTGAATTTTTCAAGCCTATCCTTGACTGGGTTAAAGAATTCACTGAAACCAAAAATGATCCGCTTTTGATACAGTTTAAAGTAAATTATTATAACACCAGTTCTTCAAAGTACCTTTTTAAAATGCTTGAAATGATTGAAAACTATTATAAAAAAGGCAATGAAGTAGATCTAATATGGCATTATTATGAAGGCGAGGAGGATATGCTTGATACATGGAAAGAATTGATTGATGAGCTGGATCTGCCATATAAAATTGAGATGGACTAATATGTGTTAAGCTACAGTTTAAAAATTTCAATATTATAGAGAAGTCAATAAATTAAAAAAATATATAATGAATTTAAAATCCGTTAAAAATGAAAGAAAATTCACTTGATATCACAGAGCAATCTGAAGTGTTTGAGTTTATGAGCATAGGCGAAATAATAGACCAAACACTTCAGCAAAAAATAAAAAAAGAAGATTCATCGAAAGGTTTATCAACAGGATTTTTTGAGATAGACAAGGTAATATCCGGTTTACACAAAGGTCAGTTGATTACCATAGCGGTCAGACCCGGCATGGGAAAAACCGCTTTTTTATTGTCGCTAACCAATAATATTGCGATCAAGAATGACCATTCTGTTGCAATATTTTCGCTGGAGCGTTCAAACCAAAAGATAACAAGTCGTATTATAGAGAGTGAAACTGGCATGTCAGTTGGTAAGCTAAAGGGAGCCAACCTAAATTCCACGGAAAAGGATCATCTGGGTGCTGTTATCAACAACATAGCGCAAGCTAAAATCTATATTGATGACACTCCTTCAGTCTCTATTGAAGAGATTGTGAAAAAAGCTCAAAAACTGAAATTTGTTCATAATGTTGACCTGATTATCGTTGATTACCTGGAGCTTTTAAGTACTCGTTTTTCTGATACTTACTTCCGTGAAGAACAGTTAAACACCATAGTACATACTCTGAAGAGCGTTGCGCTGGAGCTGGACATACCTATATTGCTTTTTTCACAGTTGCAGGGACATGGATTTGAATATAACTTTTTGCAGAAACCTTCAATAAAGGATATTCCCATCTTTCTAAGTGAAGCATCAGACGTTGTTATGTTTGTACACAGGTCTGATTTCATTGGAAAATCCAAGCAAGATGATGAAAATGTTGAAATGATAATAGCCAAGTATAATAATAAAAATCAAAATACTGTTGTCCCTTTGAAGTATATTGAAAGTAATGCGAAATTTGCTAATAGTTGATTTTTAAAATTAAAATTCATTTATGGCTTTAATAAAAGAAGTTGAAATAAAAAGACAGGCTCTGATAGAGATTGCAAAGAAGATGATTGTAGCAGCCCGCACTGCTCCAAAAGCAAGAGGTATAGATAATATTGAAATGGCTATGCTAACGGACAATCACTTGAAAACACTTGCAAAAAAGATGAAAGAGATCGGCAACAAAGAGGATAATCACATTTTCTTGAGGGATGCTGAGAATGTTCGTGAATCTGCCGAAGTTGTCGTATTGATTGGCACGCGATTTAAATCCGTTGGATTAAAGCTATGTGGTTTTTGTGGTTTTGAGAGTTGTGAGAAAAAGGATGAACATCCTGAAATACCTTGTGCTTTTAATACCGGTGACCTTGGAATTGCTATTGGCTCTGCAATAAGCACGGCAGCAGATTACCGGGTTGACAACCGGATAATGTATACTATAGGTTATGCAGCGAAAGAAATGGGTATTCTTAATAAAGATGTAAAAATTATCTATGGCATACCTATGAGTGCTACCTCAAAAAATCCGTTTTTTGATCGTAAATAAAACAAAAGTGTTGTTCATAAAAAAAAGGCGAGAAATAATTTCTCGCCTTTTTTTATAGTTAAAGATTTTCAACCTTATTTAACTTCTTCATAATCCACATCAGTTACGTCTCCGTCGTCATTGCCGCCATCACCTTTGTTTTTCTGATCTGATTGTTCTTGTTGTTGTGCTTGCGGATCAGCTCCCTGTCCTTGCTGTGATGCTTTATACAGCTCTTCGCTAGCGGCTTGCCATGCAGCATTAAGTGCCTCCATTGATTTATCGATTGCTTGTATATCCCTGTTTTTATGTGCTTCTTTAAGCTCGTTCAATGCCTTTTCAATAGGCTCTTTCTTTTCCGCCGGTATTTTGTCGCCAAACTCTTTCATCTGCTTTTCTGTCTGGAATATCAAGCTGTCAGCAGAATTAACTTTATCAGTTTCTTCTTTTATTTCCTTGTCTTTTTCAGCATTTGCTTCTGCTTCTTCCTTCATCTTCTTAATCTCTTCTTCTGATAATCCTGATGAAGCTTCAATGCGGATCTCCTGAGATTTACCTGTTGCTTTATCTTTAGCTGAAACATTTAATATACCGTTGGCATCAATATCGAAGCTAACTTCAATTTGAGGTACGCCTCTTGGAGCCGGTGGTATTCCATCAAGGTGGAACCGGCCTATTGTACGGTTGTCTTTAGCCATTGGCCTTTCTCCCTGCAGCACATGAATCTCTACTGATGTCTGATTGTCTGCTGCAGTAGAAAATGTTTCAGTCTTTTTAGTAGGTATAGTAGTGTTGGATTCAATAAGCTTGGTCATAACTCCACCAAGAGTTTCTATACCCAGTGACAGAGGAGTTACGTCCAACAACAATACGTCTTTAATATCACCGCTAAGTACGGCTCCTTGTATTGCTGCTCCGATTGCTACAACCTCATCGGGGTTAACACCTTTCGAAGGTTTTTTACCGAAGAAGTCTTCAACCAGCTTTTGTATTGCGGGGATCCTTGTAGACCCACCTACCAATATAACTTCATCGATGTCAGATGCTTTAAGACCTGCATCGCTAAGAGCTTTCTTACATGGTTCGAGGGTTCTTTGAATAAGCTGGTCACACAATTGCTCGAACTTACTTCTTGACAATGTTTTCACAAGGTGCTTTGGAATACCATCAACCGGCATAATGTAGGGTAGGTTGATCTCTGTTGAAGTTGAACTTGAAAGTTCAATCTTGGCTTTTTCGGCTGCTTCTTTAAGCCTTTGCAAAGCCATTGGATCTTTTTTAAGATCTATTCCTTCATCTTTTTTAAACTCTTCCGCAAGCCAGTTGATTATAATATCGTCAAAGTCATCACCACCAAGGTGAGTATCACCGTTAGTTGATTTTACCTCAAAAACACCATCACCAAGCTCCATTATTGAGATATCAAATGTACCACCACCCAGGTCAAATACTGCAACTTTAACGTCTTTGTCTTTTTTATCAAGGCCATAAGCTAGTGAAGCAGCTGTTGGCTCGTTAATGATCCTATGGACCTTAAGGCCTGCAATTTCTCCGGCTTCTTTGGTAGCTTGACGCTGGGAGTCGTTAAAGTATGCAGGTACTGTTACTACTGCATCATTTACTTCCTGACCAAGGTAATCCTCAGCGGTTTTTTTCATTTTTTGCAAAATGATTGCTGAAATTTCCTGTGGTGTATATTTTCTGTCTTCTACTTTAACTCTGGTTGTATTATTTTCTCCTTTGACAACGTTATAGCTGACCCGCTCTTTTTCTTTTGTCAATGAATCATATGGCATACCCATAAACCTTTTTATCGAGTATATTGTGTTTTGAGGGTTTATGATAGCTTGCCTTTTCGCAGGGTCACCTACTTTTCTTTCACCATTTTCTGTAAATGCTACCAGGGAAGGTGTGGTTCTGCGGCCTTCACTATTGTTGATTACCACAGGCTCATTACCTTCCATAACGGATACGCATGAGTTAGTTGTTCCTAAATCTATTCCTATAATTTTACCCATTGTTTTATTGTTTTCTTTTGGTTTTCAAATTTATTTTATCGGTGAATTGATACTCAATGATTATGCCAACCTTATTTTTATGATCATTTTTGCAATTATGACATGTTTTTGAAAACCCTCAATTTAAGAATTAGCATGTAATAGTAAGGGATAGCTTAGAGATACTAATGAATTGACAATTCCATACAAACAAAGCCTGTCATGTCATAATTTTATGCCAAAAAGTCATAACAAGATTAAAGTTTTAGCCTGCAAAACTCATTTGTCTTATCAAATCATCTGCTCAACATTCAAGCGGCTAAACACTTAATAAGTATTTTTTTAAAATAAAAAGAAGAGTGATACACCTGTTACGCTTATACAAGCTCCGACTATCTCTTTCAAAGTGACTTTTTGTTTAAAGATTATTACAGTTGGTGGTATTATTAATATCGGGGTAATAGCCATTATTGTTGATGCTATACCTGTAGTTGTATGCTGGGCAGCCAGTAATGACATTGATACTCCTATAAAGGGACCGAATGTTGCTCCAAGCAGCATTAATAACATGGGCTTTCTTTGGTTTAATGCCTTTTTAACGGCCATCCATCTTTTAAAAAAGCTGACAACAATTGTGAAACCGAATATTCCAGCCATAACTCTTATTTGTGTGGCAGCAAAAGGGTCATATTCGCCCATCCCGTACTTGCTCAAAACGTATCCACCTGCTTGCCCCACCGCTCCCAGAAAAGCAAAGAAAAGCCCTTTGGCAGGGTATCGTATTACTTCTCCTTTCACGGTCTTTCTTTTAAAGATCACAATCGCTATCCCTGAAATAGTCATTGCCATACCCAGGATGTTTAACCAACTCATTTGCTCTGCCATCAACAGCCATCCCAAAGTGGCAGTTATGGGTGGCACAAGGGTCATTATTAGCATCGATAGCCTTGAACCTACGAGAGTAAAAGCTTCAAACAAAAATAAGTCACCGATAACAAACCCTATAAGGCCGGAAAGTATTAACCATTGCCATGAATGTATGGAAGCGTCTACCGGGAAGAACATACCCCGGTTGATCCATGAAAAAAGGCCCAGTAGAATAAATGCCATAACCAGCCGGATTATATTCACTGCCACGCTGCCTACCCGGCGGCTTGCCGTTTCAAATGACATTGCTGTTATTGTCCAGCAAAAAGCTGTTGTCAATGCTGCTAATTCACCAATTCGTATCTCCATCATAAAAAATTTGCCGCAGCAAAGATAGAAGAATAGAAATTGAAAAATATCAAAATAACTCGTGTATTTGTTTTTTCTTTAGTTTTGTTGTTTGATTAAGCTGAGGATCTTGATAATTGAAAACCAACCAGGCTGTGCATTATTATAAAATACCTGTTTTTGTTCCCGAGCTGGCTTGTCCTTTTCGCTGTGTATATTGCAACCAATATGATATTTCCGGTGTAAGTGATGTTCCTGAAGCCGGCGAAGTTGAGGGATTGATAAATAAGCATTTGTCGACTATGCCTGATAATAACTGCCATGTTGAGGTAGCCTTTTTTGGGGGTAATTTCACCGGAATAAATATTATAAAGCAACAGGAATATTTATCGGTAGCCCGGAAGTTTGTTAAGGCTGGCAAGATAGACGGTATCAGGGTTTCTACACGCCCTGACTATATTAATGATGAGATTTTAAAAAACTTAAAAATATATGATGTTACAGCTATTGAGATTGGTGCGCAGTCAATGGATGATGGTGTTCTTTTAGCTGCTGGGCGTGGCCATACTTCACTGGATGTTAAAAATGCAGCCGGGATGATCATAAAAAACAATTTTGAATTGGGAATACAGATGATGACCGGATTACCAGGGGATACTGTGGAAAAAGCCATTGACACGGCAAAAAGAATAGTTGAACTTAAAGCTGATACTACCAGGATATATCCCGCACTTGTACTCAAAAATTCAAGCCTTGCAGCAATGTACCGTGATAATATATATACTCCCCAAACATTAGAAGAGGCAGTAGCTTTGTGTGCTGAAATATTTATTTTGTTCGAAAAAGTTGGTGTTAAAGTTTTAAGGATGGGTTTACATCCATCTGAGTCTTTTTATGATGGTGAAAGCCTTTTGGCAGGCCCTTTTCATCCGGCGTTCGGAGAGCTTGTCATGTCAAAGGTGTGGAATAAAAGAATTGCAGCCAACATCAAACAGAATATAGGCGAAGAATTGAAGATATATGTTAATCCAACGCAATTAAACCAGGCGATAGGTCACAAATCCTCCAATAAAAAGCATTTCAGCAAATCGTTTGATAAAGTCAAGTACTTTGCAGACAGATCATTAAAAAAAGATCAATTCCATGTTGATTATCGTTGATAGAAAAATGCCCGGTAAAGCATATAAAGCTTTGACGGAATATGGCCGGGTAGTTGGGCTGGCAACCGAAAATATAGGCTATAACGCTATTTCCGGGCACCCTGATATCTTTTTCTTCCAGTTACCCGAGGAATTGGTCGTAGCTCCTAACTTACCGGAATGTTATAAAACGATATTAAAAGAGAAAAACATTAAATACATTGAAGGGAAAACACCTGTTGGAGCAAAATATCCACATACTGCGCATTATAATGCACTTTACACTGAGCATGGCATTATCCATAATTCGAGGATAACAGACCATGTTATAAAATCTTTTGATAAAAGAATAATTCATTGTAACCAGGCTTATGTCCGATGCAATACAGTTGAAGCCTGTAAACAAATTATTACTTCTGATAAGGGTATTGAAAGTGTTTTAATAGGGATGTCAATAAACGTAAAGTACATAAATCCACAATCAATTATTTTGCCCGGTTATAAACACGGCTTTTTTGGAGGATGCTGCGGAGCTTGGAGAAACAAATTTTTTGTTTGCGGAAGTCTTAAGTACTTAAAGGAAGGGGCACATCTTTCAAGTCTTCTTATAGATGAGGGTTATGAGATAATAGAGTTGTATGATGGAGAGTTGTTTGATGTTGGAGGAATATTTTTTATTGAACAGAGTGATTGATGACAATGCAAAAAAAGAAGCTGCGTATAAGTATATGCAGCTTCTTTTTTACTTATAAATTTATTTACAATTTTATTTTGTTGCAGGGTAAGATTTCATATCAGCAGCAGGAAATGAAAATTTTGCAAAAGTTTTAGCGTTTTCAAGTTTTGATGAGCTAATGTTGAACTTCATAACTTCAATACCTGCTTCCATTCCTCCAAATTGGGATTCCGAACCTGCCGGGTAATTTCCATATTTTGGATTGCTACCCCATGAAGGGCTTATAAGACTTCCATTAAATCTTGCAGTTGCAACATAGTTTATTTGTTCA
Source organism: Bacteroidales bacterium (assembly GCA_007130125.1). Classification (GTDB taxonomy): domain Bacteria; phylum Bacteroidota; class Bacteroidia; order Bacteroidales; family UBA7960; genus PUKZ01. The sequence goes on from SLSZ01000053.1 coordinate 7,311, forward strand.
ATTATGTCACAATTTGACCAAAGGTTAACCCTTACGATATACTCCCCGGCTTCCAATACTGCTTCATCATCATAAGTGATATTTTCATTATTTATTCCATCAATATAACATGCAGCATTTGAATCTATGTCAAGTTCACCACCAAAGTCGGAAAAAGGATTTCCATAATAAATTGTTGTACCGCCCGGTTCAACAAGATATATGTCAAGGTCAACTTCCTTATCCCATGATAGGCTTACTTGTAATTGGCCTGTGCCTGCTTCAACAAGGTCTACATTTAAGCTTTGATGATTGCCTACAGTAGTGTTTAATTGCAGAGCCAGCAGAATAGTAAAGCTTTCCAGGTTTATATTGGGATCAACGAATAAATAAATTGTAACTGATACCTGGTTTTTGCTACTTATTGGAACTTCATAGTAGCCTGATAAGCCTTCTATTCCGATCAGAGCAGAAGTTGCTTCACTGTCTGATTCCAAGGTGATTGCATTTGAACCTCCCGGTAATACGTAGGCGTTGCCTGAAAAATTTGCGATTGAAGGACCGGTAGAACTGCCCGAAGGGAAAGATCCTGTACGTAACGTTGCATCGGGAACTTCAAATACCGATTCAATTTCAGCTTTGCCATTATCCTTATCATCGTCTTTATCACATGCTGAAAAAGTTAGTAAAAGAGCTAAGCTAATAGCCAAAGCCTGAAACGAGAATCCATAAAACTTGTGTGTTGCTTTCATAATTTAAAAATTGATTTTAGTAAAACATAGTTGGTACTGAAATAATTATTTGTCTTTCTAGCCTTAATTAATTAAACCACAAAACCTGTTTTATAAATAAAGATTTATGATTAAAAAAGTTAAATAAAGCAAAAAAATCCTTAAAGCTAAAAAACAAGCAAAGATATCTAAAAAAATAACAAGTTAAGCAAAATAATATTAAT
>SLSZ01000261.1 GCA_007130125.1 Bacteroidales bacterium
AAGTTACAGAAAAGCCAGCTCCAAAAGCTTATGAAGAAGCAGATAAATACAAAGTAATCGTAGCAGAACATTTTGACACAGACCTGGAGCTAATGAAAAAATGTCTTGCCGAAGGTTATCCATTTGTTTTTGGCCTGAAACTATATAAATCCTTTCAGAGAGCAATAAGCAAAGGTATTGTCCCAATTCCTGACAAGGATGACATATCGCTTGAAAAACACGGATTTCATGCTATGCTTTGTGTAGGATATTCAGAAGCAGAAAAATGCTTTATCGTTAGAAATTCATGGGGAGAGCAATGGGGTGATAAAGGCTATTGTTATATCCCATTTGAATATCTGACGGAAGATGAATACAGATGTACAGAGAACAACTACTTACTGAAAACAATATCGGATATCGAGATTAATGAAAAGGAAATAGTTAGAAACATAGGAAAAGACTCTGGTTCACTGTTCAACTTCAGTTATGACATTCACGACCTGAATGTTTATAAGGAAAACAGGGAAATACTAAGAACAGAAATTGATGCCCTTATTCCCGAATTGGAAGAATTAAGGATGGAGTTTACGCGTCAAAGAGAAAAAGTGCTGATGGAATACTTCCGGACCGAAGCGGAAGAAATGGATGTAAAGGATAATAAGGAAGAGCGGGAAGAACTATATGAAGAAACAAGTAAGGTTGAAGAAAAGCTAGCCGAATTAAAGAAGAAAAGGCAGGAACTTACAGAGAAGAAAAACCGGCTGAGAAATAAATTATTGATCATATATCCAGCTATTGGCGTGTTGGGAATTTTACTGTTGATCGGGATTTCAACCTTTATTTGGACTCGGTTTGATGTGGTTACGTTTCTCCTTTCAAACCTGAGATTGCTGGCTATTATCGGATCAATTGGTTTGATTGTATATGCAATCTGGGGTATACTCAAGTTCAAAAGAGAGGCTATTGACAAGCTTAACAAGGTGCAGGATGAGATCAATACACAAACGGGAAAAAGAGACGCTTTAATAGAAAATCTGATTGGTTTATTCGATCAGTATTTCGAAATAAGGCGCAAACACAAACTGAATGATATTTTTTACAGCTTCATCATGGAAATGAAAGAGCATGTAGAAGGTGTCAAGGTGTATTTTGAACATTGGAAAGATTGCCTTTTGACAAAAAAAGACCTGATGCATAAAGAGTTACCTGAGAATGAATTTGCAGATAGCAATATACTTTTTAATGCAGTTTCCGAAAAGGATATGAATTTACTTATTCAAGGGCAAAATGTAATGGATGAGTATTTCCAGAAAGGAATTAAACCTATGGATTCATTTTTTATGGATAAAAATGAATTCTTAGAAGCAGAGAAAGGTGTAGAATCCTTTACGAATGATTTAATTGAGGCTGCAACAAAAAATCATGTTTATCAGCAAATGAAATCGATTGGCATATTTGACTTTTTGTTTGATAATGAACTGCTTTTAAAAACATTTCCCGGTCTGCGCAAAAGACCTTTGGAAGAAAAACTTGATATTTATATACAGTTTTGCCAACCATTCATAAAAATAAATGCAACTACAGATGCTATTTCTTCTCATCAACATTTCAAGGTGCAGTTTCCTAAAGATGACACTCAGGAATGTAGAGATTTTGTTGCCGGAGCCAAGAGAAAATTTGCAGGAAGTTTTTCTGAATACGACAACAGGAATGACAGAAGTTCAGGGGTAGCGTTTTTTAGCGTTAAAAGCTCCTTGCCTGCTTTTGTACTCGAACCTGTACAGTCAGGATATCGTGCATTCCGGACATTAAAAAAAGAAAATCAAAATAAACTTCGTATTGAAGATTTTGCAGACTATTCCTGTATTCCGGACGACATTAAAGATTTCGTTTAATAAATGATATTAATTGCAGAATCATGAAATTAACTAGAATAATCGTAAACTATGGCACTAAAAACCGGCGCATCCCATTCTCTTGCAACGCTGTTGCTAACGCTAATCAGCGCGCTGCTCATTCACTTCCTGAGACACGTTGGAATATTTGAAAACTTTTTTGATTACCTGTTAAATGTTTCTCTGAACTTTTCAGAATTTCTTAGAAGTTCAATGGGTGTAACTATTACATATGAATTGTTCCCGACAATATTTGTAGCTGCTATTCTGGCCTTTGCCTGGGGCATTGTTTTTCAAATTGCAAGGAAATGAAATTTATTCTAGTGTCATGTCAGATGAGGCTTGACACGGACACTAGAGGCTTTAAAGAATACCTTTCCATAGAGGGATGAAATAATAATATCATTTAATTATGATCGGATTTTTCCTAAAATCATTAGGGATAGGCCTTTTGATTGGTTTTATCCTGGGTTATTTATTTAAAAAAATATCAAAAATAATTGTGGTTGTCGTGGCAGTCCTTTTAATAGGCTTGGTGCTGTTGGGCCAAAATGAAATTATTAATATCGGCTGGCTGGCACTGAGGGAAAATAGTGACTTGCTTGTAGAACAAGCTGGTTATTATCAGGGAAGTATTGGATTGCTTTTCCGTAATGGCCCCTTTTCTATCGGAATCATTATTGGAGCTATTTTGGGATTAATAAAAGGGTGAGCAGCAAACCCCTGAAAGAATGGATTTTGGCTTAAACTCTTTGGTAGTTTCTTTCCATTTATTAAGTGTTTTTTCAGAAAGTCAGAGAACGGAGCAATTAACTTTATTTGTTAAAACCGTCAAATTTCTTATCCTTAAATGTCCGGAAAGAGAGCAGATAGAGGAACTTTGGCAAAACCACCACCATTAACGAAGACAAAAATTAATAATTGACACACCAGATATTTATCAGCTACGCACGTGCTGATTATGCACAGGTTCAAAAGATTTGTGATGCCTTGAGAAGCAACAACATCAGCTTTTGGATTGATACAAAAGATCTACCTATGGGAGGCGACTTTCCCGCGCATATTGCAGAAGCCATTGAAAATGCAAAGATAATCGTGTTCGTATCCTCTGAGCAATCGTCTTGTTCAGAGTGGGTTACCAGGGAAGTATTATATGCTGCAAAAAAGAGAAAAAATATTTTTCCGGTAAGGTTGGATGATACACCCTTTAATAGAAATTTGGATATTATTCTACCTGGACATAATCATTTCGACCTGCCCGAAGTAGAAGGCCAGGGAATCAGGCAGTTCGTGGTTAAAATACTTGATCAGCTAAACCCCGGAAAAGAAGGCAATAATGATCTTGTTGAGTTTAAAAGAATTCCTGATGAAAACGACCCGGATCTTTTGGAATTGTTAAAGATCTATTCCCTGTTATTTGATGCCAACAAAAACGCTGCGCAGGAGGCAATTATTAAAACCCTTTATGGTGGACATGAACATCATCATGCCTGCCTGTTTTTACTCAAAAGATCAGGCATTGCCTTTGGTTTTGCTGATGTTAGTTACTTTACAAAGCACAAAATGCTCTATATCTCATATATTGGAGTAATTACTTCAGTGTTGCCCGGCGAAAGATGCATATATACCCTTCAAATAGGGGAAGGCTTGCTTAATTATTTTAAATCCAAAGATATGCAGATTGATGAAATTGTATTTGAAAATGAAAATGAAAAGCTGTACCGTTTTTTTTCGAGAGTTTTGTACAGTAAGTACAAACTCAGAGCCTACATGATTGATGTTGAATTCATTCAACCCAGGATTCTGGCTGACAATTCACTGGAAATTACAGATGAAACGGCCTTTCATTTGTCCTGGATCCCAGTAAACAATTCAACGCAGGAGTTTACCTTTATGACCAGGGAAAAGGTTTTGTCCATCGTTAGATCGGTTTATAAGAATATTTTTTTGGAAATAACCGATGGTTCCCCGAGAAAAGAATATGAGAAATACCTGGAAAAACTCATAAACAATTACAACGATCAATTGCCGGACTCCATAAGGCTAATACATACTTAAACCGTGGTTTGGTAAGAACAGGAATCCACTTGAAGCATAGAAAAATCCCAGATGCCTTTCATAAAATCTATAAAGATTAAAACCTTCAGCATATTCATTTACTACCTGTATAATTACATCCTTATTGTAGCATTTGCCTATGCAGTGAAAATTTTTCTGCAGATCCATTATCCAGACTATCAGCTTTCAGAAGATGCAACCATTTTTTCCTTTCATGGGAAGTATGTAATTATGATGCTATCGTATGTAGTATCTGTTCTTTTTTCTTCTGCACTCAGCTACTGGATTCTGAAAAAGCCTTCCAAAAAAACAATGTTCTGGATCAGTCTGCCTTACGCTTTAGGTTCTCTTGCTTATGGAGTCCTGGCCATTTATATTATTTTTTTTACCGAGACACAAAATAAAATCTATTTTAACGACGGGCTTGTTTTCGCCATATTAGGTATCATTATCCCCTTGATTTCAATTGCCTGGCCTTCGCATAAAATATATAGGGTGTCTGCATTTTTTAGTTTTCGTAAACGGCATTTGCTTTGGATATGGATACCGCTCCTTTTTTACTTGCCAGCCATAATGAATTTTGTGTTCGTTAAGTTGATTATATGGATAGATGATCTCTTCAACCTAATCTCTTCGTTTAACCTTATAGAAGGTTTGAAGGAAGTTCTAAACTTACTTTTACTGGCAGTACTGTTAAAGTTTTATTACAAGCCACTGGATTATGCCCTCCGGATACTAAACAGAGAGTTATTTAGTAATTACAGTGCATTGAAAAGATCTGTCCTGATATTCCTGATACTATTTTCTGGCTATTTTATTGCATATGGAGTACATTACTTGACTTCCTTGATTCCGATATGAAAAAATTGCCAAGCCTCTGTTGCCGGATTTTAAACGAATAAAAGATACCATAAAAAACACATACACTCCATGAAGTCCCCTATAACAAAAAAACTATACATCAGAATCAAATAACACATTATGAGAAAACTTAACAATTCTTTTTATAAACTGAGTAACTTTATTGGTGTATGTTTCTTAACAATAGTTTTCCTTTTTCTTCAAATGGAGTAGCGAGGGAAAAAAGTGTTGACAGTCAATACCAAAAAACTTTAAATTAAGGGGTAACCCTGAAAAAGCGGCAACGGAAATTAAAAACCTAATCCCCAAAAACTAAAATAAGTTAGAAAACAATGCTTTATTCGATAAAAAAAATCCCCCTATCCGTTAAAAAACCTATTATATACGCCGCATCCCTTGTCATAATTTTAATTTTGGGATGGGTAGGCTTTAGTCAATATTATCATATGTTGAATGAAGAAAGAGGGGTAAGCAGTATAATATATGACATTCTCCGTTTGTTTTTCCTTGAACATGATTTTGAGCAGGATCATATTCCTTTGATTCTGAATATTGCCCGGTTTCTTGCTCCTTTGCTTTTTGCTACTGCCCTAATCGATGTCTTCTACTTCTATTTAAAGGAAAGGTTGGACTGGTTAATCATTCGCAGATTTTACAAAGATCATATAGTTTTATGCGGACTAAGCAACCAAAACTATGCTATTGCCAGGATTTTTTTTTCGGAAAATAAAAAGGTGGTAATTATTGAATCCAGCAGGAACAATGATTATCTTGATGAGATAAATCTACTCAAGAAAGTTAAAATAATAAAGGGTAATGCTCTTGATGAAAAGAATCTGGGAAGGGCCGGCTTAATAAAAGCTTCCAGAGTTTTTATTGATTGCGGTGACGATCTAGAAAACCTGAGAGTTGCAGGAAAAATCCAAGCGGTGTTTGATAGTAAAAAATCGGATGAGCTGAATATAATCAGAAGAAAAAATAAAGCAAGATTTCTGAAACTCACTATAAGCATTACTGACTTTGAAAACGAGTACTTATTTAAAAAATTGCAGGACAAAAAAGGCGACCTTCTTGACATTAAAACTTTCAATGCATACAATAAGTTTGCTGCGTACCTTGTTGATGAATACAGCCCTGACAAGCTATACTTCTTCAGGCAAAATGATGACACCCCCGCCCATTTACTTATATGGGGTGATAATAAGATCGCTATAAATATCCTTGTCGAAGCCACCCATTTATATCATTTTGCTAATTTACATAAGCTAAGTATTAGTTTAATTACGAGCGATCCGGTGGAGAAAAAAAAGCAACTCAAAAAGTACTATCCTGAAATTGAGAAAGTAATTAATCTTTCAATAATTGATAAAGCAACCTTTTATTCAGAAGGACTTGAACATTTAGCAAATAATGTTTCTCTTTGTATCGTATGCGAGGAAAACGTTGCATCAAACTTCATTGTAGCGAAACGATTTAGACAATTATTTTTTAATGCGGCACTATTGCCGGTTCATTTAAAAGAGAAACTCACGGACTATGAAAAAAAGCAATTAGTAAATTACCCGCTCATAGTAATTGCGGATACAAAGTCCGAAGACATTTCAATACTTTTTGAGAATTATAATTTTTATTTAGAGGGATTGGGTATTTGTCGTGAAAATTTGGTTCAGGAGATATTCAAACCAGAGTTTCTAATTAACGGAATCGAAGAGATTGACGAAACTGCCAAGCATATACATAATCTATATGCAGAATTAAATGATTCGGAACTTGACAAAAAATGGGAGTCATTGACCGATGCTGAAAAAGATCAGAACAGGTGGGCAGCCAGACATCTTCGTATCAAAATGAATTATCTGGGGGTTGAGTTTAAGGATGAAGGTTTGGAGCCCTCCTTTGAATTCAGGACTCTTTGCAAGGAGATAAAGGAGATTCTGGCTAAAATGGAACATAAACGGTGGATAGCAGAAAAGCTTTTAACCGGATTCTCACCGGGTCAGCCTATGGAAGATAAAGAGTTTTACAATGAGTTAAAAAAATATCTCAATTGGCATAAGGATATCAGGGCATGGGAAGAACTTGACAAATCGGCAAGGGAGATTGACTTTGTGCTGGGTGATATTGAGGCCATCGCAAAAGGACTTCATAAAAAGATTGTGAAGGTTCAGAGCAAAAATGAACAAAAAGAAGGAGAATAATAGGAACATATTTTCAAAAAAATATGACGGCAAGCTGCAGATACAATTCAAAGCCCAACTACTCCCCAAAACCCATTGATACTTCGAAAGTTGAAGTTCCCTCAGAACTGCTTGATTTGGCCGAGGCCCTTGCCCGCAATGTACACGAAAATTGGGCCGTTGAGCGCATAAAACAAGGATGGAAATTAGGTCCGGAACGTAATGATGCAAAAATGGAACATCCTTGTTTAATCCCCTATGATGAGCTGCCTGAAGAAGAAAAAGATTATGACAGAAATACGACCATGGAAACCCTAAAGGTAATTTTGGGACTGGGGTATGTGTTAGAGAAGAAATAGAAAATCAAAACGTCATAATATAATGCCAACAGCGCTAATAACATTTCGCGTTTTTATCAGCTCCACAATTACTGATATACGATACACCCCATGACCACCCATCAAAAAACCATCCGCATCTTCATTTCTTCCACATTCAGGGATATGCACTCGGAGAGGGACTACCTTGTGAAGTATGTTTTCCCCGAATTGCGTGAACGATGCATGAAGAAAGGCCTTTACCTGGTGGATGTGGACTTGCGTTGGGGTGTTACACAGGAGGAAGCCGAACAGGGTAAAGCTCTTGAACTCTGCCTTGAGGAAATCGAGAACTGCCATCCCTTCTTTATCGGGCTGCTGGGCGAACGCTATGGCTGGATACCCGAAAGTTATCAGGTTCCTGACTACCCCAGATTCGACTGGATAAAAAACTTTGAGCCTGGCCATTCCATTACTGCGCTGGAAATACACCAGGGGGTCTTGAGAAATCCTGGGATGCATACATCGGCATTTTTTTATTTCCGGGATCCTGCTTTCGGGAAAGATATACCCGGGAAGAAACGAAATGACATCTGCTCGGAGAATGCGGAGTCCTCATCAAAACTGCAAAGGCTTAAATCTGAAATACGCCGGGTATTTCGTGAGTATAACCTGCCGGGTCATATCACCGAATCTTATCACTGCAGCTATAAAGGATTAAAGCTAAACCTGGCCCTGATAAAAGATGAAATCACGGGCGTGGGAAATTCTGAAGACCTGACTGTTGTGGAAAAAGCCGTTGATGAGAATCATATTTTAGGAAAGTCAGCTTACGAAAAATTAAACGATCGGCAGAAAAGAATAATCGAAAAATACAGTATTGTCTACCTGGACGGACTTGAAACATTTGGGAAACAGGTTCTCAATGA
>SLSZ01000045.1 GCA_007130125.1 Bacteroidales bacterium
TGATTATAGCGGCAGAGTCCACCTCTTCCCTTTCCGAACAGAGAAGTTAAGCCTGCCAGCGCAGATGGTACTGGGGTAAAACCCGGGAGAGTATGTCGTCGCCAAATCTTTTAAATCCCGACGGTTTTCCGTCGGGATTTTTTTGTTAAGAATACATGCTAGCTATTAAACTAAATAAATCTGAACTATTTACAAAAGCGCACTATGACTTTTTTAGGTTTATTTATGGTTGAATTAAAAATTTGCATATCTTTATACTGTGTTTTTATTTTAAATTAAGATTTAGAAGGTTATTATAATTGTTTTTATGTATACTTTTTTGATGAAATCAGTTATTCAAAAATTTATTCTTCCCTTTTCCCTGTCAAAAACTTTCCTATATTTTATTATAGCAATTATTTAATAATGTGTTTGTATACTTCATATAAAGCATCGTCTGATTTATTTGTTAATAAGCAAAAGAATTTTTTAATAATAATATCAAAAAATGCGTTTTAAACTTAAATTAGAGCTTCAGGGTGAGCCACCCTATGTTATGCCGGCAAACTATCAATACGAACTTGCAGAGTGCATAAACAAGATAATCCACTTTGATGATAAGGCTTTTAGTCAAAAGCTGGAAAAGGACGGTTATCTTAATGAGAATAAACAGTTTGATTTTTTTAGTTTTTCAAGCCTGGATTTGAAAAATCATCGTCAGGAAGAGGATCGTCTAATAACTGATGAACCGGAAGCTGACATGTTGTTTTCAATTCTTGTAGATGATGATATAGGGCAGCATGCCGCTAAATTGTTTACAGGAAAAGAGATGCGTTTTGGAGACAAAAAGAACAAGATTTCATTAAAGGTAAAATCTGCAGATTTGCAGCCGGAACCTAAATTTTCAGGCTCGATGGACTTTAAATTACTTTCACCCCTTTTAATAACTGATGATAGCGGGGGCAACAGAAACATCTTTAATAACAAAACAAAAATCCTTTCCCCCGACGACAAAGAATACGAAAGGCTTTTTATAAAAAGCTTAATGACCAAATATGCGTTGTTAATGAAGTCTGTAAAAAGCGGCTTTGCCTCAACTATAAACAGTAACTTTTCAAAACTCAAGTTTAAATGTACTTCAAAACCTGTTTCAAAAATAATTCGCATAAACTCTGAAAACAGTAAGCCGGTTTCTGTAAAAGGATATCTGTTTGATTTCAACCTTACGGCACCGGAAGAATTGATAAAGCTTGGATATTATTCCGGGTTTGGAGAATACAACAACTATGGCTTTGGATTTTGTATCAGCCGTTAAATTTTTTGATTAGCTTTTTATGTTGAGGGAACTGATCAATAAGGTCTATTGATTCAAAAAGAGTGAAGTCCCTGTAATCGAAGCCCGGAGTTACAACACAGCTTACAAGGCAGAACGAATTGTTATCAACAACTTCAGCACCTAAAACTACACCGGATTTTACAAGCAGTTGTGGGATTTCTCCTATAGTAACATCCGGCCCTAACTTTACACTCTCAAGCTTTCCGTCTTTGTCAATAAGATGAATAAGCAAAGTTGAACCGCTATGGTAAAACCATTGCTCATCAAATTTCAGCCTGTGAAACTTTGATACCTGACCTGACTTTAAGAGGTAATAAATGGAAGTAGACAATGGCCTTTTCCCTTCAATGTTCTCATTAATATATTTACCATCAACCAGGTAAGGACTTTTGTAAGTTTCGGTGAAGTACCCACCTTCGATGTGTGGTTCGAGGCCAAGTTTGTTGATTATACTGTCGGCGTTGTTCATATTTCAACTTTTTTGATTGACGAATATCGATTAACGATTTTTGATTTGAGAAGATAAAGAAAATCAGGTGATTATACCAAACTTCGTAAATCGCAAATCGTTAATCCTTGTTCTTAAATCCAAAGAAAAGCATTTTAAAGACAAACACTAATTACTTCGGCCTTCTTGCTCTTACCGGCGGTTCCGGTTCAGGCAAAATTTCAACAGCTTTCTCTTCAAGCAACCTTAAAGCTTCTTCAACAGCTCTTTCAAGCTGTGGGTCGTGGCCTCCGATGACTTTTTCGGGGATCATTTCCACTTCAATGTCCGGTGCTACCCCAATATCTTCCACATCCCATTCACCATCAAGGTTATAAAAGCCCCCTCTTGGGATGGTCACTATACCGTTGTCAATAAGTGCAGGATAATCCCAAATACCGATCAATCCTCCCCAGGTAGTTGTACCGACCAGTGGCCCTATCTCCATTTTTCTGAACATGAATGGCAAAAGGTCTCCGCCAGATCCGGCAGACTCATTGATTATCATCACCTTAGGGCCCCAAATTCCGGCTCCGGGTGAAGTAAATGGCAGCTCCTGATCAATACGGTTGTTGAAAAACCCGTGCAACTCCCGCGCCATGATATCTACCATATAATCAGCAGCAGAGCCTCCGCCATTAAAACGTTCATCAATTACAGCTCCTTTCTTATGTTGCTGTGAGAAATAGTATCTGTTAAAATATGAATAACCTGCTTGACCTGTATTCGGCAACCAAACATAAGCCAGCTTTCCATCCGACATTTCATGAACCTTGCGGCGGTTTTCTTCTACCCAGTGTAATCGCCTTAAGCCCGCTTCATTTGACACTGGAACAATGGTTATATTCCAGGAGCCTTCAAATGTGGGACTGTTATTTACAGTAAGAACGGTTTGCTTGTCAACAGTATTTTCAAACAAGCTGTAAGGGTTTGTTGGCACAGTTAGCTCCTTGCCGTTCACAGCAAGGATATAGTCTCCTTCCGACACATTAACTCCTGGCGCACTCAACGGGGCACGTAAGTTTGGGTTCCAGTTTTCGCCAGTATATATTTTTTCTATTCGATATCGTTGATTAGATGTTTCCAGGTCGGCACCAAGCAGTCCTATATTGACCCTGTCAACATCAGGCATATCGCCTCCCCCAACAAATGAATGACCCATAGAGACTTCAGCTCCTAAAAGGCTTAACAGGTAGTTAAGATCATCTCTGTGGTTTATGTGCTTTACAAAAGGCTTGTACATCTCATAAACCTTGTCCCAGTCAGCACCGTGAAGGTTTTCAACATATGCATAATCCCTGAAAAACCTCCAGGCCTCGTAAAAAATCTGCTCCCATTCCAGCTTTGGATCAACTCGTAATCTCATATCAGAAAGGTCAAGCCTTCCGTCACCTACATTCGGGCTGCCTGATGTTTCAACAATGCCCCATTGGTTTCGCGAACGATACAACAATTTCTTTCCATCCGCTGAAATGTCAAAGAAATGAACAGGAGAAAGAAAAGGTTTTGATTCCCTTTTATCAAGGTCAAAACGATGCAAAGTAGATCCGGGCTGGTGCTGCACCTGCTCGGTAAAAAAGATCACTCCTTCTCCGGCAGATTTAAGATTTGTGTAGTTCCTTGCAGGAATGTCCAGGGCAAGGATACGTTGATCAAGGTTTTCAAAGTCAATTTTTACTTTAACATCATCATTGTTGTTGTCTTCATTATTATTATCATTTACTTTTTCCTCATCACTTTCAGGCAGCAGAGGGGAGGGTTCCTCTTTGTCAAGCACCATAATGTATACGGCTCTTTCTACCGGCTTGTCATATGCGCTCATATCCAGCCATCCTGTGTTAAGCCCGAAGTTGGTACTGGCAAGGAAGTATATATATTTACCGCTTGCATCCCATGCCGGTGAAACTGCATCCGACATACCATCAGTCAACTGATAAATTTCTCCGTCTTCAAGGGAATAAGCCTTTAAAGCATGGAACTGGTTTTTAAGCCTTTTGGCATAAACTATCCATTTTGAATCAGGCGACCAAACCGGGTTCATTGTTCGTTGAGGGTGTATGAAACTATCCTGATCAATAAAAGTAACTTTTCCGGAGTTGATATTTACAAGCCATAGTTTAAGGTTTGCATCGGTGTAGATTAGATGCTCTGAGTCGGGTGACCACATGGGTGTGTAGTTGAATGTTGGCTCAGGCAGTTTAATTTTCCTTGGTGTTTGCAGGCCATCTTGTGTGCCTATCCTAAGGTGATACTCGCCATCCTGATCTGAAAACCAGGCTATATGTTTGCCATCAGGCGACCATACCGGCTCCCTTTCCCTGACACCTTTCGATTCGGTCAGGTTTCGCCAGTCGCCTTTCTCCGCAGGTACCGTGAAGATGTCACCCCTGGCTTCAAAAATAGCGCGGACACCGGTTGGTGACAAGGCTCCTTTGTTAATAAAGTTCTCAGCTTTAACCCACTGAGGACGTGACCAGGGAAAATCACAAGTAACGCTGATATCAACTTTTGAATATGATTTTTCTTCCACATCAAATGTATATATCTCGCCACCATATTCAAAAACCAAAATTTCTTCCCCGGCATTAAGATATTTTATATCATACTCTGAAAAAAAAGTAAGTTGCTTCAACTCCTTAGTTTCTGTAGAGTAGCTGTACAAGTTCATAGCGTAGTCCCTGTCAGAGATAAAGTAAATAGTTTGGCCAATCCAAACCGGATAATGGTTTCTCACATTTTCTTTGTCGGGAATTTCTTCAAGTGAATAGTCTTCCATGTCCAGCAGCCATACCGGGCGGTTTTGTCCGCCCCGATAGTTTCGCCACTCTTCATCAGTAGGGGAAACCATTTCATAGGCAAATTTTTTACCGCCGGGTGAGAATGAGCCTCTATAGCCTCTATGCATGGGCAATGCTTCAGGTAATCCGTTATCAAGCCCAACCTTAAAAAACTTTGGATATCCTACCGGAGAGCTTTCTCTGCCTGAGGTAAATAATACTTTACCGTCAGGGGTCCACCCTCTAACAATATCAGCTCCCGGATGCCAGGTCAACCTTCTGGGTTCACCACCACGTGATGGTATAACATATACACACATGTTGCCGTCATATTGTCCTGTGTACGCAATCCATTCACCGTCAGGTGAAAAATGCGGGTTTAACTCGCGGGCAGGATTTGTAGTCAGGCGCTTCGCCTCACCGCCTTCCATGTCAACGATCCAAATATTATTTGCATATGCAAAAGTAATTTGCTCGCCATTTGTGGACGGCTGCCTGAAAAACATGTTGTTGCTTCCAAAAGCAGTTACAACAAAAAGAGTTGCTAATACAACGATTAATGTGGTTTTTTTGAGCATGACTGGTAGTGTTTTATTAGTAATAGAAGTTTGTTAATATACGCAATGATTAATAAATCCAAATTAAATCCTAAGCAAACTATTTCCCGCAGATTACGCAGATTTGCGCTGATAAATGTAATTGGTTGTTAAAAATTTTAAATCTGCGTATATCAGCAAACTCAGGGGAAAAAAGTATTTTAAGTTTTCTATATAGCTGCAATTTTAAAAATCTTGATTCAAAATTAACAAATAAGACATAAGAACAAATAAAAAAATTTCTTAGGTTTGCTTTCATAAGAATTTTATAAACTTTAAATCATTATTTATGAATAAAATAAAGAATAATCTGGTAGTTATTTTACTGTTATTATTTTCTTCTCCTGCGCTGGCGTGTACAAGCTTTCTTGTTACGCCCGGGGCTTCCGCTGACGGATCATCTATGATAACCTACGCCGCCGATTCACACATACGTTATGGCGAGCTGTATTATTTTGAGGGAGGCCCTAAAGAGCCCGGCTCATATTATGATGTATTTCATCGTTGGACACATGAGCCGATAGGCCGGATACCTTATCCTGAAAGCACCTATACTGTTGTTGGATATATAAACGAAAAGCAGGTTGCGATAGGGGAATCTACTTTTGGAGGCAGGGAAGAGCTTGTTGATACTTTGGGTGGAATTGATTATACCACCCTTATTCATTCAGCCCTTATGCGTGCACCCACTGCAAGAGATGCCATTAAGGCTATTGTTGAATTAGCCAATAAGTATGGATATTACAGTATGGGAGAGTCCTTTTCCATTGCCGACCCATATGAGGTTTGGCACATGGAGCTTATTGGGAAAGGAGTTGACTTGCAGTTTGATGCGGAAAAAGATGAACATTACAATGCAAACAAAGGAATAGTATGGGTTGCGAAACGGATACCTGATGGTTATGTGTCGGCTCATGCAAACCATGCACGTATAACCACTTTTCCTCTTGAAGACGGAAAAACTTCAATTACTGACAAAAACTTTGAAAAACTTCACAATCCTGATGTTCGGGTTATGTATGCACATGATGTTATAAGCTTTGCAAGAGATCAGGGGTATTATGAAGGAAGGCGTGACAGAAACTTCAGCTTTTCGGATGCTTATGCTCCGATAGATTTTGGTGCTGCACGTTTTTGCGAAATAAGGGTTTGGAGCTTCTTCAGGCAGATTAATAGCGACATGGAGCAATACAAAGACTATGCCTTGGGCTATGACCTCGAAAACCGCATGCCATTATACATTAAGCCAGACCAAAAACTGTCGCTGGAAGATGTTATGACTTTAAAAAGGGATTATCTTCAGGGAACGGAATATGACATGACCAAAGATGTTGGTGCCGGCCCTTTTGGAAAGCCTTACCGCTGGCGTCCACTGACTTTTGAGGTTGATGGAAAGACTTATATTCATGAGCGTGCTACCGCTACACAGCAAACAGCTTTCTCCTTTGTGACTCAATCACGAAGGGATTATCCCGGTGATATCGGGGGAATTATTTGGTTTGGCGTGGATGATGTTAACACTACCGTGTATGTCCCGATGTACGCAGGTATCCATAGAGCACCCGAATTGTGGGCTGAGGGTTACGGACATATTATTGATTATGTCGATGATGCCGCTTTCTGGGTTTTCAACAAGGTGGCAAATTTTGCCTATTCGCGTTATGACCTTATGATTGATGATATTAAAAAAGTGCAGTCAAAACTTGAGCAAAAGTATATGAGCCTTGTGCCGGTAATTGACGAAACCGCCCTTGCTTTGTATGAAGAAAACCCTGAGCTTGCAAAAGACTTTCTAACACAATTTTCCGTAAGTACAGGTAATTCAACAGTAGAAAGATGGGAAGAGTTGTTCAGGTTTTTGATGGTTAAATATCTTGACGGCAACGTTAAAAAGGAGGAAGAAGGTGAGTTTCTTACCAATGAGTGGGGTAAATACCCTATAGTTGAGCATCCCGGATATCCTGACTGGTGGCTGGAGTTGATAATAGAAAAGACGGGGGATAAGTTTTTGTATATTGAGGATGAGGAGTAACATTCAGTCGCACCCCGGCATTTAATGCGATTATATCTGCTAAAGATTATTAAAGTTGATATATTTTTATTAACTTTGATAGGCAAACTTTTGCAGATGAAATACTTGAATAGCTATATAAACTCAAACACTAAACCTGAACTTAACCCTTCTCTTTTATGGGATTTTGGTGAAAAAGAGTTTGATTTACAAAAGAATAAAAAAATAATTATCCAAAGAGTTGTGGAATATGGAACTCTTGAAGACTGGAGTTTTATAATTAAACAATATGGTGAAGCTGAGGTCGTAAGGAATATCAAAGAGTTGTCAGGGTTAAGCAAGCTAAATGTTAATTTTATATGCAAAGTTTTTAACTTGAAACCACATGAGCTGAAATGTTGCACAAAACCACAGTGGCGGAAACAACATTGGGTATGATTAAATCCTTATGTTCTCTGCCGGAAATATCGGATTTTTATTTAGTAGGCGGCACCGCTTTATCCCTTCAAATAGGTCACAGGAGAAGCATAGACATAGACTTTTTCACTAACGATTCTTTTAACGCACTACAACTGCATGATGTCTTGGCAGACAAATTTAACTTTAAAAGATTGTATGTTGAAAAAAACACCTTAAAAGGTACTATTAATGAGGTTTTTGTTGATTTTATAACACATAAATACCCTTTGTGCGAATCATTAATTATAGAAGAAGGTGTTCGTATGGCTTCGATGGCTGATATTGCAGCCATGAAGATTAATGCAATTATTGGGAGTGGTGAAAGATTAAAAGACTTTGTTGATATTTCTTATTTGGGATCAAAGATAACTCTTCGTAAAATGATGAAAGCCTATCATCAAAAATATGGCAGCGATCAGTCTGTAATTATTTTAAAAGCACTTCTTTATTTTGATGATATTAATTATGATGTTAAAATTGACACAATGGACAAAGGCTTTAGTATAGAGTTAATGAAAAAGCGAATAGAGAGGATGTGTCAAAATCCGGATAAA
>SLSZ01000085.1 GCA_007130125.1 Bacteroidales bacterium
AAAATTTTTATACTTTTGCGCCCGGAGAGATGGCAGAGTGGTCGATTGCGGCGGTCTTGAAAACCGTTGAGGTGTAACAGCCTCCGGGGGTTCGAATCCCTCTCTCTCCGCAAAAAAAGCCATTAGACTTGGCAAGTCTAATGGCTTTTTTTATATATTTGATAAAAAATACTGCATATATTACAGGCCATTAAATAACATTTTACAATTTCTCAATAAATAATTATACTGTACTGTTTTACGTTATAATATTATAGTGTCTCTTTTTTTTAATAAAACCCATTTCAAAAATGAAAACCCAATTCAAAGCATTAACAATAACAATTTTAATATTAACAGCTCATTCCTTTTTTTCTATTACTCAGGCAGAAAATCCATTGTCGATCATAAGCAATACTCTTGAGACTTTTAAAAAAGATTATCAGCAACATAAGGTGTTTGTTAATACCGATAAAAGTGAATACCTGGCAGGCGAAACGATTTGGATGAAAGCATATGTAGTGGACGCAACAACTCACAAGCCGGACCCACAAGCTAAAAACCTGAATATCAGCCTGATTGATATTAATGGTAAGCCGGTTACGGCTCAATCACTAAAGGTAGAAAACGGTTATTCACACTCCGAATTTCAAGTTCCCGACTCGCTGGCTGAAGGAAATTATCAAATCAGAGCTTATACAACCTGGATGAGAAACTTTGACGATAGATTATATTTTCAAAAAGAAATATTTATACACAATCCTATTGAGAAAAACTTTATTCGTTTCTGGGATATTTTGAGAAATCGCAGGTTTAACAATAAGCTGGAAAACAAATCAGAGAAAATGCATTTCGCATTTTTCCCTGAAGGAGGCAACCTTGTTGAAGGAGTTAATAACAGACTTGCTTTCCATGCTGTCAATGAACTTGGTGCCGGACAAGAGATAAAAGGCCGGCTGATGGACAATGATGACAATCTAATACTTGAGTTTGAAAGCGTTCACAATGGAATGGGTGTTTTTTCATTTAAACCCGAGCAAGGGAAAAAATACAAGGCTAAAGTAGAATTAGCCAATGGGCAAGAAAAAAATATAAAAGTTCCTGAAGCTCTATCTGAGGGATATGCTATGTCAACAGATATTGATGATGACAAAATCAGTGTAAATATCAAATCTAATTTCAATCCCGAAAAATACAATCTCTCAAACGAAATATTCATTTTAGCTCATACCAGGGGGAAACCATATCATAGCGAAAAAGGTATTATTAATAATGGGAAATTAAAAACAGCCATACCGGTTGATAAGCTCCCTGCAGGTATCTGCCACATTACAATATTTGACTCGAACAAAACACCCCTGGCTGAAAGACTTGTATTTATTGAAAACAACGCTGTTAATGAACCGAGCATTAACATTACTGAAAAAACCGTTAGTGATGAAAGCAAAGAGTTGTCGGTGGAATTGTTCTTTGAATCAATTGCCAGAAAAAACTCCAGTGGCAATTATTCATTATCTGTCATTGGTTCTGAAAAGCCTTTGAACAACAAAAACCTGAACCTTGCAACTTATCTTCTGATCACAAGTGATATCGCTGAGAATCTTGAAAATCCATGGTATTATTTATCAGGCTCAAACAAAGAAACAGCAATAGACCTGGTTATGATGACTCACGGGTGGAGGCGTTTTGACTGGCAGAAATTATTAGACAATGACTTTCCTGAAATAAAATACGAAAAAAGTGACGGAATTACTTTAACAGGCAAAGTAACTGCACCTTCTTCAGCAAAAAGTATAGGTGAATATACAATAGAAATGTTAATCAGAAAAGAAAACGAACCCATCGAGACATATACTACAACTACTGATAATAATGGCTATTTTACCTTTACAGGCATTGATTACTATGGGCTTTTTACTGCAGAGTTTTCCCTGGAAAGAAAAATAAGACAAAGAACTATGGATATTTCCCTTGTGACTGAAGATTTAAGAACCGGGGGCTTTCAAAAAAGCTTCCTAACCAGGCCACGAACAACTGTAAACAGAGGAGACGATTGGGAAAGAACCAAAAGGCCAAAAACATATATGGACACAAGGCATCATTTTGTTCCTAAAGAGCAAACAACATCGCAATACGGAACACCTGACCAGGTTATTTATATGGAGGATATTCAAAGCAACATTACCAGTATGATGCAGTTATTAAGAATGCATGTGAGAGGGTTAAGAGAAGTAGGAGGAATAATTACTTTAAGAGGGGTCAGCAGTATCCTTGGCAGTAATGAGCCTATGTTTATGATCGATGGCACTCAAACTCATAAAAGCACGTTCTTAAGCCTCAACCCACATGAAGTTGAACGGTTAGAAGTATTCTCCGGACCCAGCACAGCTATGTTTGGAATACGCGGAACTAATGGCGTTTTAATTGCTTATACCAAAAAGGCCGAATCCGGAAGGATCACAGCAGCAAGCTATTTGCTAAAAGGATATACCGAACCTGCTGAATTTTATAAATCTAAAATTGATGTTGATAAAAATATTCAAACCAACACACCAAGAACAATTCACTGGGTGCCACAAATAATCCCTGATGCAAATGGTCTTGCAAAAGAAAAATTTAGTCATAAAGACAAATGGAACAATATATCAATTATAATAGAAGGCGTTGACAACCAGGGTAATGTAACCTACAAAATACATAAGTTGTAATTTCAAAATTACATTTGCAGGAGTATTTTTCTTCCGTTAAACAAAAATCCTTTGTGTTTTTTAATTTTTTTTAAAACACAGTAATTGCATAAAAGAATAAAAAGTAATTACTTTGCTTTCTTTTCAAAAAAGAACTTTAAGTTATATTTTTAATATTATTGTTAATTTTATCAAAAAATCATTGTAGCCTAACTTACTTATACTTAGGAACAATTGGATGCAATTGGTTCTATTCAAAATTGACAATTCCCGTTTTTTAGCATGAATTATTCTTGATTTTAATGAACATCTATCAATATTTAGCAAATATTAATGAGAAATAATTATATGACGACTTATTCACACGAAGAAGAACTTTTTCAGAAACTGCAGTCTTATTGTGCATATCGTGAAAGATGCAGCTTTGAAGTACAGCAAAAGCTCAGGCGCATGGGAGCAGGAAAAGCACATATGGAAAACATCATTAAAAGACTTGAAAAAGAAGGATTTCTAGATGATAAAAGGTTTACTGAAACATACGTCAAAAGTAAAATCTTAAATAATAATTGGGGAAAAACAAAGGTCAGGTATTACCTCAAACATTTTAAAATCCCTGAAAAACAAATAGAAGAAGTCTTCAACTTAATAGATGAAGAAGAGTATAACAAAAACCTCAGAAACATTATCAAAAAAAAGTATAATGAAATCAGAAATGACAACAGTGACGTGAAAAAAAATAAAACCGCAAATTATTGTATTCAAAAAGGCTTTGAGACTTATCTTGTATGGCAGCTAATAAATGAAACTTTTTGTACGGCTCATTAACCAATTTGAAAGAAATCAGCAGGAAAGGGATAAAAAAACCTCAAAATAAATGAACGATTAAAATACACGTTTCTCCTAAAAAGCGGTATAAGCATATAACTTTTTATATATAAATTTTTAATAAAGGAAAACAGGAAAATGATTTACAATGAAGACATAAAAGCTCTAGATAAGAGGCTGGATGCCTTAAGGAGGTTCCTTTGACATTGAAAGTAAAACACAAACTCTGGAAGAGAAAGAAAAAGAGACGGCAGAACAAGGATTTTGGGATGATTCCAAAAAAGCCGAAAATCAATTAAAAGAAATACGCGATATAAAAAAATGGCTTGATGCGTTTTCTGCTGCTGAGCAAAGCCTGGAAGACCTTAAGGTTATTTATGAGTTTTTTGAAAATGATGAAGCTTCCGAAGAAGACCTGGTTTCTCATTATGACAAAGCCAAAGAAAAAATTGAAGACCTGGAGTTCAAAAAAATGCTCAGCAAAGAAGAAGATCCCCTTAATGCTATATTGAACATAAACTCCGGTGCAGGTGGCACAGAAAGCCAGGACTGGGCTGAAATGCTTATGCGGATGTACATGAGGTGGGGTGAAAGAAACAACTTCAATGCAAAGATCCTTGATATGCAGGAGGGGGAGCAAACAGGAATAAAATCTGCAACTATCGAATTCGAAGGTGATTATGCCTATGGAAACCTTAAAGGTGAAAGCGGTGTACACAGGTTGGTAAGATTATCCCCGTTTGATGCAAACCACAAAAGACACACCTCTTTCGCCAGTGTTCATGCTTACCCGGTTATTGATGAGAATATAAAAATAGATATTAACCCTGCCGACATTACCTGGGAAACTTATCGCGCCAGCGGACCGGGAGGGCAAAATGTAAATAAAGTAGAAACAGCAGTAAGACTCAGGCACAAACCCTCAGATATAGTAGTTGAATGCCAGGAAACACGCTCGCAAGCACAAAACAGGGAAAAGGCAATCACGATGTTGAAATCACAACTCTATGAAATTGAATTGCGCAAGAAAAGAGAAAAGCTCGAAAAATTAGAAAGTACAAAGAAAAAAATAGAATGGGGCTCACAAATACGTAACTACGTAATGCATCCATACAAAATGGTGAAAGACCTGAGAACAAATATTGAAACATCCAACGTGCAGGAAGTAATGGATGGTGGATTAAACCCATTTATCAGAGC
Source organism: Bacteroidales bacterium (assembly GCA_007130125.1). Classification (GTDB taxonomy): domain Bacteria; phylum Bacteroidota; class Bacteroidia; order Bacteroidales; family UBA7960; genus PUKZ01. The sequence goes on from SLSZ01000085.1 coordinate 4,692, forward strand.
TTTTCTTATAGAGTATGGTGATGCTACATAAACCAGAAACTATCCTCCAAAACCTAAACAACTCAACGACCAATAAACACTCTCTACCTGTGCACTTTGTTCTATGCCCGCTCACAATTAATATTTGTAAGTTCAGTTGAAGAAGGTTTAATTGGTTTTTTTTCTTAAAAAATTTTTCCACGTGTATATCAAATGATTAGCTTAAATAGTTAATAACTTTAACCAATTGTTAATATTTCTCGCCAAAAAAATATTGCATTGTTTTTTATCTTCGCTAACGCATTAGTCAGCTATCTTTTCCCATTTTTAATTAAGTGGGTGATAAAGTATTATACCTTTTTGTTTTTCAAAAAGCATTCTAAATAATAAAGGAGACCATTTCTCTCTGTTCATTTAAAGATTGATCTAGTAAATAACCATTAAAACCATTACCAAACGATGAGTGATAATGACACAACACAAGCGCTGAAAACCAAACAAGAAACGGAAGAAAAAAATTTATATGAACAGGTTATCGATGATCGTAAGTCCGCAACAATAGGCTCTTCGGAAAAAGACAAACAAACTCCACAGCAGCAGGCAGAAAAAAAAATGCCATCAAAAGATGATTTTAAAAAAGCTTATGACTACAATGAAGTCTTGAAAAAATCCACGGAATATTTTGATGGTGACAGCCTTGCAGCTAGCGTATGGGTGAACAAATATGCTCTCAAAGATTCTAAAGGCAATATTTTTGAGCAAACTCCGGACGACATGCACCGCCGGATTGCCAGCGAAGTCTATAGAATTGAGAAAAAATATCCTAACCCGGTTTCTGAAGAGGAAATCTACAGCTTACTAAAAGATTTTAAATACATTATTCCTCAAGGCAGCCCTATGGCCGGCATAGGAAATCCTTTTCAAATAGCATCTCTTTCAAACTGCTTTGTTATTGGTACTCAAGAAAAGGCTGACTCCTATGGCGGGATAATGAAGGTCGATGAAGAACAAGTGCAGCTTATGAAACGCCGTGGCGGTGTTGGACATGACCTTTCACACATCAGGCCAAAGGGAAGCCCGGTAAAAAACAGCGCCCTTACCTCCACAGGGATTGTCCCCTTTATGGAAAGATACTCCAATTCTACCAGGGAAGTAGCCCAGGATGGCAGGCGTGGAGCGCTTATGCTTAGCGTATCCATCAAACACCCCGATGCTGAAGATTTTATCGATGCAAAACTGGACCAGGGTAAAGTAACCGGTGCAAACGTCAGTGTCAAGATCACCGATGAATTTATGAAAGCTGTCATAAACAATGAAGAGTTTGTACAACAATACCCTATTATCTCAGACAATCCAATATACACTAAAGAAATTAATGCACGACTGCTCTGGAAAAAAATAGTACACAACGCATGGCGTTCTGCCGAACCCGGAATCCTTTTCTGGGATACCATATTAAGGGAATCTCTGCCGGATTGCTACAAAGACTTCGGGTTCAACACCGAAAGCACCAACCCGTGTGGAGAAATCCCTCTATGCCCCTACGACAGCTGCAGACTGCTGGCAATTAATCTGTACAGCTACGTCAAAAACCCATTTACAGAAAAAGCTAGCTTTGATTTTGACCTTTTCAAAAAACACGTAGCACATGCGCAACGAATGATGGATAACATCATTGATTTGGAACTGGAGAAAATTGACAATATCATAAAAAAGATAGAACATGACCCTGAAGAATATGAAGTAAAAAGAGCCGAACTAAACCTTTGGGAAAAGATAAAACAGAAATGCCTGCAGGGTAGGAGAACCGGCATTGGCATCACTGCCGAAGGCGACATGTTGGCAGGGCTTGGCTACAAATATGGTACAGAAGAAGCAACCAGCTTCTCTGTTGAAGTACACAAAACATTAGCTTTAGAAGCTTACCGGTCATCTACAAGTATGGCAAAAGAGAGAGGCCCTTTTCTAGTTTGTGACCCAAAAAGAGAAGAAAACAACCCGTTTATGCTGCGCATAAAAGAAGCCGATCCAGGCCTTTATGAAAACATGGCAAAATATGGCAGGAGAAACATTGCTCTACTCACTATTGCACCTACAGGAAGTGTCTCTATTTTGACCCAAACAACTTCAGGTATAGAACCTGTCTTTATGCCGGCTTATAAACGCCGCAGAAAAGTTAATCCAAATGACAAAAACGTTAAAGTTGACTTTGTTGATGAAGTTGGAGACCACTGGGAAGAATATAATGTCTTTCACCATAAATTCCACGACTGGCTGAAAATAAAAGGGTATGACATCGACAAGGTCAGGCAAATGAGTGAAGATGAACTTGCAGACATAATTAAAAAATCACCATACCACAAGGCTTCGGCAAATGATGTTGACTGGGTGGCAAAAGTGAAAATGCAAGGGAAAGTGCAAAAATGGGTCGACCATTCAATAAGTGTCACCGTTAATGTTCCCAACAAAGTATCAGAAGATTTAATAGGCAATATATATAAAACAGCATGGGAAAGCGGGTGTAAAGGTGTAACCGTTTACCGCGACGGATCAAGAAGCGGTGTGCTGATCAAAGGATCAAAAGATAAGAAAAATGAATTCAAAGAAACCACAGCACCAAAAAGACCCAAGATACTTGAAGCCAATATTGTGAGGTTTAACAATAACTCTGAAAAATGGATGGCAGTAGTTGGCTTGTTGCATGATAAACCTTATGAAGTTTTTACAGGTAAGGCCGACGGCTTTTACTTGCCTCCTTATGTGGAAAAAGGATGGGTTATTAAAAACCGCAACGAAAAAGGTGAGAAAAGATATGACTTCCAGTTCCTTGATTGCGATGGATACAAAGTTACAATAGAAGGCCTTTCAAGATCTTTTAATAAAGAGTTCTGGAATTATGCAAGGCTTATATCAGGTATTTTACGTCATGGTATGCCACTGCCTGCTGTTGTTAACATAGTTGAAAACTTAAGCCTCGACTCTGATAACCTGCATACATGGAAAAATGGAGTGGTTAGAGCACTCAAAAAGTTTATTCCCAACGGAACAAAAGCTCACGGCAGGATCTGCAATAACTGTAAACAAGATGCTGTAATATACCAGGAAGGGTGCCTTATCTGCTCAGCATGCGGCGACAGCAAATGCGGATAGAAGTAACTATTAAAAAAACACACTCAATAAAATCGATTACAAGCCCCTTCAAGCAAGGCAAAGAAAAGTTCGTTTATTTACGAACTTTTCTTTTATATAAAACAATTATTTTTTATAATTTTGTGATGTTAAAAGTTATACCCAAATACAATGGTATAGTTTTTGACAATGATTT
>SLSZ01000073.1 GCA_007130125.1 Bacteroidales bacterium
CAAAACACTTCTTTTTCTCTTTTTTTCTTGAAAACTTACTCTGTATAAAAACCGGAATCAATTAACCAACTTAAAATCAAAAAACAATGAGCGGATTCAAATACACCTATTGCCACAGATGCAGCAAACGCACGGCACACGATATTTATGTAAGTTCAGGTGATTACCTTCATTCTTTGTGCACCGAATGCGGAAAAGATGCTGATGCAGCATCAAAGATCGATTATGAAAACGGAAATGCAACCAAAGAATGTACCCGCTGTGAAACCACCACAGAGCACATACGATACATTTCCAAAGGAGGTTATATTCATTGGTTTTGCTGCTCCTGCGGAAAGGATATTGAAAGCGGGGCAAAAATTTAAAACTGATATTAATGCAAAAGGGCCAAGCAAAAAATGGGTTGCAACAATTTTCACCTACAAGAACATCACCACCCTGGCAAAGAAAAACCAACAAACCGGCGAATGTTTGTCTGGAAAATATTTGTGGGCATCTGATATGATTCTTGTGGATAAGGTTAGCAGGGCAAGCATTGAAGAAGTGGTAAGGCATTTGGTTGAGGAGGAGCCGTGGGAGTTTATGGAGATGTTTCGGAGAATGGATGGGGCGGATTAGAATAACCGGACAATACAGCCCACAAGATTTAGATATAAAAGATTGAATAGTTAATGAAAATGTACATCCTTATTAAGGAAGAGATACCAACAGGTTTTGCAGTGCTTGCATCAGCACATGCATCTTTAACCGCATATCTTAAATTCAAAGACAGTCCGGAAGTTGAGGAGTGGATCTCCGGCCCGTTCTACAAAGTAATTTGCCGGGTTAATGATAAGGAGTTTGAGAAAGCGAAAGAATATCCCGATCAAATTGTGTTAACCGAAGCAGCACTCGATAACAAAGAATTGGCAATTGCATTTAAGCCCAGAAGTGAATGGCCGAAGTTTTTTAAGTTTTTGAGGATGTATAGGTGAATAAAAGTCAGGATTTTGCTTTTAAAGTTGAAGGCTCATCGTTCCCCTTGTCGCAATTGGCATTAAGGGATGTGGGAGAAAATTCCTCCGACACTGAATTTTTGGTAGAAGCACCTGATGCGATGGTTGTTCAATTTCAACCCGGCTTTGAGAAAGAGGGCATTACAGGGAACCTTACAATTCCTTTAAAGGTCTTTATACCAGCAGCAGAAATAATCTATAAAACATTCAAGACATATAAAAAACACCTTCAAAAGCATTGGCATACGATGTGAAAGAGAAATTCAACAACCAGTGGCCTAAGATTGTAGAGCATCTGAAAGATTTTGACTTATCAATCTGGTTGTTTTTGATGACTATATTATTTACAAAAAGTATCACTATAAATAATTAATAATGATAAAAATAGGAATTATTGGTCCAAATTCTTCAATGTGCAGTGAAGAACTTTTTTCTTTTGGTATTGAACTTGGTAAAAGTATAGCGAAAAAAGAAAGAATTTTTATTTGTGGTGGATATGGTGGCTTTATGGAGGCAGTATGCAAAGGCATAAAAGAGTCACAATGCATTTTTTTTGGGCAAACAATCGGTATTTTGACTGAAGACAATATAGTTGGAGTAAATCCACATGTAGACATAGCAATACCAACTGGAATTGGTATTGCAAGGAATATCATAATTATAAATACTGCCGAAATTATTATTGCTGCTGGAGGCGGGGCAGGAACCCTATCTGAACTTGCTTTTGCTTGGCAAAAAAATAAAAAGGTTTTATGCGTTGAACAATTTGATGGTTGGGCAAAAAAACTAGCTAACAAATCAATAGATATAAGATATAGCGACTTATTAGTTGGTGTTAACTCAACTAAACAAATTAATAATATTATAGATGAACATGTTAAACGTTTTAATGCTTCATAGAGTGCTGCCAAAGGGTGAAATAACCTATCCTAATAGCTATGCTGAATTTGGGACATTAATATCACTGCAAACTCTTGAAAATGTCATATGCAAATTAATTGAAAATAATTTTTGTTTTGTGAAAATTTCTGAAATAGAAAATAGTAAAAACAATCAAATCGCATTAACATTTGATGATGGATACTTGGACAATTTTTTATATGCCTACCCATTATTGAAGAAATACAATATTAACGCTACCTTTTTCCCGGTTATTGAACCCTGTCTAAAGCAGAGTGTATTGCCAATAGATTTTTATTATCAATTTATAGATGAAATGGAGCTAGATCCATTAACCAGAAATAACTATATAAGAGGGGAACCAAAGAAAGCTTTTTATTGGACTGAACCAAAAAAGCAATTGGTTTTTTTAGAAAATAAATTTGGCGAACTTCCTAAAAGAAAGAGGGTTCAGTACATGAATTCAGAACAAATTAAAGAGTTATATACAAATGGGAACGAGATAGGGTCGCATGGAATTACTCATTCTCTTCTTACTGCAAATTACATCTCAGAAAAAACAATCAGTGAAGAAATTATTGTCTCAAAAGAAATACTTGAAAAAATCATTTCAGGGCCAGTAAAATCATTTTGTTTTCCTTCTGGATACTATAATACTGACCTCATTAATTTCGCAAAAAATAAAAACTATACTTCAGTTTGCCTCATAAAGAAAAATAACCATAAAGATTTTTATTCTATTCCTGCTTACGAAAGGTTTTTTTTTAATGAAAGGACAGCAAATATACTAAGTGAAAAGCTAAAATTAAAATGAATATAGCAATCATTATACTGACAAGAAACAATTTATTGTTTCTAAAAGAAACTATTAGAGAAGTTGATAATCTTAAGTTTCAGCCGAAAGTTGTCGTTATATGCTCAAGATCCATTAGTGAAGCATTTCAACAAGAGCAATTAATCTGCCAAAAAGAAAACATAAACATTTTAGTAAATCAAAGAACAGATAATGTTTCCGGAGCAATTAATACTGCAATCGAAGAAATTGTAAACTTATCTGATAATTTAGATAACACATACATATCTATTTTTGACGAGAGCACAAAGCTTCCGACTAATTTATATGATAAGTCAAAACACAGCCAATCTGGCGTTTACGACATTATATCATATTATAGTTTAGACGAAGACATAAAGGGATTACAGGATTTAGTTTCGTATAAAAATATTATTAACAATAGTCTGCCAATTTGGATATCTAGATCTTTCTTCAGATTGAAAACTGTATTAATGGCAGGATGTTTTGATGAACATTTAGAAAAGCTATATTATGAGGATTTTATTATCAGGTTTTCACAACTAAACATAAGTTATTCATCATTGTCAGATACGCAATTTTCAAACATATTAACTGCGAACACAATAGATTTTAACCTGAATGAGAAAAATTGGCTATTATTGAAATATAAGCATCCGGAAATTAAATTGTTTCAGGAAAAAGCTGATAAAAGTATATTAAGCAAAAAACACATAAATGGGAATAAAAACAGTTCAGACTTTGCCAAGATTTACAACAAGAATGTTTCATTCAATGGGGAAAAAAAATTTCAGTTTATTGTAGGGTTTATTGCAGGCTGCAACCTTCTTTCGGAAAGAATGTGTAACCAGATAGTTAAGAAAATAAAAAAAATTGATTTAGTCTTAATAATAGACAATACAAATAATGGTTTAACATTTACTGAGGAAATCTTAAAAAAAGGAAATGTAAAACATATAATCATCACTAAAGATCAATGGAGCGACAATCTAAACAAGAGTTTTTACGGAGAAATATTTAAAACTCAAAGATTTATTAATAGTATTCCCTTAGGAAGAAGCATTCTGCACAAACATTTGTTCTTGGAAACTGAATCCTTACCCAACCCTGTTTTTTGGATAATTGACGATGACATTTCATTTAGCTTTTTATCTGCAAATGACAAATTAAATCGTTTTGATTTATTTGAATTTATAAATCAATATAAAGATAAAGCAAATGCAATTGTTGGTAGCATAAGCAAGGATCCACCTATTCCGGCCTTATGCTGTATTAGAACCCAGTTAGTTGACATGTTATTTAGTCTAAAAAACAAAAAATATATGCCGGACAACGACATTTATGATCCATTAAATTTAAATCAGGAGCAAGACTACTATTACGATTTGTCAGATGTGATCCCAAAGCATTTAGAGGTCCCAATCCTTAAAAAGAATGTAAACAATACGACAATAAAAAATATTTATTCAGGAAAATCAGTTACTCGACCTGCTTTATTTAATGACCTTATAACTTTAAGCAAGCCTATAAATAAGAGTGGTGGCAACACTTTAATATTTGATAGAGAAATGCTTAATTTATTCCCGGTTATCAACATAAATATAGATGGCAGATATGCCAGAAGGGGAGATTTATTATGGATAATACTAAATCAAAGCCTCGCAGAAAAAAACATACTAGAATCATCATTTTCAGTTAACCACTCTCGCTTACAAACTGAGTTCAACTTAGAAAAAGAAATGGAGAAAGCTATTCATGATATAGTTGGGTATGCTTTTGTAAAATCGTTCATGCAAATTAAAAAGATTATTATAAATAAGGAGTCAAATCATAAAGAAGATATTATCCAAACACTACTATCAAACAACTACTTTAACAAATTAAGTTCTGAATACATGTTTTTAATTGATAAAAGAAAAGCAAAGTTTTTAATGAATCTTTACCGAATATTAGGTTTGATAAATATTTTAGAAAAAGATTTTTCAATTAAATCTCATTTAGGAAAATCATTTAAAATAACAAATGAAATAAACCTATTTCATGACAGAATTAACAATGCAAAAAATAAAATTGTATTGAGAAGGTTTTTAATGGATTTAAAAAAAATTATTCAGAGTAAACCAACAGAAAACAATTGTTAATCGAAAGGTATAACTATTAATCTAATAAATATAAACCCAACTTTTATTTAAATGATTTACATTTTAGGTATAGGACCTGGTTCAACCGTTGACTATTTAACAGTTAAGGCACATCGTGTTTTAGCCTTCGCAAACCTTATTATATACATAGGTGAAATGATAGGAGAAGACATCATAGCGCATTGCAACTCAAAAGCAGAAATAATTATAAAAAAGAAAATGCCAGTGAATGAACTGCAACACACAATTAGTATAAATTATAAGCTTGGCAATAAGATTGCAATTTTAATGCCTGGAGATCCTTCCTTATACTCTGGGCAATTTATGGAGCAACATTGTCTTCAAGAACACATTTCATGGATGAATTCTCAAAACTTTCATTACGAAATAATACCTGGTATTAGCAGTCTAAGTGCCTTATGTTCCCTGTCAAGTATAGATATTACATCTTTTAATCGAAATCAAAGCATATTCATAAGTAGCATAGAAAGATTGAGAGATCTTGATTCTTTCTCTGAAGAAAAAATGGGTATAACTTTCGCTACACAACCCAATGTAGTCTTATTTCAATCAATTAGAGATTGGGATTACATATATCATCTATTAATAAAGAAATACCCATTAAACACGGAAGTTATATTTGCATATAAGGTGTCATGGGTAGATGAGAAAATATTGAAAACTAACCTCAAAGATTCGTGTGACGTTGTTATGAATAACAAAATCAACAAGCATAGTTTAATATTAATTCTACCCAAATAAAATCACAATATTTAGTTTATATAAATGTTCTGGAATTCAGCTTTAGAGTTTCTAATGCTTATTAATTTATTTCAATATTATAAATACCCTATTTATTAAGTTAATTGCTTAATAACACGAACTTTTAATCAAACCTAAATAAGTTATGAAAGAACCTTATCATCACACAGGAAGAGCAAGTAATAAACTTAATAGCTACTTAGATTGTCCTAAGAATGGCTTATTAAAAGATTTCTTATTACATTATGATATTGAATTAGATAATATTAAAGATTGGACACATAAAAACAAATTTAAAAGAATTGGAATTGAAGTTCCTTTACTAATGCAAAATTTTGTTTTTGATTTAGCACTATTTCTAAAGAATCAACTCCAAATAGAGGTTATTGTATCAGGAGAGCCTTGTTTTGGTGCTTGTGACATTAAACACACTGGTTTACTAGCATCTGGTGCTGAAGGTATCATACACTTTGGGAATTTAGAAATCCCCAACTTAGATTACATGCGTCTTAATATTTTATTTATCCCACTATTGGTTAAAGTAGATATTTCAGAGGTTCTTTTACAAGCCAAACAACGCTTACTTAATGACAATATTAAAACCATTGGTTTAGTGTCTTCGATACAATACGTCCATAATATTTCTAAAAGTAAAAAATTCTTTTCGAATAATAATATTCAAGCATTCGCAGGTAAAGGAAACTCGAGGATTAAAAGCCAAGGTCAGGTGCTTGGTTGCAATGTGTCTTCTGCGATTTCAATCAAAGATACAGTTCAGTGTTTTGTTTTTTTGGAAAATGGAAACTTTCACGCTAAACCTGTTTGCCTTGCAACAAAAAAAGATGTTTATTGCTTCGACCCTTTTAATTTGCAAGAAAAAAAATTAGATTATTTAGAATTAATAGAAAAAGAAAAAGAAAAAGAAACAAATAAACTTAAAATATTATCCAAAGGGAGAAGAGCTGGAGTTATTCTTAGTGACAAAATAGGCCAAAACAGGAAACAGGCCGCTGAGCAAGTGATAAATATATTAAGAAACAATAATATTTCGTCACTTTTAATAAATGCAAACTATCTGCATGAAAGTATTTTTAGAAGTATAGATGTTGATTATTACGTTTCAACCGCTTGTCCAAGGCTAGCTCTGGATGAATCAACTATTGGTGGCAAGCAAATAATAAATATAGAAGAAGTTCGAAGTTATTTCCACAAAAAAAATAATAAAATAATTATTGATTGTTTTGACCAGATTAATTAAATAGGTTCTATCACAATTTTCTTGGAAGTGTGCATATTTTGGAAAGAGCACCACCCAAACCGCCTTCTTTGCCGGCCCTTACACCCGCAAGCAGGCCACAAAATACTCAGATTTGGACCTGGTGGTGATATACGAAAAGCTGCCTAATGCTTACAGGGAGTCGTTTATGTGTATTTGAAGGATATCCTGCTGAGGCTTCTGTGCATGATGCGGAGACACTGTAACGTATCTATTTTTTCAGATTGACAGCAACTCGTACAAATAAATAATAAACAATCTTTTAATCATATGGCTACAGACGATCCTTTAATTTATCTTGAAGGCTTTTATAATTTGGGCAATGACATACTAGATAATTTGGATAGGTATATTGGCATACCTTTTAAGAATGAAACCGATAATGGCAGATTTGACAAACTTAACGGGATGACTTTTGGGGGGGTTACTAATACTCCCTACATCTATTTTTTAAACGACCTAACAAATGACCAAGAAATTATAAAGTTCGAGAAAGAAAAATTAAAAATAGGAGAAATATTTGCTCGCCAGGATTATATTAAAAAAGTAATCCTGGAGATAAAATCAGTTAACATATAAATAGGATCATTAGCCAGACTTAATTTCGGAATTAAAGATTTTTATCTAAGATTGGAGGGAACAGTGGTAAATTTAGAGAACACCATTCAAGGCTGAGAAGGGTGCCAACTTTCGTTCATCATTAAAATAGCTCTCATTAAAACCTTCTATTTAAAATAGAGGGTTTTGAAGTTTTTCTTGCATCTCAAATAGAAGCACACTATCTTTGCTGTATGATAAGCAAAAAAGAAATAGCACAAATTATTGCCGATCAACAAAGTCTGGGATTTAGACCGTCAGATTTGCCGCGTTTGAATTCAAGCTTTTCAGGTCATGAAATTACTGTTATCTCAGGCGTCAGAAGGTGCGGAAAATCTACACTGCTGCACGAAATAAGGTCAAAAAACACCGAGAAGGATTATTATTTCAATTTTGACGATGAACGCCTGGTCAACTTTAAGGCTGACGATTTTCAAATGCTTTACGAGGTGTTTATAGAACTATTTGGGAAACAAAGC
>SLSZ01000035.1 GCA_007130125.1 Bacteroidales bacterium
ATAACCATCAACCCCACAAACGTAATCGCCCCGTTAAGCAACAGCAGCTCAAACCCAAACTGATAACCCCAGAACAACTGCTCTGAGAAAGTGCTGAGTATGTAACAAACAACCGGGGAGAGGATGCAAATTACCGGCACAAACCGGTCTTTTACTTTACGCTTTGAATAAAGATGAACCATTAGACAGTTTATTTCGATCATAAATTACATATATAAATGTTAAATTTTTTATTATTTTTGCTCTTGTAATAACCCAAATTACAAAACCTTAACCAAATCAGTTATGTTAAAAGAATACCACAGCCAGACCAGCAAAAAAATAATTGTTAAAGAAAAAGGAAAGATCTCTCAAATTGATGTAGCTAACATCACTCATTTCCTATGCGACAATTATGTTACAACTGTGTATTTAAAAAATATTTCAAACAAATACACTACTTCAAAATCCCTTATTGATATTGAAAGTCACCTTAAAGACTATGAGTTTTTTAGAATTAACCGTAGCTGCATTGTAAACCTTCAAAATGTTTTATCACTGATAAGCTGTAGCAGAACTGTAATATTGTACGGTGATATTAAATTACCGGTAAGCCGGAGAAATTTTGTTGAACTTAAGAAGCACTTAGTTTTTTGATTGAGGATTTACCTTTTAACAAGTATATTAAACACTCTGTTGATAAAAACATGCCGCTTACAAGGTATCTAAACTGTTTAATATAATCTTCAGATTTATAGTTTATTTTTGGCGATAACTTTATGATTAAATTAAACATACACAAAACATTGTGTCGCCAATAACCGCTTATCAGAGAATTAGTGGATAATGATAATACTTTAACTGCCAAACTTATACAAATGAAAGCAATGAAGTTTATCCCTTCTTATATTATTCCGGGAACCAAGGAATATTATTTGTTTAAAATTTCCAATAAAAACCAAACTATTTATTTAACTCTCGTAATCCTTATCATTGCCATAATTACTTCTTTACCCTTAATATATGTTGATGTTATGGTTTCGTCCTATGGAATAATAACTACCAATATAGAAAACCAAGCTATCATTTCGCCCACTGAGGGATTCGTAAAATACTCCAGAATAAAGTCTAATGAAAAAGTAAGAACCGGTGATACACTACTAATAATTGATTCAAAAGCACTTGATGTACAATTTCATTATCTTATTTTAAGACAAAAAGAGAACAATAAATCAATAGGAGATTTAAAAAATCTAATAACCCTAGACAGTATATCTCTCTTTAGCAAATCTGTTAAATTAAAAAGCTCAAGGTACATAGCGGAATATAATAGCTTTAAAAGCAAATATATAAATCACTTAAACAGTTTTAACAATAAATTAACAGAGCATAAAAGAATTGAGTATCTGTATTTTAGCAAGGTTATTTCAAGCTCAAAATATGAAGCTTCATTATTTGAGTTAAATCAGAAAACAGCTACTTTGAACTATTTAATACTAGAACAGGTAAATACCTGGGAAAAAGATCTGGCAACAAGATTATACAAACAAACTAAGACCAAAGCCGAAATAAGCCATTTAAAAAAAGAGCTAAAAAAGAGGTATATAATTGCACCTGTGGATGGTACAATTATTATCAGCTCTGACATCCAAAAAGGCTCTTTTCTTTCTTTAAATCAAAAAATCGCAGAACTATCGCCCGAAGGCAGCTTAATTGTAACTACTATGGTTAAACCCATGAATGTGGGGTATTTACACAATGGACAAGAAATCAGAGTGCAAGTTGATGCTTATAATTACAACCAATGGGGTGTACTCGATGCTTTTATATATGATATTTCAGACGATATCATAATATCTCCATCGGGCAATGAGCCTTTTTACCGTGTTCGGTGCAAGCTTTTGAATGACACGCTAATACATAGAAATGGATCTGTAGGCAAACCAAAAAAAGGAATGACGGTTAATTGTCTTTTTTTCCAAACACGTGAAAGCCTTTTTAACTTATTAATTAAGCAAACAGATTATTGGATAAACCCTACAAGTCAATAAAAAATAAGTTAAGATATCTGTCTTATGATAGGAAAAATAAAACAAAGAGACATAACTGATTGTGGTGCTGCCTGCCTTGCTTCAATTGCAATGCACTACAAAATCAAATTACCGGTTGCAAAAATAAGGCAACTGGCATTTACTGATAAAAAAGGAACTAATGTTTTAGGTCTGATTGAGGCTGCTAACAAAATGGGTTTTTCTGCTAAAGGCGTCAAAGGCGAATGGAAAAGCTTGTTTAAAATACCTCTGCCGGCTATTGCTCATGTAGTAATCAAAGAAAGATTACATCATTTTGTGGTAATATATAAAATCACATCAAAAAATGTAATAATAATGGACCCTGCTGATGGGCAAATTCACAAAATAAAGCATAGTGAATTTTATAAAGAATGGACAGGAGTGCTGGTTCTTCTAATGCCGGGTGAAGGTTTTGAAAAAACAAACCAAGTCAATTCTATCAGCAAAAGGTTTTGGTCATTAATTTCTCCTCACAAATCAGTTATTGTACAGGCTCTGTTGGGAGCAGTAATGTTTGCAGTATTAGGCTTAGGATCTGTAATTTATGTAAGAAAAATTGTTGACAATGTTTTGCCTTCAGGCAATACCAATCTTCTTAATTTACTTGGTATATCAATAATTGTTGTAATACTGTTTCGACTTTTGCTTAATATATTCAAAATGCAATTCATTATTAAAACAGGCCAAAAGATTGATGCAACACTTATTTTGGGCTATTATAAACACATATTAAAGCTACCGCAATCATTTTTTGACAACATGCGGGTTGGTGAAATACTATCACGCCTCGGTGATGCAGTAAAAGTAAGAATGTTTATTAATGATATAGCTATCAACCTGGTAGTAAACATTCTTATTATTATTGTTTCTTTTGCTTTAATGTTTGGTTATTATTGGAAACTGGCAATGGTTATGATGTTTATAGTTCCCCTTTATGCTAGCGTTTATGCTGTATATAATTGGTTAAACAAAAAAGTTCAGCGCAAGATAATGGAACGCGCAGCCGATCTGGAAGCCCAACTGGTAGAATCATTAAACTCTGCCGGTACAATTAAACGATTTAACCTTGAATGGTTCTCGAATCTTAAAACAGAAGTCAGATTCACTAATTTGTTGGGAGAGATTTACAAATCAGGAATGAATAATATATTCTCCAATAGTTCAACTTCCTTTATAACCCAAGGTTTTACAGTAATTCTGCTTTGGGTTGGAGCCACGTTTGCATTAAAAAACGAAATAAGCCCCGGAGAACTTATAGCCTTTTATGCTGTTTTAGGGTACTTCACAGGGCCGGTTTCGGAAATCATAGGATTTAATAAATCATTGCAGGATGCTTTGATTGCTTCAGACAGGCTTTTTGAAATCTTCGATATAGAACAAGAGGATGCATCTGGCAAAATTGAACTTACACCCAACCAAATTGATGATATTAGATTTGATAATATAAGCTTTAGATATGGCACCAGGGTAAAAGTATTTGAATCATTTAGCTTAACTATTCGTGCAAAATCTGTCACGGCTATTGTTGGTGAAAGTGGTTGCGGCAAAACAACACTCGCTTCAATTCTGCAAAACATCTATCCTTTACACTCAGGAAACATATATTTAGGAGACAAAAATATTAACATGTTTACCAACGAATCCTTGCGTAGGCAAATAACAATAGTTCCTCAGCAGATAGACCTTTTTTCCGGAAATATTGTTGATAATATTGCCGTTGGAGAGTTTAATCCTGAGATGGAAAGAGTTATAAATATTTGCAACCAGCTTGGCATCACTTACTTTGTTGAAAAACTACCCAATGGATTTCAAACTTATATAGGTGAAAACGGGGCAACACTATCCGGTGGACAAAAGCAAAGAATTGCAATTGCCAGGGCTTTATATCGCGACCCTGCAATCCTGGTTTTCGACGAAGCAACTTCATCACTTGATAGTGTAGCAGAAAATTATCTGCAAAAAGCAATTTCGCTATTAAGCAGTATGGAAAAAACAATAATAATTATCACCCACAGATTATCCACAATAAAAAATGCTGACCGGATAATTGTACTTGATGAAGGCAGACTGCTGCAAGAGGGAACCGTAAATGAATTAATCAGAACCGAAGGAAAGTTTAAAAACATGTTTTGCGATAATCATACTTTTGATTTAAAGACAATTAAAGAAACAGAAATTATCGAAAAGTTAAAATTGGTAGAAAATGGAAACAAGATTAATAAAGAAAAATACTATTTAAAAAACCATAGTACGAATACTTAATAAAATGTTGAAACCCAAAACCCAATTAATCATGAAGTTTTTATGTTATATTGACAGAGTAAATCTTATGAATCGGTTGATTCAGAAACGTGCTACAGGAACACCAGAAGATTTTGCCGGCATATTAGGTGTTAGTCGTACAAGACTATATGAAATGCTTGAAGAAATTAAGTCTTACAATGCACCAATTGCTTACGACAAAACAGCGAAAACCTTCTTTTACGAGCACCCTTTTGATATTTCTATAAGTTTTTCCGTTACTCCTCTCGAAGAACTTGAAGCAAATCAATACAATGGTGGTTCATTTTTTCAAAGTACTTGTTTTCCGGATTTTACCCATTTAACTTTACAACCTGTAAGCTTACAAACTGCTGAAAAACCTGGCAGGATAAATAAAGGGTGAAACTTTTTATTAACAAAAACCAAGTGTAATGAAAACAATTGATTTTAATGAAATTCATGCTCAACAGTTGGATGAAGTTGAAGCAAAAGACACAAATGGTGGCTGGTGGCAATTTGCTGCTGGTGCATTAGCTGGTGCATTTTTATGTGAACTTATATTTGAAGGTATTGAACAATGCTGGGAAGATTTTATGGATGGCTATAATAGTACAAAAAATTAGCATATAATTGCCGTTCTTTGGCATTATTAAATTTTATAAATTACTCAGTATTGCTCAGATATACTTTTTTTACGCAAAAAAGTTACACCAAATTTTAGCAGCATTACGCAACAATGCATGCAAATTAAATCTAAATGTAGTTATTAAACAAATTAAAATTAATTAAAATGAAAAAAGAAGATTTTGTATTTTTTGATATCCAGGAATTACCAGATATCGAAAAAGTCGATGTAAATGGTGGAGGTCCTGCTTTTGAGTGGCTTGGAAAGATGGCAGGAAGAATTGGGAATTTGATGGATGATTATTTAGCTTTTTACGACAACCATCCTCCACGAGGACTCTAAGTTTAATAATAGATTGTAATATAATATAATTTGTTATAGCTATTATTAAATTTTCAAGTCCGCAAAACCCCTTGGAGGTTTAAATTAGACCTCCAAGGATTTTTATGATTTTCGTTAATACGTTTTGCTACTGAATAATCTTAAAATGACATTATTATTAATATAGCTTAAGACATTAAAAAACAAGTAACACAAAATTATTGTTTTGTGTTTTTCAATAAATAAACTAAAAATAACAATAATTAAACCCTCATCAACTAAAGCTAACAAAAGAGAATTAATTTAGCGAACTTAGCTAAGCGATCTAAAAAGCAAAGCAAGTAACCAATCTAGTAACCGAGGGCAAAATATAACATTGAGGGTTCCATGGATTAAGAATTAAAAACGGAAGTCTTAGCAAATATAACTTTTTACAAATAAACATTATACACAAATGATGAAAAGCTGGTTAAACCTAAGATTTTTTTTGCTGTTTTTGCTATTTAGCCTGTTAACTATAATTACTAGACTACTTTTTATAACCGAAGGCTTCGATTTAAGATGCTTAGCATTTTTTTCTGGCTTATTTGTAATTCCATTAATATACTATCTTTTATTAAGTTTTTCCTTTATAAAACATAGATTGCATGGGGTCATAATACTAATTGGGATTTCTGTTTTATTACAATTAATTCTATATTATGACTTTTATGACAACTATCTTTATTATAGAATAGCAGGCTTTGTTTTTAGTATAGTTTTAATTAGCATCACTTTTTTTGGTAAATTAAAAAAATGGTTCTTATATCAATAACCCTTACTATTAACAAATAATGTTACACCAAGCAATCATCAAGCTATACAAGCATTTATTAACAATACATGTTTTGGTTTTTATTTTTTATTTTGTTTGGATTATCTTGTTGGTAGGATATTTTTATTCTCTGCTTCCATTTGCAGATAATATGCAAAATGTAGAAGAACTGGAAAATATAAAAAAATCAGGGATTTTACCATATTTCTTTATAACAGTTTTTTTTGGACCAATATTTGAAACGCTTGTATTTCAGGCATTTGTAATATATGTAACCCAATCACTATTTTTAAAGATTGGTGTTAAGTCTTTAATATGCCCTGTATTATGTTCTGCGTTAGTATTTGCTTTAGATCATAGTTACAATATCTCTTATATGGCACTTGGTTTTGTTGTAGGTTTGATATTTGCCTCTTCGTATGTTATTGTCAAACAAAGAAAAGAGAGTGCTGTAATCGTTGTAATTATTATTCATACAATAGTAAACCTTGTGCCTTTTAGCTTATATTTTTTACTCTAATTAATGCAATTACACATTCATCTTCTCTGATTCTAAATCTCATCACCCTTAGATATCACCATCAACCCCACAAACGTCAGCGCCCCGTTAAGCAGCAGCAGCTCAAACCCAAACTGATAACCCCAGAACAACTGCTCTGAGAAAGTGCTGAGTATGTAACAAATCACCGGGGAAAGTATGCAGATTACTGGCACGAATCCATCCCTGACTTTACGTTTAGAAAAAAGCCCGAAGGTAAACAAGCCCAGCAGCGGGCCGTATGTATAGCCGGCAATAGTGAATAATTGGCTGATAAGAGCAACGTCATTTATTGCCCTGTAGCCTACAATAATGGCAAACATTAGAAAAGCAAATATTGTATGCACAAGGTACCTGGTATTTTTTATCCTGTTCTCACTAATGCCGGGCTTACGTTTTAAGCCAAGGAAATCAATACAAAAAGCCGTAGTTAGTGCTGTAAGCGTACCGTCAGCACTTGAATAGGCTGCTGATATCAAGCCGAACAAAAAGGTAATGCCGGCAGCTATGCCAAGATATTGTATTGCAATAGTAGGAAAAAGGTCATCTGTATTTTCGGGAATAGCAAGCCCAACGTCTCCGGCAAATGTGAACAAGACGCCTCCCAGGAAGAGAAACATCAGGTTAACAAATATCAGTATCCCGCCGAAGGTTATCATGTTTTTCTGTGCATCTGAAAGCTTCCGGCAGCTAAGGTTCTTCTGCATCATATCCTGGTCAAGGCCCGTCATAGTGATGGTGATGAACATTCCGGCGAGAAACTGTTTTATAAAAAAGCGCGGGTCGCGAATATCCATTACGAACATTTTTGTATACCCTTCGGCTTTAATGCTTCCCACAAGCTCAGGTATGCCCTTCCCCATCTCGCCGCTGATAAGAAATATCGTTATTATCACAGCAGTAAGCATAAAAGTGGTTTGCAAAGTGTCAGTCCACACAATAGTTTTTATACCACCTTTATAAGTATAAAGCAAGATCAGCAACATGAAGATTCCCACCGTAGCAGCAAATGGCACTCCCCAGCGGTCGAAAACAAATAGCTGCAACACATGGACTACCAGGAACATGCGAAATGAAGAGCCTATCAGCCGGCTAATAATAAAATAGAATGAGCCGGTCTTGTAGGAGCTCATCCCAAACCGGTTGTCAAGATAAGTGTATATTGAAGTTAAATTAAGCCTGTAGTAAAGCGGCAGCAGTATAAACGCTATAACCACGTACCCCAACACATATCCCAGCACCAGCACCATATAAGAAAAACCCTCATCGCCTACCAAACCCGGCACCGACATGAAAGTAACGCCCGACAACGACGCCCCTATCATCCCATAAGCCACAA
>SLSZ01000213.1 GCA_007130125.1 Bacteroidales bacterium
AGTTTAAAAAGTTTATGAGAAGGGTAGTCCTTTTTAAAGTTTAAGATATTAGCAATATTAGCACCCCTGAAAGCATATATGCTTTGTGCGTCATCACCAACAATACAAATGTTTTCATTATCAGCAGCAAGCTTCTTAACAATCACATATTGCGAATAATTGGTGTCCTGGTATTCATCAACTAATATGTATTTGAACTTTTTCTGATATTTATACAGTACGTCAGGAAAATCGCGCAATAATATATTGGTAAAAAACAAAAGATCATCAAAATCCATTGCTGAAGCTTTGGCCAGCCGGTTTTGATATATGCTGTACAAAAGGCCTATTTTAGGTTTATTTGCTTGTTGGTCGCTGACTTGAATTTCAAAGTCTTCATTGTAATCACTGGCAGAGATTAGATTGTTTTTGGCATTTGATATCCTGTTTAAAACAAATCCCGGATGGTATGCCTTTTCATCAAGCTCTTGTTCTTTTATTATTTTTTTCAGTAATCTTTTTGAATCGTTATTGTCGTAAATTGTAAAATTATGGCTGAAACCAAGCTTATCGGCTTCTGCCCGCAAAATACGTGCAAAAACCGAGTGAAACGTACCCATCCACAGGCTTTGTGCTTTTTTATAACCTACCAGGGTAGCTATTCTTTCTTTCATTTCACGTGCAGCCTTGTTGGTAAAAGTGAGTGCGAGGATTGAAAACGGACTGGCTCCTTTGCTTAACAGGTATGCTATACGGTACGTCAAAACACGAGTTTTGCCTGAACCCGCACCCGCAATAACCATTACCGGCCCTTCAGTTGCTTCAACCGCTTTACGCTGGGAATCATTAAGCTGCTTCAAAAATTCAGCCATGTGGATATACTGTTTTAAAATTCGGTTGCAAAGTTATTAAAAATTGAACCTGTTAAAGTGGATTTGTTATTAACAATTCGTGCTGAAAGTTCAAGTATTAAATGCAACTTTTGATAATTGTGAGAAAAGAGGTATAAATAATTTTAAAAACAATCAAATTTAACATAATGTTTATAAATATTGATATTCATGCTATTCAAAAAAAATATCCGTAAAGTATTGTTAAAAATTAAAGAAAATGAATTGATTTATTTTCTGAAATCAAAAGGCTTCATTAATTTTACCGCACAAGAATACAAACCCATAAAAAATAAAGAAAAATGAAAAAGAAATTTCTGATTACCGGTTTATTAACAGTATTATTTACATTACCTTTAGTATCGCAAGACTCTGGTGACAGGCCTGTTACCCGTGATGAGGTTGATGAGCATTTTCTTAACTTGCGACACAGGCTGGATGTTATTGAAAAAGCAGTTGATGATATAATGTGGCATAAAAGAGTGGGGGATGTAGCATATATCGACAAAGTTTTTCATACAGGGCCTCCACGTGCCAACGAGCCTAATCCTACTGCACATGGTGCAGGCAATCCATTCAGGTTTTGGTCTTATATCTTTGTTCCAAAGGATATAGACCCATCAAAAAAGTACCCACTGCTTGTTTTTCCTCATGGTGGAGTTCATGGTGATTTCAACACTTATTATACTCACATTATTCGTGAGATGATGGCACAGCAATACATTGTAATTGCTCCTGAGTACCGTGGCAGTACCGGGTATGGCAGGAGAACTTTCGAAGCGATTGATTATGGCGGGCTAGAAAATCAGGACGTGTATGCTGCACGCGAATTTATGATCGAAAATTATGAAATTGTCGATCAGCGTAATGTTGGCATTATAGGCTGGAGCCACGGTGGTATGATAGCTTTGATGAATATCTTTGAGTATCCGCGCGATTACAAAGTTGCTTTTGCAGGTGTTCCCGTTAGTGACCTTGTTGCAAGAATGGGATATAAAAGAGCTGAATACGAGTTGTTTTTCTCAGCTGATTATCATATCGGGCAAAAGGTTAATGAAAACATGGAGGAATACCGGCGCAGATCACCTGTTTACCATGCTCATAAACTTAATACACCATTGTTGATTCACACAAATACCAATGATGCAGATGTGCGTTCATATGAGGTGGAAAATTTGATAAACAGGTTAAAAGCACTTGATAAGGATTTTGAATATGAAATTTTTGAAGAGATTCCTGGCGGCCACTCTTTCGATCGTATGGATACTAGGTTTGCACGGGAAACCAGGTTGGAAATATACAAATTTATAGGGCAATATCTTAATCCCCCAAGGCCGTTTAATGATGTTAGAGAGTTGGAGCGTGCCGCCTATCGGTTTAATTAGACGAAACCTGATTGTTTAAATAGTGATGCGTTTATTTTTTTGAATTAAAAAACTATCGGAAGTTTTTACTGTGGCTAAGGAATAGTTTAGTCGTAAACTTTTTACATTTAATTGACAAATCGATGAACTATTTTTCTATTTTTGTTGTTAAATAAATAAATGTTTTAGGAAAAATATAAAAAATGACATTAAAGGCAGGTGGTCTGCTTTCCCAAATTAACTCTCCCGATGACCTGAAAAGACTCGACTCAGATCAGCTGGAGCGTTTATGCAAGGAAGTAAGGCGGTTTATAATCGATTCGGTATGCTTAAACCCGGGTCATTTTGGTGCAAGCCTTGGTGTTGTGGAGCTTACAGTTGCAATACACTATGTTTTTGATACTCCTGTAGATAAGCTCATATGGGATGTTGGTCACCAGGCATATGCCCATAAAATTCTCACCGGGAGGCGTGATGATTTTCATTTAAACAGACGATACAAGGGGTTGAGTGGGTTTCCTAAAATTAAAGAAAGCCCGTATGATTCGTTTGGCACGGGTCATTCCTCTACATCCATTTCTGCTGCTTTGGGAATGGCTATGGGCTCGAAACTGAAAAATGAAGATGACCGGCATCATATTGCAGTAATTGGTGACGGAAGCCTTACAGCCGGAATGGCTTTTGAAGGGCTTAATAACGCCGGAGTGGCAAATGCCAACCTTCTTGTTATTGTCAATGACAACGGAATAGCCATTGATAAAAACGTTGGCGCTTTAAAAGACTATCTTACCGATATTACTACATCTCAGACCTACAATAAACTTAAAGACGAAGTCTGGAATATACTTGGTTCTATAAGCAGATATGGTCCTAATACCCGTAAATTGATCCAAAGGCTTGAAAGTGCTATAAAAACTACTCTTATCAAGCAAAGCAACCTTTTTGAATCTTTAAATTTCAGATACTTCGGACCGGTTGACGGGCATGATATTGATCATTTGACGCGTATTCTCAAAGATCTTAAAAATATAAAAGGCCCAAAAATATTACATTGTGTTACTGTAAAGGGTAAAGGGTTCCCCCGTGCGGAAAAGGATCAAACAAAATATCATGCTCCAGGATTTTTTGATAAAAAAACAGGCGAGATAAAGATTGCTCCCGATGAAAAAAGCAAGCCGCCAAAGTATCAGGATGTGTTTGGAAAAACCGTGTTGGAACTTGCAAAGCTTAATCCCGATATAGTTGGAATTACACCGGCAATGCCTACAGGATGTTCGCTAAACATTATGATGGGTGAGATGCCAGATCGTACTTTTGATGTTGGTATTGCAGAACAGCATGCTGTGACTTTTTCTGCCGGACTGGCTGTACATGGTATGATTCCCTTTTGCAATATTTATTCTTCCTTTTTCCAACGTTCATATGACCAGGTAGTTCATGATGTGGCTTTGCAAAACCTGAATGTGGTATTTTGTCTTGACCGTGCCGGCCTTGTTGGTGAAGACGGCCCAACACACCATGGCTCTTTTGATATGTCATTTTTAAGATGTGTGCCAAATCTGACGATATCAGCACCCATGAACGAGGTGGAGCTGCGCAATCTTATGTTTACAGCACAGAAAAAGGATATGGGACCATTTGTGATAAGATATCCCAGAAGCCGGGGTGTTATAAAAGATTGGCAAAAACCTTTTGAAGAGCTACCTGTAGGTAAAGGCCGTATGCTGAAAAAAGGCAGTGACCTGGCTGTACTGTCCATTGGACACGTCGGCAATGTTGCTTTACGGGTATGTAATGATCTGCAAAAAGAGCATAAAATAAATGCTGCCTTTTTTGATATGAGGTTTCTTAAGCCTTTAGACAGTGAATTGCTTCATTATGTTTTTAAGAATTACTCCAAAATACTTACCATTGAAGATAATAGTATTATGGGTGGGTTTGGCTCAGCTGTACTGGAATTTATGGCTGATAATAATTACATGGCTAAAGTAAAAAGACTTGGAATACCTGATTGTTTTGTTGAGCAGGGTTCAATTAAGGAATTACAGAATGAGTGTGGATATGATTACAAGGGTATTTACAATGAAGCCCTCTCCATTTGCGCCAAAGAATTTTCTTTCAAAAACTTAATTAAGGTATAGTTTTGACTGATTTAGCTGAAATTAGTTATACAAACCGCGATATATTAATTGCTTTCGGCCTGACACTGATAGCCGGATTGTCAACGGGTATAGGTAGCACTATTGCTTTTTTTGCCAAAAAGACAAGCACTCGTTTTTTATCATTAGCCCTTGGGTTTTCTGCCGGTGTAATGATATATATATCTTTTGTAGAGATCTTTTTTGAAGCCAAGGACATTTTAACACTTGAACTTAATGAAAGAATGGGGCATTTTATAGCTGTACTTGCATTTTTTTCCGGTATGGTTGTTATGGCAGTGATTGACAAGCTTGTACCGTCCTTTGAAAACCCTCATGAATTAAAGCTTGTGGAAGAAATGTCGAATGCTGAAGAACATAAGAAGCGAAGTAAGTTGCTGCGTATGGGTGTATTGTCAGCATTTGCCATAGCCATCCATAACTTCCCTGAAGGGCTTGCTACATTTATTGCTTCATTGAAGGATATAAAACTTGGCTTACCTATTGCAATAGCTATTGCAATACATAATATACCCGAAGGTATAGCTGTTTCCGTGCCTATTTATCATGCAACAGGGAGCAAAAAGAAAGCATTCAAATTTTCTTTCTTGTCGGGTTTGGCTGAACCTGTCGGGGCTATTGTAGGGTTTTTAATACTTATGCCTTTTCTGACCAATTTTATTTTCGGTTTTATTTTTGCTTCAGTTGCAGGCATAATGGTTTTTATTTCTCTTGACCATCTCTTACCGGCTGCCCGGGAATACGGCAAGCCGCACCTTGCATTATATGGACTGATAGGAGGAATGGGTGTAATGGCCGGAAGCCTCATCCTATTGGGATAATACTTTTTAACTGTTTTTCATTTCTGTTATATTTGTATTTTTGCTTACTTTAAGAAATCAAATAAAACGGAACAATAACATTAAATATAATAAGCTAAAAACCAAAACACAGACATATGAAAATATTAGATGGTAAAACAGCACTGATAACCGGAGGAGCACGTGGTATAGGACGTTCAATTGTTATTGCATTTGCTGAGAATGGTGCTAATGTTGCATTTTCCGATTTGCAATATGATGACAAAGCCAAAGAGTTGGAAAAAGAAGCAGCTAAGTATGGAGTAAAATGCAAAGCTTTTGCTTCGGATGCCTCAAGCTTTGAAGACTCCAAAAAACTTATTGAAGAAGTTACTAAAGAATTTGAGCGTATAGATGTGCTTGTCAATAATGCCGGCATTACCCGTGATAATCTGTTTATGCGCATGACAGAGGAAAATTGGGATGATGTCATCAGAATAAACTTAAAGTCGGCTTTCAACCTTACTCATGCTGTTCAGCGTTTGATGCTTAAACAGCGTGGTGGTTCTATCATTAATATGAGTTCGGTTGTCGGATTGGGAGGAAATGCCGGACAAGCTAATTATGCTGCATCCAAAGCCGGTATGATCGGTTTTACAAAGTCTATCGCACAGGAGCTTGGTTCACGCAATATTCGCTGTAATGCAATAGCGCCGGGGTTTATTAAAACAGAGATGACTGACAAATTACCCGAAGAGGTAGTGAAAGGCTGGACAGAGACAATCCCACTTAAAAGGCCTGGCAAGCCGGAGGATGTAGCCAATCTGACCGTTTTTCTTGCATCAGATATGTCGGATTATATCACAGGCCAGGTTATCACAGTATGTGGCGGAATGAATAAGTAAAATTTCCCGCTGATTTCTAAATTTCTTTATTTCCGGATGCATGAATTTATTGTTGTATATATTATAAACTTGTAACCGGAACAGGATAATTGATATAAAGCGCAAATAGTTAATTTATAGCTATTTGCGCTTTTTTATTTTATAATATTCTTAGCAACCCATTAACTGTTCTAATAATAATTTTATTTCCTGCAGAACTCAGATTTGTTTCACTTATGATCAATGACCGGGAAACTGCCAACTGTGGTTGTAGTCTGTTTCTTTGAGATTTTCCATTTATGTTCGCTGGCGTACAGCTGTGTCCAATCATGAACATTTGTTTTAAAAATTAAATATTGTAATATGTTGTAAATGAGTTAATAGCATAGTTTGGGCTACTATTTGATTATAATTATAAAAATTAAAATAAATAAAATTATGTTTTTAAAAATATTAAAGAGTTTTTTTAGAAAAATTGTAAAAGGAGATGCTCACTCCCTGATCAATTTAGCAGGTTTAAGTGTAGGTTTAGCGACTTGCCTTCTGATATTTTTATATATATCCGACGAGTTGAGCTATGATCGTCATAATGAACATGCACCCCAGGTTTACCGGTTGTTGCAGCATTATCCACAATCGGGTGGTTTGGCAGCAGTTCAACCGGGAATAATGCACGGATTTATAGATGATCGTGTACCCGGTGTAAATAACATGGCCAGGATTCAGCCACTCAGGGAATGCGTAATAACTGTCAGTGACGAGCCTTTTACCGAGTTTGATTTTGCATTGGCAGATCCTGAAATATTAGACATACTTACATTTGAGTTCATCGAAGGAGATCCGCAAACAGCATTATATGATGCCCACTCACTGGTATTGACACAGTCAGCAGTGGAAAAATATTTTGGAAATGAAGATCCAATGGGGAAAACTGTTATCATTTATAATGAGTATTCATATGTTGTAAGAGGTATAATTAAAGACTTACCCGGACATTCTCACCTAGATTTTTCTATGCTTGCACACTTGCAAAGTATGGAAAGCATCAACCCATCAGCGTTAAATAACTGGGCCAATGCGGGTATGTTTTATTACCTGAAGGTTGAAAAAGATGTTGATCCTGATCTTATTGCTGAGCAGATAACTAGCCTTGCGTGGGATGCCAATGAGATTTATGTTGACCGTGTTCATTTTACACTGCAGCCTTTATTGGATGTAAGGCTTTTTTCGCAAAACGTTGACTGGGACATAGCCAGTAAGGGCGATATTTATGTTGTTTTAATTTTTTCGGCTACGGCTTTACTGATTTTGTTTTTAGCTTGTTTCAACTTTGTCAATTTGAGTACGGCTGCTGCTATCAGAAGGAGTATGGAGGTGGGGGTCAGGAAGGTTTTGGGTGCCAATCGCGGGCATCTGATAAGATTATTTTTGATCGAAACGTTCGTTTTTACATTTTTTGCAATGGTAATTGCCTTGCTGTTGGTTGAAATTATGCTACCTGTATTGAATAATCTTACCGGTAAACAAATGACACAGCAATTTATTAGTTCACCTGGCTTTCCTCTGGTAGTTATAGGTTTGCTGATAGTAGTTCCATTGATTGCAGGCTTTTATCCGGCTCTTATAATGTCGCGATTCAAAGCTATAACAGCTATTAGAGGAGGAAGTGTTATTACCAGTGTTAAGGGAATTGGTAACAAACTCATTCAGCTAAAAACTCGTCAGTTACTGCTGCTTTTGCAATTTGCTATTTCTATAGCATTAATAGTAGCAAGCCTGATGATTTATTCGCAGATGAGTTTTCTTACAAACAGATCACCCGG
>SLSZ01000057.1 GCA_007130125.1 Bacteroidales bacterium
CACCAAATATCAAAAAACAAATTTCAAATAAATTCCAATCTAACAATTATCAAATTCTCAAATCCTTTACGGGAATATTTTTGCTATCACAGAAAGATAGTATCCCTTTTTTTAGTGTCCAGTCGGTAGCTGGCAGTCGCCCGTCCTCAGTCTCCAATAAACCATCCCTTAGTTCTCTTAGTTCTCTAAGTTCTCTAAACTCTCTCAGTTCTCATAGAGACAAGGCATGCCTTGTCTCTACTGCCTACAGCCCCATGCCCCCTGCACCATGCCCTATGCCATTCAACCTCACAACCATACCCCTCATATTTTATATTTACTATTTTCTATTTTCACTCCCCCGTCTTCCTAAACGGACTATACTGCTTACCCCCTCCGGTAAAGCCTGCATTTTTATAAAATTCAACAAAAGTCAAACGTAATGGGTGCACAAAAGACCCTAAACCTGACATAAACAGGTTGATACTGTGTCCTATTACCAAGATGACAACCATAACGATTATGCTAATCACCGGGATATTTCCGCTCATAGATACTGCTATACTGTTAAACACATACCCTAATATTGCACTGGAAATACCTAATGCAAAAAGCCTGATATATGAAAGCAGATCACCCAAAACACCGGTAACCATGTTGTATGTATTCCATAAACCTGCACCTATATTTACAAAAACATTTCTTCTTGGATGATTTAGAATAAAAATAAACAACCCGCTAACTCCCAGCACAATATACAATAAGATATTTATAATCTGTTCCGGCAGCATTTCAAAGTAGTTCAAAGAAAAGACGATCCCCCCTCCTATTATTAAAACGATCCATCCAATAGTACTCAATGCAAATTTCCACCCCATTTGTATTGTCTCATTGATAGCTTTAAGAAATAGACCAAAGACTATTTGCAACCCTCCGAGTATTAGCGAAAGGTTAAATAATTGCTGATTAATATCTGTTCCCCTGGCTTCCATATATGTGTTTAACGAGCTGTAAACCGGAAGCTTTGTAGCATACAGGTCAATACCGAAAAATGTACCACTTATAATACCAAAAGCAAATGTAGATACACCCAGGAAAAATATCAGCATCATCACTTTTTTCAGTTCCTTTTTTACTTTTGGTCGTGCCAGTAATGCAACTATACCAAGCAGTATACCATATCCGGCATCTCCCAGGCAAAAGCCAAAAAACAACATATAAAACGGAGCAAAGAAAGGTGTCAGATCCAGCTCATTATATTTTGGTAATGAGTAGAAATCTCCAAGCATTTCAAATTTTTCAGAGAACTTCTTATTTTTAAGCAAAATCGGCACCTTCTCCTTCTCAGGGTCGGGCTTGGTTTCAACATATAATATATTCCCCTTTTCAAGGTAGTTATCCAGCTCTTCCACTTTCTTTTCAGGAACCCACCCTTCAAGGATCATCACTTTATCATCGGCTTCACTTAAGGTATTCTCCCATACTTTTTCATACTCGGTAGTCTCCCAAACCTCTTTGCGATAGTCTTCCAAAGCTTTTATGCTTTGCGATGCATGTTTATCAAATTCCTTTTCAATTTTCTGAATGTCTTCCTCAAGCCTTTTTTCATAATACTTAAGATCCGAAACCGGTTTTTCTGGCGCCCTGACTTCTTCAGCATCGAGCTCTATTGTCTCATCACCACGTTCAACAACAACAAAGTACAGGTTCCCGGCCTTTTTGCCGATAACTTCAATAGGATATTCACGCTCCCATTGGTCATCATAACGTTTTGAAGAACAGGAATAAAATTTGAGCCTTATCCCCTCTTCCTTTAGCTTCTCAATAGTTTCAACAGAAAAATCTCCCCATGGCATAGTAAGGCTTATTTCTTTTTTTAAAGAATTAAGCTGCTGAAGTTTTTCTTCCTGCTCATCACGAAGCCTATTGATCTCTTCAAAAACTTCTTTTCCGTCAGTCGATTTTTGCTTCTTTTTTTCTACTCCTCGCTTTTCAAGAAACTTGATAGTTGTAGTTATTTCTTTGACGAGGTCATATTTTTCTTTTAATTCTTCTGAAGCCTCATCTTTCTTTTCAATAACATCAACAACGCCAATCTTGCCTATATCATCGAGAAACTTCTCGTAATCGCCATGATAAACCAGGAATGAATATTTAAGCATTGGTAAAATCATACGCTATCCTCCATTTGTTGTTGCTCAAGCCGGGCTTTAACGATCTTCTGTGAGGCTTTTGATAAGTTCTCCTCATCTTCAAGAAAACGCTTTATTTTAAGTATAGCATCTTCAAATCCCGGTATTTGAACCTTCTCATACAAATTAACCTTTTGGGTTGTTTTTTTTCTGGCATAGTCAAGCAATTCCATTTTCCTCAAAAAGACTTCTCTTTCAATTGCTATTTTAGCCAGCTGTTTTACAATATCAATACCATCCAGGTACCATTGTGGTTTGTTGAAAACGCTAAAATCGTCAACCTCAAATTTCACATCTTCAAGTATTGGAGTTTTAACCCCTGCAATCTTTTTGACGGAAAGCTCAACATCTTCTATTTTCACAAGGCTGTTGTCGAATTCTTCCCATAGATCCATAGCTTTATGATAAGCCTTCATTTTCTGTTCGAGCTTTTCATCAAGCTTTTCGGCTTCAGTCTTAGCCTTTTTAACTTCTGTACGCAGTGCTGCCTCTTTATTTTGCAACGTAGGCAAAGCTCTTAGCCTTATCTTGAGTTGCTTGTCAAGAGATTGCAGTGCTGTTTTGTTATATTGAAATTTTATCGCCATATTTTAAAAGCGAATTTTTTCATTAATTATTAATTTTCCTTCCAGTATTTATCAACATACTCTTGTCTCAAACCCACCTCTTCGTGTGAGAAGTGTTTTGCAAACAACTGATAAGCTATTTCAAGCATTTCTTCAACTTCAATATTGACATCTATGGCCAGCAATTTTTCTGAATATGCTTTAGCAAAGTCAAGTGTTCTTTCGTCGTACTCTGTCAAATCAAAACCATTCTCAAGCTTTGTCTTAGCATTTGCGGCGTCGGCGTACAGGCGAACTGCGGCATTCATAACCTGTGGATGGTCTTCTCTTGTCTTTTTACCTATCACCAATTGCTTAAGACGTGAAAGGCTTCTGAACGGGTCGATAATAACTTTACCCACATCAGTATCTTTTCTTAAGAACAGCTGTCCTTCGGTTATATAACCTGTATTATCCGGAATCGCGTGAGTAATATCGCCTCCTGAAAGCGTTGTCACTGCAACAATCGTGATCGAACCTCCATCCGGAAACTGAACTGCCTTTTCGTAAAGCCTGGCCAGGTCGGAATACAACGATCCGGGCATACTGTCTTTTGAAGGTATTTGGTCCATCCTGTTTGAGACAATACTTAATGCATCAGCATAAAGTGTCATGTCTGTTAGCAGCACCAAAACCTTTTCATTTTTTTCCATTGCAAAATATTCAGCAGCAGAAAGAGCCATATCGGGTACCAGCAATCTCTCTACCGGTGGATTTTCTGTAGTATTGATGAATCCAACAATACGATCAAGAGCCCCTGCGTTATCAAATATGTTTTTAAAAAACAGATAGTCATCATTGGTAAGTCCCATGCCGGCAAGGATGATCTTATCAGCTTTTGCACGAAGGGCAACCATTGCCATTACCTGGTTAAAAGGCTGGTCAGGATCGGCAAAAAATGGAATTTTTTGGCCGGTAACCAACGAGTTGTTCAGGTCGATACCTGCAATACCGGTAGCTATAAATTCTGATGGCTGCTTTCTTCTTACGGGATTCACAGAAGGAGCTCCAATCTCAATCTCCTTTCCCATGATCTCCTTACTTCCTTCCATCGGAGACCCATAAGCGTCGAAAAACCTGCCTGTCAGGTCATCACCTACCTTCAATGTGGGAGCCTTGCCTGTAAAAACCACTTCTGCATCAGTTGCAATACCCTCAGTACCCTGAAATACCTGCAACGTAACAATATCATCCATTATCTTAACAACCTGTGCAGGACGCCCATCAACAATAGCAAGCTCATCATTACCCACTCCCGTTGCATGAAGCGAAACAGTAGCCTTGGTAAGTTGAAACAACTTTGTATAAACTCTCTGAAATGCTTTTGTATCTTGTTCCATTATCTAGTTTTCTTTTCCAGGTTTATTTATTATTTTCTTATTTATCCTTAGATTTTTTATCCTTTTGTTTTTCAGACTTAGAGTCTTTGTCTTTTTTATCTTTTTGTTTTTCAGACTTGGACTCTTTGTCTTTTTTATCTTTTTGTTTTTCGGATTTAGACTCTTTTCCATCATCCTCCTCTTTAGGCTTAGCAGCTTTTTTCTCTTTGGACTTTTCTTCTGCTTTGTCCTCATCCTTATCACTATCTTTCTCTACACGTCTTTCCTTTAATGTTTTCTCAACAGCTTTTTCATACTTTTTAAATTCATCCGAATCAAATTCCGAATAATTCATCTGCTTAAACTGGTTAATAACCTTTTTAAAATAAGCCCCCACCTCTTCAAAATCATCAAATTCGTAATCCATCTTACACGTATCTACAACCTTTTCAAGCATATAGCTTTGTCTTTCAAAAGAAGATGATGCATCGGTTTTGTCAAAAGCATCCTGTTGAAGAATTACAAAGTCAACCAGCTCGGCTTTCCAGTGTTTGATGTGATAATCAATAGGTACACCATCATCACCGAGAATGTTTATTTGTTCGAAAACTTCTTTTCCTCTCAGCAAGGTATCCTTGGCATAATGAACATTTTCGGTCCATTTGCTGTCGATATTCTCATTAAGGTATTCAATAATCTCCGGATATTCAAGATATTTGGAGTAACTTTCCAGAGAATCGATAGCCGGATATCTTTTACTGTCGGCACGTTGCTGTGATAACGCGTAAAAGCATCTTGCAGCTTTCTTTGTTGACTCGGTAACAGGTTCTTTTAAGTTACCACCGGCCGGAGATACTGTTCCTATAAAGGTAATAGAACCGGTTTCTTTATTATTAAGATAAACGAATCCTGCTCTTGAGTAAAAATTTGAAATAATAGCAGGCAAGTCCATAGGATAGCCGTCTTGTCCGGGCAATTCTTCCATTCTATTTGACATTTCGCGCAGTGCCTGGGCCCATCTTGAAGTAGAGTCGGCCAGCAACAAAACTCTCAATCCCATAGCCCTGTAATATTCGGCAATTGTCATGGCTGTATATACTGATGCTTCACGAGCAGCTACAGGCATATTAGAGGTGTTGGCAATGATAGTTGTACGTTCCATAAGCTTGCGGCCGCTTCTCGGGTCATCCAACTCAGGGAATTCAGTAAATATCTCCACAACCTCATTAGCACGCTCACCACAAGCAGCGATAACAACCAGGTCGGCTTCAGCATTTTTTGAGAGATTATGCTGCAAAACGGTCTTTCCTGAACCGAACGGCCCCGGGATAAAACCGGTACCTCCCTCAGCCATAGGATTTAAAGTGTCAAATACACGTATTCCCGTCTCAAAAATCTTAAATGGCCTGGGTTTGTCTTTATAAGCCTTAATAGGCATTTTTACGGGCCACTTCTGGATCATTGTTACCTTATGCTCCTTGCCATCATCATCAGTCAAAACAGCAATAGTATCCTCAATCTTATACTTTCCTTTGTTTTCAATTGATTTGACTTTAAAGTTTCCATTAAACTTAAATGGTACCATGATCTTATGGGGGATCCAGTTTTCGGTTACCTCCCCAAGCCAGTCACCTGCTTTAACACTATCACCCTTCTTTGATAATGGCTTAAACTCATACTTTTTCTTAACATCAAGCGGGTAGGTGTATTCTCCTCTTTTCAAAAACACCCCTTCCATTTTATCCAGGTCATTCTGTAACCCGTCAAAATTTTTGGAAAGGATCCCCGGCCCGAGTGTAACCTCAAGCATGTGTCCGGTAAATTCTACTTCAGTCCCAACCATTAATCCGCGGGTACTCTCAAAAACCTGTATATATGCTTTTTTCCCAAGGATTTTTATGACCTCAGACATAAGGTGCTCATCCCCGTGTTTAATATAGCATATCTCATTTTGAGCAACAGTTCCCTCTGTTTCAACAATAACAAGGTTGGCAATAATTCCGGTTATCTTACCAGTTGTCTTCATAAACGTTAATAATTATTATTTCTTAAATGTTTCCGGTAAATCGTAACTTTTTTGTAATTCTTCAATCAGCTTTTTGAACATCTCCCTGCCCTGCTCTTTGTCTATTGATAGCCAGCGCTCTACCATAAACGTTTTCAGAACAAAAGCCAAAACACGTTCAATTGTAAAATATTCAAAAAATATATGTTCATCCAAACGGTTCCAGTTAAACTTGTCAATAGCAAGCTCACGTTCTTGTATATCTTCTGTTCGTCCGATAGAAATAACCTCTTCAGCATAATCAAGTTTGTTTGAAAGGCCAAAGTCTTTGGCATGGCTCTTCCTGATACTATCGGCAATCTCGTTATTGCCAATAATATGATGCTCCGGGTTAAGTGAATATCTTCTACAGTTCAAACCCGTAAGGATATTGCGGACATTCATCTGCAACTCGTGCCACCACCTGATAAAATCATTATCATCTGTGAGCATTTCGTTATAAAACAAATAAGTAAGCTCATTTTCCGAACTCATCTCAGGATAGAGAGGCTCCTTTTCTTTAAAAGCTTTAATGAACTTAATCATATACTCCGGCAGGACAGATGGTTCCTTGATCTGTTCTTCAATCAGTTCCTGTGAAAAATTTCCCTTCTCATTAAACGGTTCATCAGTTTTGTTTAAAATATTTAGCAGGTTTTGATTATCGTATGGCAGGTACAATTTTTCAACCAAGGCAAAATCGTCCTTATGGAGCTCGTAACTTAGATAATCCTTAAGGTCTTCCTGTTTTAAAAGAAGCTTATGAGTATCCAGTTCAATATCCTGCAACCCGGCAACCAAACAATAATAATTTCTTTTAATTTTCCCAAACATATATTTATAAGTAACGAGTAACGAGTAACGGGTAACGGGTAACCCGTTTGCTCATAGCTTTTATGTTTTATATTTTAATAATTATATCCTCTCCATCCTCTCCGGTTTTCAATAATTTCAATAATAATACTTATTGGTAACAGATAACTAGTTGCGTGTAACGAATTTATTTAATACATACACGAATTTACCATTACTTGTCACCTTTACCATAAAGCATTTCAACAAGGCGAGGTCTTAAAAAAGTTTTGAAGAAGCTTTCAAAATCTTCATCCGAGAAGGATATGAAATAGCTTCCGTCTTTAGGCCCTATTCTGAATCCTCCTTTAATATTTTCAGAAAATTCAATTTCAAGCCCTTTATCAAGCAAATCTTTCGCCTTTGATTTAAAAAACTTCTCAAACTCTTTTTGTTTCTTTTCAGGCAGTAGTACTTTGAGATTTACTTGCGATTCATCATTAGGATCCCAGTTTTTAACAATTGTAAGGATAACGTCTTTTGTAAAATCCTTATCGTCAAAAGCCTCTTTCGTTTTGGGAGCAACGGCTTTCATCTCAATAAGATTGGAAATTCGCTGCTTCAGATCTGAGATTGCCTGCTTAGACGCAAGTTGCAACTCGTTTAGAGAATTCTTTTTTATTTCTTCTGCATTTTTCTCAGCATCTTTTACTATTTTCTCAGATTCTTTTTTGGCTTTTGAACGAATCTCTTCCGCCTCTTTTTTTGCATCCTTAACAATTTTCTCAGCCTCTTCTTTTGCTTTATCTATACCCTCCTGGTATAGCTTATCAGTTAATTCCTGGAGTTTTTTCTGCATCTTAAACAATATATTTATTAGATTATTACTCTTTCACCGTTTCTTATTAAACA
>SLSZ01000204.1 GCA_007130125.1 Bacteroidales bacterium
AACTAAAAGTTAAAAACTAAAAACTAAAAGTTAAAAACTAAAAGTGAAAAGCTGGAGTGTAGCGGAAGTCCTTAGACTGAAAGAATTCGGGATTAAAAGTAATTGATAATCAGTCACCAGTTACCAGTTACCAGTCACCAGTTACCAGTTACCAGTCACCAGTCACCAGTTACCAGTCACCAGTCACCAGTTACCAGTTACCAGTAATTTGACACAAAAGCCATAAAAAATGTTTAAGAACTACATAAAAACAACCATACGTTTAATTTTCAGAAATAAGTCACAAAGCATTATTAACATTTTGGGGCTTTCTCTGGGCCTGGCGGCATTTATGTTGATCTGGTTGTTTGTATTTACCGAATTCAGCTATGATAAATATCACGAAAATTCTCACAGAATTAAGAGAGTGGGTTTTGAAGTTGGTATGGGAGTTAGTGAAATTCAGCCATTACCTGCAACTCCTATGCATGCCGGACCGGGTGCTTCAGAAATAATTCCGGAAGTAGAGAAATATACAAGGCTGGTGCCCAGCTTCGGCTCCAATGCTAATATACGCTATCAAGATAAAATACTTAATACCGGCGACTTTATGTACGTTGACTCTACTTTTTTCGACGTCTTTACATACAAGTTCATATATGGTGAACCTTCCCGTAGTTTAACAGACCCTCAATCAATGGTATTAACAAGGTCTCTTGCCGAAAAAATTTTTGATAGTGCAAATGAAGCTTATAACCAATTAATATACTTTAATGATGATAGCTTTAGAATTACCGGAATAATTGAAGATGTACCCGAAAACTCCCATTTTGGATTTTCCGTTTTACTTTCACTGGAAACCATTTGGGGTGGCGATAATGAGCCATCAACCGGCTTTAACTGTTACACATATTTGTTATTACACGAAAATTACAATAATAACAATGATTTTGAAAGCAAATTCAATGAAGCTATTACCGATTATTTATATAGTACATACAGTTATTATGATCCTGATTTAATACAATTTGAGGCATTCCTTCAGCCACTTGAAAAAATACACCTTCACTCAAATATGATCTGGGAGTTGGGAAATAACGGCAATTATACAGTCGTGATTCTTTTCATTGCAATCTCTGTTTTCATAATTCTGTTAGCTATAGTTAACTTCGTAAATCTTTCAACAGCGAGGGCTGGATCACGGGCCCGTGAAATTGGCGTTAGAAAAGCTATGGGCTCGGATAAAAAAAAGCTAATAACACAATTCCTTACAGAAACTTTTTTTATTACATTGATATCACTGATTATAGCCCTGGTAATTGCAGAAATATTAGCGCGGCCATTCGGTATGCTAATGGAAAGAGACCTGTCTCTTGCTATAATCTTGTCACCTGCCGGCATAGCTATGATGCTTATAATATTGCTGATAACCGGCTTTCTTTCAGGCCTATACCCTGCTTTTTACCTGTCTGGTTTCCAACCGGGACCCATACTGAAAGGAGAACAGGTTAAAGGAAAAGGTGGTAAATTTTTCAGGAAAGTGCTGGTAACAATGCAATTTATTATTTCGATGTTTTTAATCTCGGTTTTATTCGTCGTGTTCAGCCAATTAAATTATGTAAGCCAAAAAGATCTGGGTTTCAACAGGGATAATGTTTTAATGGTGCGTGACGTATCTTCTCAGATATCTGCCAATTACGGGTCATTAAGACACGAACTGCTGTCTGTTCCCGGTGTTATAGAAGTAAGCGGATCACTGCAGGACTTCACGGCAAGCACACATATGGACCAGGTCAGAAAAAACAGGGAAGACTATAAGGATGGGGTTGTTTGCAACATTTATGCTGTTGACCATAGCTTCCCGGAGCTAATGGAGTTTAGTATAAAAAAGGGTCGATTCTTCTCAAAAGACAACGCACTCGATAGTGAAAGTGCATTTATAATTAATGAAACTGCAGTTAGAGCTTTAAGACTCGAAGATCCAATTGGTAAACAACTTTATTCTTTTGGATTCTATGGCGAGGTTGTTGGAGTTGTTAATGATTTTAATTTCAGATCATTGCATAGCAGTATCGAACCGCTTTTGTTTTTGATTGATGATGAAAACTATAATTATTTGTATATAAGATTAAGCCCGGAAAATCAAAGAAGTACAGTTGAACAAATAAAGCGTGTATTATCCGATGTTGACCCTCATTATATACCTGATATGATATATATGGATAAACGGATGGAACAATACTACCAGGGGGAACAACGTACCGGCAACCTTGTATTGTACGGCTCGATACTGGCAATATTAATTTCAATGCTGGGTATTTATTCACTGGCCGCCTTTACGGCAGAACAAAGAACCAAGGAACTGGGAATAAGAAAAGTACTTGGAGCCTCGCATACTATGCTTCTATGGCTGTTTAACAAAGAAAACTTACTATTGATAATAATCGCCTTTGTTATTACAATACCATTATCATGGTGGGTAGCTGATTATTGGCTAAGCAATTTTGAATATCAGATAAGCCTTAATCCATTAATATTTATATTGCCGGGAATAATTGCGTTTGTATTATGCTTTATTACTGCAAGTTTGCAAGCTTGGCGTGTTATAAGGTCAAATCCGGCAGAGTCGTTGAGGACGGAGTAGGGTTGAAGAATAGTTAAAAGTGAAAAGTGAAAAGTGAAAAGTGAAAAGCTGGAGCGTAGCGGAAGTCCCGAGACTGAAAGGATTCGTGATTAAAAGTAATCGGTAATCAGTAACCATTAACCATATTTCGTTATTTGACAAAGTAATCCGTTGTAACTAAAACAATAAGATCATGTACAGGAACTACCTTAAGATAGCATGGCGCAACATAATCCGCCAAAAGGGTTTCAGCTTAATAAATATACTTGGGCTGGCAGTGGGCCTGGCTGCTTCACTGATATTGTTTATATATATCAGTAACGAAGCAGGGTTTGACCGCTTTCATAAACATGGCGACAAAATATATCGTGTAGTTTCAGTAATTGGCGGCGAAACAGATAATATTTTTCCCCACACTTTGCCGGAAATTGGCTCTTATGTTAATGAGAACTCTCCTTTAGTGAATGATTTTTTAAGGCTAAGGCCGGAAAATTATGGCGTCAGGCTTGATAACAAAGAGTTTGAATACGAACGGTTTTTTATGACAGATCCATCATTTGTTGATTTCTTTGATTTTAAAGTTAGTTCCGGCGATCTCCGTCATACTCTCTCCGACCCTTCATCTGTGGTTCTTTCATGGGAACTGGCCGAAAAACTTTTCGGCAATGAAGATCCTATTGATAAAACTATAGAAGCTGAGCAACTGACTTTAGATATTGAAATGAGACGTCTTTCAAGAGATTATGTGCCTTTAAGAGTTGGTGCTGTATTGGAGCCGCTGCCGAAAAACACATTTATGCAGTTTTCAGGGTTACAATCATATGAAGCTCTTGATCCATCATATTCGGGAAGTTTTGCCCTGGATGTGTATGTTTTTCTTAAAACAAAAAATGTACTTAGTGATGCAGATAAAGAAGTTCTGGCGTCATTGATTAAAACTCGCGCTGTTGAAAGGTTTGGAAAGGATTATGAAAACAGGCTAAGTTTTATATTACAGCCTTTCCATGATATATACTTTGGTGATTATTCTATACCGGGGTTGGGAGTTAGAGGAAACCTAAGGTTAATTTATACCTTTTCTATTATAGCATTTTTTATTCTGTCTATAGCTATTATCAATTTTGTAAACCTTATCACTGCACGCTCGGAAAAAAGAGCTGTTGAAGCATCCATAAGAAAGGTTTCAGGTGCAAATCGCTCAAATATAATTTTTCAGTTCCTTGGTGAATCAACTTGGACAAGCTTACTTGCATTGATATTAGCTATAGTTTTTGTTGAAATATTTATTACACCATTCTCAAACCTGCTTGGAAGTGAATTAGATCTGTTTGATAAATTTAGTTTTGTCAATATTTTAAAGCTTATAGGGTTGGTATTGATTATTGGAGTTGTTGCCGGCACATACCCGGCAATTATGTTTTCGCGGTTCCGTCCTGCTGAAATTCTCAGAGGTAAAGCGCGTGGTGGTCATAAAAATCCTTTATTAAGAATTGTGCTTGTAATAATTCAATTTGCGATTTCAGTATTTTTAATAATTTCTATTACCGTTTTCGAACGGCAAATAAACCACATGAAAACTGCTGACCTTGGCTTTTCACCAGAAAACGTTATTGTTTATTCAGGGTTAACAGACAGGGTCTTTAATGGTTATGAGCCAATAAAAGCCGAGTTGCTGCAACATCCGGGAATAAAACATGTTACTGCTTCCCATGCTTTTCCCGGTGGCGGAGGCGGTAGCGGCATGTCATTAAGAAGAGCCGAAGACCCGGGAGATAAAGCTATATCTATAACTGAATTCAGGGTTTTTCGCGATTACAAGGAAACATTTGGACTTAATATTGTCGATGGCAGATGGTTTGACTTTGACCTGCAAACCGACCTTGATAATTTTGTTGTGAACGAATCTGCTATTAAAGTTTTAGGATTAGATGACCCTATAGGGCAGGATGTTGTGATGTTTAACAGAAGAGGAAGGATAATAGGAGTAGTTGAAGACTTTCATATTTTTTCTTTAAAATCAGCAATTGAACCTTTGATACTTTCAGCATATTCGGCCGGTATAAATAATATTGCCATTAAAATTGGTGAAAATAATCAGGATGCTATTTTAGAGCATATAAATAATACTTTTTACAGCTTTGATCCAAACTTCAAAACTAACGCATTATTTCTTGAAAACAGGTTTAAACATCAATATTATCAACAAGAGAGAAACACAAATAAAATTCTGGTTTATGCTTCTGCCCTGGCGATAATTATTGCTATGCTGGGCATTTGGGGTTTGTCATCATATGTTATTGCAGCAAGAAAGAAAGAGATTAGTCTTCGTAAAGTAATGGGCGCATCAACAATGCAAATAAACTATGTTCTTTTTAAAGATATAACCCGTTGGATTTTATTGGCAAATGCAATTGCATGGCCTGTTGCATGGTATGTAATGAGCCGCTGGCTCGAAAACTACCCTTACCGTATAGAAATGTCAGTTGGTTATCTTCTGCTTGCAGGATTAATATCATTTCTAATAGTATCAATAACAATTTCCGGTTTGACAATTAAAGTATCACAGGCAAATCCTGCAGATGCACTTAAAACAGAATAATTAAAACACCTTACATTTAACTAGGTTTTTCAACCAACGCCATTTCAAGGTCATATAACAACCTGTCCAGGTTTTTGACTTCCTCTGGTTGCTTAAACCATACAGCCGTTGCAATTTGTGATACACCACGAAGCTTGGTAACTATTTCATTGATATCAATTCTAAAATCTTTTGCTTTTAACAGCAACAAATAATCAAGTTTCTTAGGTTCCGGTAGTAAAATATTTTGGCCTTTACGATTGTTCAGAAGATAGTAGTTAACCATCAATTCGTTATCCCCGTAGTTAAAAAAGGAAAACGATTCCAGTTTATCGGATTTAAATGGAGTAAGTGTAATATCGGTTTTGCGGGAAAGATTTATACCAAGTGAGTTATTTATAAACCAACACAGCCGGTAATCACTAAGGCTTGAGAATAAGCCCAATACTTCAAAATCAGACTCATATTTGACTTCAAGTTTAATTTTCTTAGTCATTGCCTGTTAATTTCTCCCAAGCTATTTTAGCAGCAATTTGCTCGGCCTTTTTAATTGAATAATCTTTTCCTGAACCTAATTTATCATTACCAACATTAACGTCAATCGTATAAAGTTTGTGCTTATTGTTTACCTCTTCTTCTTCAACCAAATTGAAGTTTATATCCAATTTGTTTTTTTGTCCCCATTCAATAAGCTTACTTTTAAAGTTCACCTCAGTAGAGATCAACTCTTCAATGTCGATATGGAAGTTTATTATTTTGTTTATAATGACTTCCCTGGTAAACTCATATCCTTTATCGAGATATATTGCGCCAATAAAGGCTTCAAACGCATCCCCCGGGATGGAGTTGGTAGATTTGCTTTCGTTGTGTGTTTCTATAAGCTGATTAAGTCCAAGTCGTCGTGACAAGCTGTTAAGGTTGCTTCGGCTCACTATTCTCGAACGCATTTCCGTAAGGAAGCCTTCATCTTTATAAGGAAATTTTTTAAAAAGGTACTCGGCAACAATAGAGCCTAAAATGGCATCTCCCAAAAACTCAAGTCTTTCATTGCTAAACTTATAGCCATTAGCACTGGATTTTGCGATTGACCTGTGCTTGCAAGCCAGCTTATAGGGTGCTATGTTTTTGGGAGAGAAGCCAAAAATATTATTAATTGCATTGATCAGCTTTTGATCTGAACTGCAATGCTTTTTAAACAAATTGTTTAGTGATCCCAAAATACTATCTATTCGGTAAACTTCTTAAATACTAAAGAAGCATTATGTCCTCCAAAACCAAAAGTATTGCTTAAAGCAATATTCAACTCACGCTTTTTAGCTTTGTTAAACGTAAAATCCAACTTAGGATCTATATCCGGATCAAGATTGAAATGGTTTATAGTCGGTGGCACTATATTATTTTTTATTGCCAAAATAGTTGCAATAGATTCTGCTGCTCCGGCAGCTCCCAAAAGGTGCCCCATCATGGATTTGGTAGAGTTAATGCTTATTTCATAAGCATGGTCACCAAAAAGTGAAACAATAGCCTTTGGTTCTGCAATATCACCAAGCGGTGTGGATGTTCCATGCGTATTAATATGGTCAACATCCCCCGGCATTAAACCTGCATCTTCCAAAGCATACTGCATCACATTTCTCGCACCCACTCCTTCGGGATGCGGGCTTGTTATATGATGAGCATCCGCCGATAATCCACCTCCAACAACCTCAGCATAAATTTTTGCGCCACGCCTCTTTGCATGTTCAAGCTCTTCCAAAACTAAAGCACCGCCCCCTTCGCCAAGAACAAAACCGTCGCGGTCTTTATCGAAGGGCCTTGATGCCGTTTTTGGATCATCATTTCTAACTGAAATAGCATGCATGGCATTAAATCCACCAATTCCAGCCGGATTAACAGCAGCTTCAGATCCGCCGGTAACAAAAATATCCGCTTTGTTCAAACGAATATAGTTAAACGAATCTATTATGGAATTAGCTGATGACGCACATGCTGAAGTGGTTGTAAAGTTAGGACCTCTAAAACCATACTTTATAGATATGTGGCCTGCAGCAATATCTGCAATCATCTTTGGTATGAAAAAAGGATTGAACCTCGGGGTTCCATCACCCTTAGCATAATTCGTAATCTCTGCCAGGAAAGTATCCAATCCCCCGATACCACTGCCCCAGACAACACCAGCCCTGTCAAGATCAATCTTTTCCAAATCTAAGTTCGAATCCCTTATAGCCTCTTCAGAAGAGACCATAGCATATTGAGCATAAAGGTCATACTTGCGTACTTCCTTTCTTTCGAAATGATCTTTAGGATCATACCCTTTAACCTCGCATGCAAACTGAGACTTGAATTTTGATGCGTCAAAACGCGTGATTGGGGCGGCACTGCTAACTCCTTTAAGCAAAGCGTCCCATACATCAGGAACATTGTTACCTAAAGGAGTTATAGCGCCTAAACCTGTAACTACTACTCTACGAAGTTTCATTGAAAGCTTCTTAGGTTTTTACTTGTTTGTGTTTTCTATATAGGCAATAGCTTCGCCTACAGTGCTGATCTTTTCAGCTTGGTCATCAGGAATCGCGATATTAAACTCTTTCTCGAATTCCATGATAAGTTCAACGGTGTCCAAAGAATCGGCACCTAAATCATTGGTAAAGCTTGCTTC
>SLSZ01000075.1 GCA_007130125.1 Bacteroidales bacterium
AGATACTAATTACCGGTGGTGCCGGATTTATTGGAAGCTGTTTAGCGGAGAAACTTATCAAAGATCCTGATAACTTCGTTGTGATCGTAGATGATTTATCGACTGGTTATAAGGAAAAACTGCCGGACTTACCAAAAGACAACTGGAGATTTTTAAAATGTAATGTTAACAAATATCGTGATATAGCCGAGGTTATGCTTTCATATCATTTCGACTATGTGTTTCATTATGCTGCATTTGTTGGAGTGGAAAGAACTCAGGCTAATCCGATTTGTGTATTGGAAGATTTAAAAGGTATTGAAAATGTTTTTAACCTGTCTAAGAACTCCAGTGTCAGGAGAGTGTTTTTTGCTTCCTCTTCGGAAGTGTATGGTGAGCCGGTTGACCTGCCTCAAAATGAAGAAACAACACCTTTGAACTCAAGAATACCTTATGCAGTTGTAAAAAACGTGGCTGAAGCATTTCTTACCTCATATAAAAAAGAATTTGACCTTGATTTTACGATATTCAGGTTTTTTAATACCTACGGGCCAAAGCAGGCCCCGGAGTTTGTCATGTCAAAATTTATCAAACATGCTTTGAGAAATGAAGATATCCCTATATACGGAACAGGCGAGCAAACCCGAACATTTTGTTTTATTGATGATAATGTTGATGCCTGTATAAGCGCGTTTAAAAATGGAAAATATATTAACGATGTTG
Organism: Bacteroidales bacterium; assembly: GCA_007130125.1. Classification (GTDB taxonomy): domain Bacteria; phylum Bacteroidota; class Bacteroidia; order Bacteroidales; family UBA7960; genus PUKZ01. Next base: position 703 of record SLSZ01000075.1, read on the forward strand.
TAAATATCGGATCTGACAAAGAGATCACGATTTTAGAACTGGCCAAGACAATTATTGAGCTGACAGATTCAAAATCAGAAATAGTTTTTAAACCACCATTGCCCGAAGGTGATATGAAACGCAGGTATCCTGATATCAGAAAAATGCAGAATTTGCTTGAACGTGATTTGATACCAATAGAGAAAGGAATTTTAAAAACCCTTAAAGACACAAGGTTTATTATTGATATGAATAACTGTCATTAAAAAGTTTAATAACTTCAATATATTTTTAAAGTATCACACTATATTATATTAAGCTTAAATTGATCAGTGATTTTGAATAATCTTTATTAGTAATTCAGAAACAACAAAACCAATAAAACCAATAAAACCAATAAACATTACAACCATATGCCATATACAATTGATGAACTCATTAAAAAAGTTGATGATCAAATATCAGAACTTGAAATTGCAGGTGATCCAAAAGAATTATACCTGCCTGTTGAATATTGCCTGAAGAATGGTGGAAAAAGGGTAAGGCCTTTGCTGACCCTGATAGCATGTGATATGTTCGGCGGTAGCGTTAGCAAAGCTATGCCTTTAGCTGTTGGGCTGGAAATTTTTCATAATTTTACTTTGATGCATGACGACATCATGGACCAGGCACCTATACGTAGAGGGAAACCCGCTGTACATAAAAAATGGGATACAAATACCGCTATTTTGTCGGGAGACGTTATGTTTGCCCTGGCATATCAATACATGCTTAAATCACCTGAAAAGTCACTCAAGCAAATTCTGGAAGTTTTTAATGAAACTGTAATGCAGGTTTGCGAAGGCCAGCAATATGATATGAATTTTGAAACTATTGACAATGTTACCGAAGCAGAATACCTTAATATGATCAGGCTAAAAACAGCTGTGCTGCCTGCCAGTTGCCTCAAAATTGGTGCAATTGTGGCAGAAGCTCCTGAAAATGAAATACAAAATTTGTATTTGTTCGGTGAATTATTTGGCCTGGGATTTCAGCTTAAAGATGATTGGCTGGATGTGTTTGGCGATGAGGAAGTTTTTGGTAAAAAAACAGGTGGTGATATAGTAGCTAACAAAAAAACATGGCTTTATATTAAGGCTTTTGAATTAGCCGATTCAAAACAGAACAAGAAATTAAAAGAAGCATTTTCAAACCAGATACACCATCCTGAAGAAAAGATCAACACTGTAAAAAATATTTATCTGCAATTAGGTCTTAATGACTTGGCTGTTGAACATATGGAAAAATACTACAAGAGAGCCTTTGATTATCTTGAAAAAATCAAGATACCTGAAGAATCAAAAAGCAATTTGGCTTATTTGATCAATAAGCTGATTGAAAGAAAATCATAGCATAAAAGTTTTGTACATACGGGCAGGTTTTTTGATGATAACTCTTGCAAATTAGTCTTTTTAGGTTCTTCATAGTAGAAAGGTCAAGTATTGCTTTATGCTTTAAATGAGTTCCGGCAAATCAAAAACGTTTTTGATCTGCTGAGTTTTTCATTATTCCTTTGTTTGGCGACGTAATAAAATTACCGGTTAAAAACATCGAAAAATATTTAAATAGATATATTTTAAGCATAAGGAAACAATCGGATATTGTTTTTATTATGATTATATTTGCGCTGTTTTATGTATGTTGATTAAGCTTATTGTATAAGTTTTATTGTTAATTGGTTAGATTTAGGTTAGATAAAGCTAAAGTTTTATGAAGAAAAACATTTCTACGAATATTTTTTCCGAAATTGGCGAATTAGAAGGTGTAATCGTGCATACTCCCGGACAGGAAGTTGAAAACATGACTCCCCAAAACGTTGAGAGAGCATTATATAGTGATATACTTAATCTTTCAGTTGCTTCTAAAGAATATAGGCAGTTTAAATATGTGTTGGATAAACTGAGCACTACTTATGAGGTAAAGGATTTGCTAAAAACGGTTTTGAAGAATGAAAAAGTTAAAGAACATCTTATCAAAAAGATCTGTAAAAATGAAGATGTAATAAACCTTAAAGATTATTTACTTGATCTCGATGAAGATGAGCTGGCAACACAATTGATAGAAGGAGTTCCATTGCAAAAAAACACATTGACAAATTTTTTGAGCAAAGAACGTTATTCTTTAAAACCTCTTCATAACTTTTTCTTCACACGGGATGCAACGGTGCCTGTTTTTAATGATGTATTTGTTGGCAGAATGGCATCGACTGTCAGACAACGGGAGACATTGATAATGGAAACTATTTTTGACTTCCATCCATCATTCAGTACTAAAACTTTTAATGCTGCAGTTTTGAAGCCTGATAATCAAAATATTGCAATAGAAGGAGGTGACTTGCTTGTTGCTCGTGATGATATTCTTCTTATGGGTATAGGGTCACGAACTACTTCACAGGGCGTGGATTTTTTGTTGGAAAACATTAAAAGCAAAAAAGAAAAAATACATTTGATAATTCAAGAGTTACCTTTGACTCCGGAGTCTTTTATTCACCTTGATATGGTTTTTACCCTGCTGGATAAAGAAACCTGTATGATATATGATCCAGTGATCATGAAAATGAACAAGTACCATACAGTGCATATATATGCTGAAGGGGGTAATGTAAAATATATCAGGGAAGAAAAAAACATGCTACAGGCCCTTGATAAGGCAGGTATGAAGCTAAAGCCTCTTTATTGCGGAGGAAGAAAAGATCAGTGGGCCCAGGAAAGAGAACAGTGGCACAGTGGTGCAAACTTTTTTGCAGTGGCGCCGGGAAAAGTGATAGGGTATGCACGTAACACACATACAGTTGGAGAGCTTAGCCAGAATGGATTTGAAATTATTAAAGCATCTGATATCATTAAAGAAAGAATTAATCCTGCAGATTATGACAAATACCTGGTTACTCTGGATGGCTCAGAATTACCCAGAGGCGGTGGAGGGGCAAGGTGCATGACAATGCCTGTTTGCCGTAAACCTGTTAATTGGTAATTTAATCGTGTTGACTGCTTAGTCCTATAAACAGGAGGTTTTATTGTACTTGCTTTTTTAAAGAATCATAAATAAATTGTTTTTTGTTAATTAATATGTCATCTGGTAAGTCCCAAAATAACAATCCTTTACTGTCGAAATCTTTTAATACTCCATATGAGACAGTTCCTTTTGAAAGCATTAATGAGGAATTCTACATGCCTGCTTTTGAACAAGCATTTGAGGAAGGGCGAAGAGAGATTAAACTAATTGCTGAAAACCCCTCATCTCCCGATTTTGAAAATACTATTGAGGCTATTGATAAAGCTGCAAAATTGCTCAACAGGGTAAGCAATGTTTTTTTTAATCTTAACCACGCCGAGACTTCCATTCGTTTGCAGGAAATTGCACGTAAGGTTGCTCCTTTACTTTCTGACTTTGATAACGACATAACTTTTAATCAAAAGCTTTTTCAAAAAGTAAAGCATGTTTATGATATGCGTGAAAGTTTAAATTTATCTGCAGAGCAGAAAACTTTACTGGAAAAGACTTATTTGCGTTTTTTCCGTAACGGTGCTACTCTGGGTAAAGAGCAACAAAACAAACTACGCAATATTTCGAGAGAGCTTTCAGAATTAACTCTGAAGTTTGATGATAACGTCCTTGCAGAAACTAACAGCTTTGAATTGCATATTACGGAAGAAGAACAACTATCCGGTTTGCCTGAGCCGGTTAAGGAAAGTGCTGCAAGTGAAGCAAAGTCAAAAAGCAAGGAAGGCTGGGTTTTCACCCTGCAGGCTCCCATTTACTGGCCTTTTATGAAGTATTCTCATAACAGGCAACTGCGGGAACAAATGTTCCGGGCAATGATGTCCAGATGTCTTAAAAATAACGAAAATAATAATACTGATATACTAAAAAGAATAGCTAACCTCAGGCTGGAAAAAGCCAAATTGCTGGGTTATTCAACACATGCACATTTGATGTTGGAGGAAAGGATGGCCAAAAAGCCGGATACTGTGTTTGATTTTCTCAATCGTCTCATTGAGGCTGCTAAACCCCTCGCCGGAAAAGAAATTGATGAAGTTCAGAAAATGGTTTATGATGATGGAAGTGATTTTAAGCTTCAATATTGGGATTGGTGGTATTATGCCGAAAAGCTTAAGAAAAAGCTGTATGATTTTGATGAAGAGCAGTACAGGCCATATTTTGAGCTGCGAAAAGTCAGAAAAGGTGCATTTGCTCTTGCAGCACGATTATGGGGATTGTCTTTTAAGCCGACAAACAATATTGATGTTTACCATCCCGACGTAGAAGTGTATGAAGTTTTTGATGAAGATGGCTCTTTTCTTTCTGTATTATATCTGGATTTTTTCCCACGCAAGGGGAAAAGCCCCGGAGCATGGATGACAAGTTACCGAGAGCAGGAAATTATAGAAGGGAAAAATATAAGACCGCACGTTAGCCTGGTGTTCAACTTCCCCAAACCCTCCGAAGACAATCCTTCTTTGTTGAATTTCAGTGAATTTTCTACTTTCCTGCATGAATTCGGACACGCTCTGCATGGTATGTTATCAAATGTAAGTTATAATACTTTGTCTGGCACAAATGTTTACCGGGATTTTGTGGAATTGCCTTCGCAGCTTTTGGAAAACTGGGCAACTGAAAAAAACTTTCTGGTTATGTTTGCACGTCACTACCTGACAGGGGAATTACTGCCAGCCGAATTGATTGAAAAAGTTATTGAACTAAGAAAGTTTAATGTTGCTTTTAATACCATGCGCCAGGTAAACTATGGCGTTATTGATATGGCCTGGCATTCCATTAATCAGACTGTTGTTGAAAGTGTAGAACTTTTTGAAGACAAGGCCACTGAACCTGCTAAATTGTTACCTGAAGTAAAAGGAACTATGATAAGCCCTGCTTTCTCGCATATTTTTGCCGGCGGATATTCTGCAGGTTATTATAGTTATAAATGGGCTGAAGTGCTTGATGCTGACGCATTTAAAGCTTTCAGGGAAAAAGGTGTTTTTGATCGTGACACAGCGAAAAAATTTCGGGAGAACATTCTTTCAAGGGGAGGAACAGAAGATCCTATGCTGTTATATAAGAGATTTAGAGGCAAAGAGCCTGATGTTGATGCTATGCTTGAGAGAGACGGGTTGAAGTAAGAGTTTAGTCGCTTAGTTGTTGAACCGTTAAGGCATGTAGGTCTTTGGTATTGGTTATTGCAAGGGTTCCAGTAATTGCTAATATGGTTATAGATGTATTCCCATTAATAAGATTAAAAACATAAAAAATTAACAAAAATCACTTGTATGAATATTCTTATATTAGGCGGGGGAGGTAGAGAGCATGCACTGGCATGGAAGATTAAACAAAGCCCGTTATGCGGGAAGTTATATATCGCCCCGGGAAACGCAGGTACAAAATTATGTGGTGATAATGTTGATGTTAATCCTAATGATTTTAATGCGGTTGGCAAACTGGCAGTTGATAAAAAAATTGACATGGTTGTGGTTGGCCCGGAAGCTCCACTGGTTGAGGGTATTGCAGATTACTTCTCTGAAAATCCTGACTTAAGTAAAATTGCTTTTATCGGCCCAAATGCTTCAGGTGCTAAGCTGGAGGGAAGTAAGGACTTTGCAAAAGCCTTTATGCAGAAGAACAATATTCCTACAGCAAATTACAAGTCATTTACAATTGATAATGTTGAAGAAGGTTTGAGTTTTCTGGAAACCTTAAACCCGCCCTATGTGCTTAAGGCTGATGGCCTTGCTGCCGGAAAAGGTGTGTTGATATGTAAAAAACTGGAAGAAGCAAAGAGCATATTCAAAAAGATGATCTATGAAAAGATGTTTGGAGATGCTTCAAGTTGTATCGTTGTTGAAGAGTTTTTGGATGGAATAGAATTGTCAGTATTTGCAGCTGTTGATGGCACTAATTATGTATTGCTGCCCGAAGCAAAAGATTATAAGCGTATCGGTGAGGGTGATACAGGCCCGAATACAGGCGGAATGGGATGTGTTAGCCCTGTTAAATTTGCTGATGAACCATTTATGGAAAAGGTGCGTAGTAGAATAATCGAGCCGACAATAAAAGGTTTGGAAGAAGAAAATATTGATTATAAGGGTTTTATTTTTTTCGGCCTTATGAATGTTGATGGTGAACCATATGTTATTGAATATAACGTAAGACTGGGTGACCCCGAAGCAGAGGCGGTTCTGCCCAGAATTAATTCAGACTTCGTCCGGCTATTGACGGATCTAAATAGCGGATCCCTGGATAAACACCAGGTTGATATAATTCCGGAAACGGCTGTTACTATTATCCTGGCGTCTGGCGGATATCCGGGTAAATATGTTAAAGGATATGATATTACAGGTATTGGATCTGTTAAGGATAGCATTGTGTTTTATGCGGGTGCCTGTATTCAGGATGGAGTTACAAAAACCTCAGGAGGCAGGGTCCTGGCCATAACATCGCTCGACAACAGTCTTTCCGGGGCATTGGAAAAATCAACATTGAGTGCAGAAAAAATAGAATTTCAGGATAAATATTGTAGAAAAGATATCGGAAAGGATCTGATAAAACATAAATAATTGACAATATGTTTATTAATGCCTTCAAAACAAACCGCGTATATCTGCCTTTTGTGATCGTTGTGGTTACCCTATTGCTTTGGCTTGATGGCTTTTGGTATTATCGTGAAATAGCAATCCCGTCGGAGTATCCTGCACCTTTGTATGCATTGATTTTACCTTTTTTTGAAACATACAAGTTTTTAAATGTTCTACTGGCTTTTGTTTTTCTTATTACACAGGCTTTTGTTTTTAATCATATTGTAACCACCAAAAATCTGGTTGACCGGCATTCATTTATGCCCGGTTTTTTGTATGCGATTTTGATGAGCAGCTCTTTTGATATGTTCTCATTTCACCCCGTACTTATATCAAACTTCTTTCTCATTATCGTGCTGGATAAAATAATTGATGTTTTTAGTGAAGAAAAAGTTTACCTTGAGGTATTTAATGTTGGATTGTTGGTCGGCCTTGCATCACTGTTTTACTTTCCTTCAATATTCTTTATTCTGCTGGCAATAATAGCACTCTTTGTATATTATATTGCATCTCTTAGAAGTATTATTGCAAATTTTTTGGGGTTCTTCACCCCATTCTTTTTCCTTGGTGTCTTTTATCATATGACAGACCAGTTGGATGAACGTTTATATGAGTTTGCCGGAATGTTTAGACCTTTTATGGTCTTTAATATCGAACTGGAGCAGTTCATGAGTATATATTTGTCATTATTTGCCTTTATTGGCTTTATAACAATAGTAACGGTGTATTTGTCATTCCTTAGAGACAGGCCCGTGCGTGTTAGAAAGAGATATAATGTTTTTCTTTACTTTTTTATAATATCTTTAATATCCCTTTTATTTGTTTTAGAGCAACAATTAATATTTTACGGCACTTTGAATATTTATGCAGCTGTTATACTATCGTGCTTTTTTCATAGCAATAAGAACAGGCATTTGAATGAGCTGGTCTTTACTTTATTGTTTGTCTTTTTGATCTTGGTAAAACTTGACAGATTTGGTTGATCAAATTTACAGTGATGTCAACTGTCTTATGAAAAAATAATTACTTACTTTTGAAAAAATTTTCATTAAAAATAAATCAATAATATGAAATTTGGTGTAGTAGTCTTCCCCGGTTCTAATTGTGACCATGATATGATATACGTTTTGAAGAAGATATTTAACCAGGAGGTTGTGCCGTTATGGCATAAAGATCGTGATCTTCAGAATTGCGAATTTATTTTTTTACCGGGTGGGTTTTCTTACGGTGATTATTTACGTTCCGGGGCAATTGCACGTTTTTCACCAATTATGGAAGAGGTGATAAAATTTGCCAATAACGGCGGTTTTGTAATAGGCATTTGTAATGGTTTTCAAATCCTTTGTGAAGCTCATCTGCTACCGGGAGCATTATTGCACAATGACAACCATAAATTTATCTGCCGTAATTCATATATAATTCCACAAACGAAACAGAGTATAACAACTTCATCTCTTGACCAGGATCAACCACTCAAAATACCAATAGCTCACGGAGAAGGTAAATATTTTGCAAAAGATGATGTTGTAAAAAAGCTTAATGATAATGAGCAAGTTCTTTTTAGATATTGCGATAAATACGGAAAAATAACTCCTGAATCAAACCCTAATGGATCCGTTGAAAACATTGCCGGCGTATGCAATGAACAGCGAAACGTGATTGGAATGATGCCTCACCCTGAAAGAGCTGCTGATGAAAACCTGCAAAATGTTGATGGAAAGGTTATATTTGAATCTGTTTTCAAGGAGATTGAAAATAGAGTGATAAGCAGATGAGCAAACATGTAAATTTTTTAATGTGTCAATGTGTTAATGTGCCAATGTGTTATTGTACGGATGGGATGTGTTGGTTAATAAATAGGTTTTAGACACTTGCTGGATTTTAGAATAAGAGGTTAAAATGTGTTGCCTGAGGTTTTAAAACAAAACGATTGTGAGTAAAAAGATACTTTTTTTGGTTGCCCACCGACCCGGAAGGTCTCCCGGGCAAAGGTTCCGTTTTGAACAATATCTCGATTATCTGAAAAAGAACGGATTTGAATCACAAATATCTTATTTGATAGATGAGTCGGATGATAGATTGTTTTATGCGCCCGGAAAATTTATTGCAAAATTTCGCATCCTGCTTAAGAGTATCCGTAAGAGATTGCGAGACCTTAAGCTGGCAAAAAGTTTTGATATAATATTTATATATCGTGAAGCAATAATGCTCGGCACTACATATTTTGAGAGAAGACTGAAAAAACTTGGAGTTCCCGTAATAGTTGATTTTGATGATTCTATATGGTTGAAAGATGTTTCAGAAGGTAACCGCAATCTTGCATTCTTAAAAATGCCTTCAAAAACACCACGTATTATCAAACTGTCGGATGCCGTTTTTGTTGGCAATAAATACCTGTCTGATTATGCCTGTAAATATAATTCAAATGTGAAGATTATTCCAACTACCATTGATACTGATTATTATGCGCCAGCCGGAAAGACCGGACATAATCCTGTATGCATAGGATGGACCGGTTCGTCAACTACATTAAAGCATCTTAATATGGCTATACCGGTTTTAAAAAGGATAAGAGACAAGTATGGTGATAGGGTTTGCTTTAGGGTTATTTCTGATGAGCCATTAGCGGCAGAAATTGATGGCCTTGAAAATATTAGATGGAAAAAGGAGACTGAAGTGGCAGATTTAAACAAAATAGATATAGGAATTATGCCATTGCCCGATAATCAATGGACCAGGGGAAAGTGCGGGTTTAAAGGGTTGCAGTATATGGCGCTGGAAATCCCTGCTGTCATGTCACCGGTAGGGGTTAATAATGAGATTATTAAACACGGTAAAAATGGTTTTTTGGCTACTGATGAAGATGACTGGTTTGAAAAGCTTTGTATGCTTGTTGATTCTTCTGAGTTGCGGAGGCGTTTGGGCAAGGAGGGCAGGAAAACCGTGATTGAAAGGTTCTCTTTTGATTCGCAAAAGGATGTTTACCTGGAATGTATTGAGGAGTTGGTTAATTAATTTGTTTCAAACAGGCATATGTTAAAGCTATATCATACCAAAGCAATTATCGAAGCAGGTTGTGACGAAGCCGGCAGGGGTTGCCTGGCAGGTCCTGTTTTTGCAGCTGCCGTTGTATTACCCAATGTGCCTGCTACCAGGCTTGCACAATTGTTGCAAGATTCAAAAAAACTTTCAAGGCCAAAACGTGAAGAAATCGCAGAAATTATCAAACAAGATGCCAGAGCATGGGCTGTGGCTTCTGTTGATAATAAAGAAATAGATGAAATTAATATTCTTAACGCTTCAATATTTGCAATGCATAAAGCGTTAGATAAACTTAAAGCAAAGCCACATGGGATAATTGTTGATGGTAACAGGTTTAAGCCCTACTATGACACTCCCCATATTTGTATTGTACGGGGTGATGCAACCTATATGTCTATTGCAGCAGCTTCAATTTTGGCAAAGACTCATCGTGATAAGTATATGGCCCATATTCATAATGAATATCCTGTTTATGACTGGCTCAGCAACAAGGGATATCCGACGCCCCACCATAAGGAGATGGTCCGTTTGCATGGTCTTTCACCTTACCACAGAAGGTCTTTTAAAATCAGGGAACAATTGAAATTGTCATTGTAAATATTTCACAGACGGCTCCTGCCGGAGCGTTTATGATTTACGCATGACCATTATCCGTGCGTTTCACACACGGCTATTCACAGGCAAGCCCTCCGGGCTTCTATGGATTACATGTAAAATCCTAAAACCGGTTATGTTGTTTCTAAAAAATGCCCTGAAAGGGCTGTCTGTCAATAGCCACCGGTTATCCGGTGGTTGCTATTATCAAGCAGCACCGATTATATTGTTTCTGAAAAATGCTGAAAAATGCCCTGAAAGGGCTGTCTGTCAATAGCCACCGGTTATCCGGTGGTTGCATGTTTGGAATGAACCATACGCCCTGAAGGGGCCGGCCTTAAATATCAATTATTTTACATTATTTTTTATATTTTTACAGTCATATATTAACCCAAAAAACCTTAATCTTATGAGCACCTACAAACAAATCTTTTATCACATTGTATTTTCTACCAAAAATCGTAAGCCAACAATTCCTGATATACATTGTGAAGAACTTTATAAATACATATGGGGAATTATTAATAAAAGAAAATGCAAATTATACCGGATTAATGGTACAGAAAACCATATTCACATTTTTTCTGACCTGCATCCCTCAGTTTGCCTTGCCGACTATGTTAGAGATATAAAGGTAAATAGTAGTATTTGGATGAAAAATTCAAACATTTTTCCAAAATTTTCAGGTTGGCAAGATGGTTATGCTGCTTTTACATATTCTATTAAAGAAAAAGACGTATTAATAAATTACATTAAAAAACAAAAGTCACATCATAAAGAGGAGAACTTTATTGATGAATTAAAAAGGATTTTATTAGAAAATGGGGTTGAATTTGAAGAGAAATATCTTTTATAATTAAAATTTCCACAGACGGCTCCTGCCGGAGCGTTTATGATTTACGCATGACCATTATCCGTGCGTTTCACACACGGCTATTCACAGGCAAGCCCTCCGGGCTTATTATATTATTCCCCATCAATTAACTCATACCCCAAAACCCGACCTTTATCTTTAGGCTATTCACAGGCAAGCCCTCCGGGCTTATTATGTTATTCCCCATCAATGAGCTCATACCCCGATACCCGACCTTTATCAATAGCCGGTATTCCATATTTTAACCATCTGGGGGCGGGTTCACCTTTCAGGTAATGATCAAAGAACTGGCTCATACGAATGCTGAGATCAATCCTGTTTGGCCTTCTTCTCAGGTTATGTGCTTCACCATTGTAGGATAACATCCATGCGGGTTTTTGCAGACGTCTTAAGGCTGTAAACAGCTCAATACCCTGGTACCATGGCACTGCGCCATCTTCATCATTATGCATAATCAGCAGCGGAGTCTCTATCTTATCAGCAAAGAAAATAGGGCTGTTTTCGTAATAGAGATGCGGCGACTCCCACATCGAACCACCCAGGCGGCTCTGTGTTTGCTCATACTGGAATTGTCTTGACATACCTGATCCCCACCTGATACCACCATATGCGCTGAACATGTTTGATACTGGTGTTCCTGCCATAGCTGCCTTAAACATATCAGTACGTGTTATAACCCAGGCTACCTGGTATCCGCCCCAGCTCTGGCCTTGCAAACCGATGTTTTCACGATCAATAAAATCATAACGTTCTACCATACTTTGTGTTCCGCTAACAATAGCATCATAAGCACTCTGTCCCGGGTAACCTATTTCGTAAGGGATGTCAGGTACAAACACTATATAGCCGTTGCTGGTGCAAAATGGAATACTTATTACCGAACGGCTGGGAGATGGCACGTAATGGTGGTGCTTCCTATTGGAAAGGCGTTCATAAAAATATACTATCATAGGGTATTGCTTGCCGGGCTCCATATTTTCAGGAGTATAGAATAACCCCTGTAATGTATCATTTCTGAAAGATGTCCATTCCACAAGCTCTACTTCTCCCCAAAGGTAATTATCCTGCTGAGGATTGGCATCACTTATTTTAACAATATCAGTGATATCAGGATTGCTTATATACAGGTCGTTATATTCTTTAAAATCACCTTTTCGCCAGATTATTTTATCTTCATTTCTGGCTTTCTCAACAAAGAAGAATCTTTTGTCTTCGGTTATAAGATTAGTAAAGAATGGGCGGCGCCTGGCCAGGAAGTAATGACAGAATCCGGCTGCTTTGGTTTTTTCATTAAACACACTCAAAAACAAAGGCTCGCTTTTGTCAATAAATAATTCATCTTTATCGGTTTGAATATACCTGAAAATGTTATAGTTATCTCTGCCTCGGTGCATTGTAATATTAACAGGCTCTTTTTTCCCTTCCGGGTCAAGCTGCCAGATGTCATAATCATCGTAAACGAGCACATCTTCGTCATCTTCGAACCACCCTGCTATTCCTGAAGGTGGAACAGGGCGGGGTTGATCCCATTTTTCCCTGTATAAGGGCACCGGCACCTCGTGTGAAATATTCCGTGAACTTCCTGTATTGTTGTCGTGTACATACCAGTCTTTATCTTCACTGTCAAACCATATTAGATAATTGCCACCCGGTGACAAACCATATACAAAGGTTGCTTTTTCAAGTAACAATTTCTTTTCGCGATTCTCAATATCAAACAGATACACGTCCCTGTATCGGCTGATATCCCAGGATAGCTTTATTTCGTAGGGCTGATAATCATAACCGACGGCGAAGCGGGCATCACCTTTGCCTGCTGTGTTTACGTTGCGTATGGTAGTATCTGCCATTTGCCAGAATTCATTTTTCGCAGGCTCATAAACAGCAAGGTAAGACCTTTCCTTTTCATCATCCAGGTTAACATGTTGCATTGGCTGTAACTGCGAATCTTTCCAATGCCATATGTCAAGGCTGTATTTTTCTTCATCGAGCAGAGTGTCTTTTGGTTCCGGCTCGGGTATTGGAGCCGTCCCGAAAAATAAGCGTTTGCCTGAATCAGAAAAAGATAAACTGCGGTGTGGGCTTACATGCCATTCGTCAAAGATGTGTTTTGAAGATGAATCAGCTAACAGTGCAGGAGCTTCCATATCAATTTCAAAATAATACAGGCCGTAAGTTTTAACATCATTGGTATCGGAAGTAAAGACAAATGAGAGCTGTTTGCCTTCTTTGTCGATCTCAAGCTGTGCAAACTCTCCCTCTTTTTCGAAAATCTTCCTACGTATTTCGGTATTTGCTTGAAATATTTTTAGTTTGTTAACTTCAACCGTATCGCGGCATTCTGCAGTTACGAATGCTATCAGTTCACCATTTTCGGATATTTTATAATCAGTGACATTTTCAAACTCATATTTTTTATTTTCTATCGGATTGAAAATAACAAGCTTGTCTATAAGTTCGGTATCAGGCTCCTTGTCTTCTTCTTCATTTTCTTTTTCTCCCTGAGTTTCCGAATCTTCTCCTTCTATTGCTTCACTTTCATTATTTTCGTCATTATTTTCTTGAATTTCTTTTTCATATTCATAAACAAAAGCCATCCAGTTGCCTCCTTTTTCGGGCACTATAAATGATTTTAATGATGGGTAGTAAACTGATCCCCCGTTTTCCAATATTGTTATTCCCAGTGAGTCCTTTGGCATTTCTTCTTGTGGCTTTTCATCAAGTTTGGCTTGTCTTACTACCTCTTTTTCAGGGACAATCCTGTACGCAATAAACTTGCTGTTACCCGAAAAAGACTGCCCTGAAGCTCTATGTACAGTATCTGTTTTTTTCGCTCTCCTTTCATAAATACACAGAACACCGTCTCCGTCCTGAGGATTTACCTGGTAGCTTATCCATTCGCCGTTTTCGCTGATAACAGGCCTGATAATGTTGTTCCAATGGTCGTAATCATCGTGTGTTAACGGTCTTTTTTGTTCGTTGGCGGTAATGTTTGTGAGTAAGGTTGCTAATAAAAAAACGGATAATTTGAAAATTCTCATGATTGATATTTGTTTGGTGAAAAAATCATTGTTAATAATACTAAAGTTTATACAATACTGAAAAAAATTAGTATAAACAGTTAAAAGTCTTTATTGTGAAGGTTTGTCGGGGGGATAAAGGTATGATTTTTTTTTGAAATTTGGACTTTGAATTTTGAACTTTTTCCCGGGGCTTAACATTACTGATGACAGCTTTAAAGTTTGAATTGCTTATTTTTCTTTTTGCCATGTAAGCCTTAAGGCTTCGAGACCCTTCACTCTGCTGACGCTTCGTTACTAATTACAAGGTTTTGTAAGTTGCTGATTCAGTTACATGTAATTAATCAAGCAGGAAAGACGAAATTTCTCACTCACAAAACACATAATCTCAAAAGCCGCGTTAGCGGTGATATTATGGTAGAAACAAAGGCAACACACACATTTACAATAGCCGCGCTAGCGGCGACAGTAGATTCGCATACTGTCACCGCTGACGCGGCTGATTTATAGATAGTATTACATAAAATTGCTACCATAATATCACCGCTAACGCGGCTTTTGTATTATTGACAATCGCCAAGTTTTTGTAAAGATAGGATTTATGAGACAGACCCTGGATAACTAAACGATCATAGCCAGGGTTTCAATATTACCATATCCTATAAATATATTAACAGGTTAATTTTGTGTCATGAAAGTGTTGTGGTTTAGTTTTTTGTATTGCTATTTTAAATACTGCTTAATAGCTTCCACATAATCTTCAAAAGCATCAATCCCTTTTTTTGTAATTTCAACCGATGTGTGTTGATAATTGTCCTTGAAGCCTTTTTTTATTTTTATATAGCCGGCATCTTCAAGCTTTTTCAGCTGAATGCTGATGTTGCCTGAAGTAGCTTTGGTTATATCCTTTATTTCGTTAAAATCAGATTTGGCATTTGTAACCAAAAAGGATATAATAGCAAGCCTCAATTGTGAATGTAATAATGGGTTTAAATCCTTATACATTTTTTTTGTTGTAATTGATTTTTAACAAAATAGCAGGGATTAGAATAAATAATACTGATACTATACCCATTAATAATGAATGGTATATAGTATCCAACTTAAAGCAAACAAATCCTGAAATGTTAATTAGAATTCCGGAAACAAGAATAAGATTGCTTCTTAATGTACTGCCTAACAATATGAAACCAATACCCACCAGCAATAGCAAAATCGGCACCAGTGAACTTTGCAGGGTATTGGCAAAGAAAAAACCTAAAATCATCAGATTTAAAGCAATCGCTCCCCAACTAATTGCCAGAATAATCGATAGTTGGTTTGATCTGGATTTTTCTTTCCTGTAATAATATACCCAGGTTACAATAGCTCCAACAGGCATTATAAAGTAAGGGTAATAGTGGATGCTGTAAAACTCCTTTTGAAGAAGTATGTGTTGTGAAAATGAAGCCAATGCAATTAATAAACCCCACATTATATAAATCGTGCCATTTTCTTCAAACTTGGTTTTGGCTTCATTTATTACTTTAGAGATAAGTTCAAAGCTTTCTTTTGGGGTAAAGTCTTGTGTTGTCATAATAATATTTTTAGATTAATAATGATACAAAAATAAAGTAGTTTATAATATAAACCAAACATTTGTTAAAAATTTAACTTAAATTAACGAATAGGGTGATCGGTAATCGGTCGTCAGTAATCGGTAATCAGTGACAACAGACAGTTAAATCGGTAATCGGTTTAAATTCATAGGGCAGGGAGTGTTGATAAGTTGGTAATTTGATGAGGGAAAATAGTGATCGGTGCAAAGTAAATCAGCGGATGAAAAGTTGATGAAATTTGCTTAAAAAGTTATATTTGTGGAGTTATAAATGTGCGATTTTATATTAATAAACCTGGAGTATGTTGAAAAGATTTTCAACAGCGTTAATATTAATGTTGTTTTGTGTAGCAGGTTCAGCTATATCAGATTGTGAGTTATTTCCTTATGAAAATAGTCAATTTACAATGATAGACGGGTTAAAGGTTCATTACAGAATACTTGAACCTGAAGATGACCCAAAAGGAAATATAGTTTTTATACATGGCTTTGCCGCTTCAACTTTCTCCTGGCGAAAGAATATGGATTTTTTTGCAGAACATGGGTACAGGGTTGTAGCTGTTGATATGCCGGGCTATGGATTCAGTGATAAAGATCAGCCGTTTGATCACTCACATGACTCACGTTCAAAGCTTGTTTGGGAGTTACTTGATTCTATAAGCGAAAAAAAATGGGTGCTTGTAGGACATTCCATGGGCGGAGGGACTGTTGGCTATATGGCTGCAATGAAACCGGAGCGTACTGAAAAATTGATCATGGTTGACGGAGTATTTGGCAGAATGCATCAGGCATTAGGGCGCATGATAGGTGGCTATCTTGTGAGATTCCCTGTTATATTTCATTTGATTGAAGGTGTTGGAAAAAATGTTTATATCAACTACGATAGATTCGAGCCATTGTTAAGTTCGGCATATGGAGAAAAGGCTGACAGTTGTGCCGTAATTGGATATGTTCAGCCTTTTAAATCAGAAGGCTCGGCCGTAGCTGTATTGGAAACATTTATGAGAGGGTTTGATGATAAGCAACCCGAGCTAGGTAACATTGAAATGCCAACACTGCTTTTATGGGGTGAAAATGACACATGGGTGCCTGTGGAATTAGCACATCAATTGCGTCCAAAACTAAAAAAAAGCTATCTGGAAATTATTCCCGATGCCGGACATAACCCAATGGAAACTCACCCAAAGGAGTTTAATGAGATATTGCTGAGGTTTTTGCAGAACCCCAGGGACGTGGAGAAGCTTTAAGACTGGGGATTTTTAAAATCCCAAATCCCAGGCTCAAAGTTCAAAATTCACCCTGTTAAATAGATTATGATTGCTAATTATGTGCATAATTAATAGTGTATATTTAACAGGGTAAATCCCAAATCCCAAACTTTAAATCCCGTTCAGCTTATTTGAGATTTTATATTTGGGATTTATTTTGGATTTGGGGTTTTGTGCTTGGGATTTCATTTCTGGGATTTATTTTGGATTTTGGATTTTGTAATTTGGATTTTTCCAACCGGATTTAGCTATATTTGCAAATAATGAACCGAATAAAATTCTATATTTATGCTTAACTTAACCAAGCCTCTTGCAGTTTTTGATCTTGAAACTACCGGCATTAATGTTGTAAAAGACCGTATTGTTGAAATTTTTGTTTTAAAAATAAATACTGATAATACCACCGAGGAATATCATGAATTGATAAATCCCGGGATTAAAATCGCTCCTGAAGCAACCGCTGTTCATGGCATAAGCAATGAAGATGTAAAAGATAAACCTCATTTTGCTGATATTGCAGGTAAACTTGAGAGTTTTCTTGCAAATTGTGATCTTGCCGGCTATAATTCAAACAAGTTTGACATACCGATGCTTATTGAAGAGTTTTTAAGACACGGTGTAGATTTTGACATTAGTAAAAGAAGATTGATAGATGTGCAAAATATTTTCCATAAAATGGAACCACGGACGCTTAAAGCTGCTTACCGGTTCTATTGCGGAAAAGAGCTGTATGATGCTCATGGGGCTAAAGCTGATACCAGGGCAACTTATGAAGTGTTAATCTCTCAAATTGAAAAATACAAAGATGTTGATTATGTTGATCATGAAGGGAATGTATCAAAACCCGTAAAAAATGACATGGATGCCCTTTATGAGTTTTCCTACAATCAAAAAAATATTGACTTGGTGGGACATATCGGTTTGAATAAAAAAGGGGTTGAAGTTTTTAATTTTGGCAAGCATAAAGGCAAGAGCGTAAAAGAAGTGTTTAGAAAGGAACCCCAGTATTATGACTGGATGATGAAAGCCGATTTTCCGCTGTCTACCAAAAATGTAATTAAAAAGTTGAAGTTGCAATCGGCTGCCGACAATAGCTCATTTATTATTAAGGATGACTAGCTTTTATCTTTTCCATTATACCTTTCAGCTTTTCCAGGGTGAAAGG
Organism: Bacteroidales bacterium; assembly: GCA_007130125.1. Lineage (GTDB taxonomy): Bacteria > Bacteroidota > Bacteroidia > Bacteroidales > UBA7960 > PUKZ01. The sequence goes on from SLSZ01000075.1 coordinate 18,853, forward strand.
TTTTTTTAATACTTCATTATAGCCATAATCATTGTAATTTTTGAAATAGCTTAGCGACCCATGCGATGATATTATTACAACCGGTATGTTTTTTTTACTGTCTTCAAGATTTTCCCTGATATATTTTACTGTTTCAAAACCATTCATTATTGGCATTTCTATGTCCAGAAGCACCAGATCATAATTGTTGGTGACAATCTTGTTTATAGCATCCTGGCCGTTAGTAGCTTCATCAAAAGTATGCCCCAGCTTTTTTAGTAGTTTAGTTATAGTCAAACGATTAGTAAACATATCATCGGCGATCAAAACGTTCATAATTGTTAATATTTTTTTTATCACCCAGAAATTTGTCTTTATCAAAAAAATGTTTAACAGGCAAATATACACTCTTTTCTATAGCTCTTGTTTTTGTTTTAAGCAAAAAAAAAACCCAAATAATTCAAATTTTTACGACAATAATTGATATTTTTATAATAAAATTAGCTATATTAACCAAAAATTTGTTTAAAATACTGAATTGTAACTGCAAGGCACGTGTGTTTTTTTTAATCGCATTAGGGAACATTTTTAAATAAATTGTATAATTATATACTGTTTTTTGTATAGATATAACTTTTTAAACTATAAACTTTTAAGGTTCGGTAGTATTTTGATTTTCTAACAAATAAAAGCCGGCATTAGGTAATAATATAAGGATTATATTTATTTATGGGTGCACAAAGAGAAAATAGTAATAAATTAAAAGCAGAGGTTGAGAAGCTCAAAAGGCTGAATAAAGATCTTAAATCTCAGTTTGAAAAAGAGGTGAATGATCTGAAGCAAGCGGAACTGATAAAAAACATCCAGTATAATATAGCTGATGCAGTGGTTAAATCCGATAATCTAAAAGAGCTTTTTGGTGTGGTAAGGTTTGAATTAAGCAGAATTATTGATACAAAAAACTTCTATATTGCCTTTTATGATGAAAAGTCTCATAAGTTCTATTCACCATTTGAAAAGGATGAGATGCAACTAATACCTGAGTGGCCGGCCGGTAAATCCTTAACGGGGTTAGTGGTAAATGAGCAAAAATCTTTGTTGTTAAATAAAGAAGAGACTTTTCAGCTGGCTAAATCAAATAAGATAGAATTGATTGGAAAGACGGCTGAGTCATGGCTTGGGGTTCCTTTGAAAATCGATAATAAGGCTACAGGGGCATTGGTAGTTCAAAGTTATGATAACCCTGATGCTTATAGTGATGATTGCAAGAAAGTCCTTGAAATAATTGCAAACCAATTGAGTGTATATATTGAAAGAAAAAAAGCCCAGCAAGCTCTTAAAGAATCTGAAAAACGCTATAGAAGCGTTTTGGAGAATGCTTTCGATGGAATATACATTTTGCATGGCAAGCATTTTGAATTTGTTAATGACCGATTTTGTGATATTACGGAATATAACAGGGAGGAACTGTTATCCAAAACTTTTAACCTTTATGATATTCTTACTAAGGAAGGCCAACAAATTATTGACAAAAGATATGATGACAGACTTAAAGGGCTTGATGTGCCAAACATTGTGGAACTTCAGATTTATACAAAGTCCGGCAAAATAAAAGATATCCAAATTAGCAATTCAACACTAAGCATTGATGAAGAACCCAGGGTTCTGGGGATTATGCGGGATATAACAGAAACCAAAAGAGCTTATGCTTTGGGAAAAGAGGTGGAAATTGCAAAAAAATCCCTTGAATTCAAGCAAAACTTTCTTGCAAATATCAGTCATGAGATCAGAACACCACTAACGGGAGTCCTTGGAATGGCTGAAGTACTCGAAACAACAGAGCTTAATGAAAAACAAAAAACCTATCTGGAAACTCTGATACAAGCTAGTGAAAACCTTAGGGAAATAATTGACCTTATCCTTGATTATGCAAAAATTGAAGCCGGAGAAATTAAACCAAAAAACATAAAATTCTCATTAAAGAAAATCATATTAGATACGAATGAGATTTTTCTGCCCGAAATTGAAAAAAAAGGGCTGAAGATAGAATTTAATGTTAAATCTGAAATCCCAAAACTTATAATTGCTGACAGACAACGTATAAATCAAATTTACAGTAATCTGTTATCAAATGCAGTGAAGTTTACTGAGAAAGGACAAATTACGGTTAATCTTTATTCATGTGATGATTTTGATAAAAGCGTCACTGAAAAAAGCAGTAATGAAAGGTTTTTTAAAATTGAAGTAATAGATACAGGTCAAGGAATAAGCGAAGAAGAAAAAAAGCACCTCTTTAAACCTTTTTCTAAAATTGAACAAAGTGATGTCAGGGTTATTGAAGGCACAGGACTTGGACTTGCTATTTGCAAAGAACTTGTATCAATGCTGGAAGGGGATATTGGCTTTGAGAGTCAACAGGGTAAAGGAAGCAAGTTTTACTTTGTATTTAAAGCTAAATCCGTAGACGGTATACCAAAAAAAAGAATCACAAAAGAACAAAAAGAAAATAAAGTGAAAAGTAATTTGAATGTTCTTTTTGTGGAAGATAAAAAAATGACTCAAAAGGTAGTAAAGTTGATTTTAAACTCAATGGGTCATAAGGTTGAAATTGCTAATAACGGAAAGGAGGCTTTAGAAGAATTTAAACCCGGAAAGTTTGATTTAGTACTTATGGATATACAAATGCCTGTTATGGATGGTATTACCGCAACAAGCATTTTAAGGGAAAAGTATAATGAATTGCCACCAATTGTTGGTTTGAGTGCCAATGCTTTTGAAGGCGACAGAAAAAAGTATATGAATAAAGGGCTTGATGATTATTTAACTAAACCTGTTAATAGTGATGATTTTCAGGAATTGTTTGACAGGTTGTTTAAAATGTAGTACTCTAATTATTTAGTTATTTATGAAAATGAATAGCAATGAAAAACCCTGACTACAAAGAATTAATAAAAAATGCACTTTTCGGATATGCTTATCATAAAGTAATTCTTGATGATAAAGGGAAGCCTGTTGATTATTTATTTTTAGAAGTCAATAAGGCTTTTGAAGAAATGACAGGGCTTAAAGCGTCGGATGTGATTGGCAGGAAAGCTTCGGAGGTCTTTCCCGGCATTACTGAAAGCGAATTCAATTGGATCGAAAGCTTTGGGGAAACAGCTTTGAATGAAGAACAAAACGAATTTGTGCAATATTTTAAGCCTTTAGATAAATGGTTTAAGGTACAGGTTTACCCCGGAGAGAAATATTATTTTACAGCCATATTTGAAGATATTTCAAAAGAAAAATTTAGCAGAGCTGATCTGGAAGAGTTTTTTAACATCTCACTTGATCTGTTTTGTATTGCTGATACAGAGGGCAATTTTATCAAAGTAAATAAAGAATGGGAAAACCTTCTTGGATATACGGCTTATGAACTTCAGCAAAGAAAGTTCCTTGATTTTGTGCATCCTGATGATCTGGAAGATACAGTTGAAGCAATAAAGCAGTTATCGTATCAGAAAAAGGTTCTGCAATTTGTTAATCGTTACAGATCCAAAGATGGAAATTACCACTATATTGAGTGGCGTTCGAACCCCAAAGGGAATTTGATATTTGCTGCAGCAAGAGATATTACTGAGCATAAGAAGGCAGAAAAATTGCTGAAGATCTCAAAGGACGCGATTGAAAACTCTACTGATGCCATTGGAATGTCAACTCCGGATGGCATACACTATTACCAAAATAAAGCATTCGATCAGTTATTTGGCGAAATAGGAGAAAATCCTCCTGAAACACTTTATTTTGATAAAGAAACCGGTAAAGAGGTTTTTGATACGATCAAGGCCGGGGGGCAATGGACAGGTGAAGTTAAAATGAATGCCCGTGACAACAGGGTAATTGACGTTTTGTTAAGAGCCTACGCCAACAAAGATGAAAATGGAAAAATAATATCCCTTGTTGGAATTCATACAGATATTACTGAAAAGAAAAAGCTGGAACAAAAACTTGAAAAAAGCGAGGATCGCTTGTCAAAAGCTATGCTGGCTGCTAATGATGGCTTGTGGGATTGGGATTTGACAACTGATGAGGTGTACTTCGATCCGAGGTATTACAAAATGGCAGGATATGATGTTAATGATTTTCCTCATCGTCGGGAAGAATTCCAAAATCGTGTTCATCCTGAAGATGTTGAATATGTTTTTGACCAGGCTGAGAAACACCTTAAGGGTGAAACAGATAGATTTAAAGTTGAATTTCGATTTAAGAAAAAATCGGGTGAATGGATGTGGATACTTGGCATGGGCCTTATTGTTGAAAGAGATAAGAAAGGCAAGCCTTTGCGTTTTGTGGGCACACATAAGGATATTACTGATCGCAAGTTAGTGCAGGAAGAGTTGAGAAAGAGCAACGAAAATTTGTTAATAACATTAAACTCCATAGGCGATGCTGTTATCGCAACAGATTATAAAGGACTGGTTATTAGAATGAACCCTGTTGCCGTGAAGCTTTGCGGATGGACACAGGAAGAAGCACAAGGCAAACCATTATCTGAAGTTTTCAAGATTGTTAACTCAGAAACAGGCAAGGCTGTGGATAACCCTGTTGACAGGGTATTGGAAAATGGCGAAACTGTCGGTTTGGCAAATCATACTGCACTAATATCAAAAGATGGAAAAGAATATCAAATAGCAGATAGTGCTGCACCAATAAAAGATAATGATGGGAATATATCAGGAGTTGTACTGGTATTTTCAGATGTCACTGAGGATTATGCTTTACGACAAAAGATTGAACAAAACGAAAAACGTTACCGGGGGCTGTTTAATTCAACTATTGACGGATTATCTCTAAATGAAATTGTTTATAAAGGTGGTAAACCGGTTGATTATGTTGTATTAGATGTTAACCCTAAGTATGAAAAACTAATGGGTATACCCAGGGATAAAGCTGTTGGCCGTTTTGCCTCATCACTTTATAATGAAGATCCTCCTCCATATTTGATGATATTTACCGAAACAGCTGAAACCGGGCATGCAACCTCTTTTGAAACCTATGACCCTAAAAGCAATAAAAATTTTTATATATCAGTCTTTTCACCGGAAAAAAGCAAATTTGCCGTTGCCTTCCAGGATATCACCAATCGGAAAAAGGCGGAGCAAGCGCTTGAAAATGAGCGAAGCCAGCTTCTTTCAATATTTGATAGTATAGAGGAACCTATTTATGTTGCTGATACGGAAACATATGAAATATTGTTTGTAAATCAGGTATTAACAGACATACTTGGTAAAAACCCTGTTGGCGGTATCTGCTACAAAGAATTCCAGGGATTTGATGCTCCCTGTTCTTTTTGTACTAATGATATCATAAAAGCACAAAGCCCCTTTCCTCATAAGTGGGAGTTTTATAATCCTAAACTGGATAAAACTTTTAAAATCTATGATCGCATAATTAAATGGACAGATGGGAGGAAGGTCAGGCTTGAATTAGCAATGGATATAACCGACAAGAAAAAAGCCGAAGAAACTTTACGCTTCCAGGCATCCCTGCTTGACCAGATTGGCGATCATATTACTGCTACTGACCTACAGGGTAATATAATATATGTTAATCAAGCTGAAACTAAGCTGTTGGGTAAAACCAAGGAAGAACTTATCGGCCAAAATATTAAAATATATGGAGAAGATAGGTCAAAGGGAGCTTCCCAGAGGGAAATACTGGA
>SLSZ01000117.1 GCA_007130125.1 Bacteroidales bacterium
ACATTCTAATCCAATTCGTCATAGCTTTCCAGTCTTCATCTTTCATAAAAGCAACGAAGATCTCCACAACTTCTTCAAAATCGAAGTAAGGCTCGGCTTCAAACAACCCATCACCATCATTATACTGAACAATAAAACCTTCTTCAGATATTGTAGTTTGAATAAAACCGTCTTTGCTGCTTAATGACAGGAAGAAATTGTCATCATCAATACTTTCCAGGTAAGCTTTCAATTCATTGATGGTTGGATTATCATATGTTTCGCCGGTTGCCATTTCTACTGTAAAACCGTGGTACTCCACATCCGCTTCATCAACATCAGCTTCAGCTTGTTTTGGTTCGGCTTTAGGCTTATCCGCAGGAATTTCAGTTGACAGGGTTGTAAATTCTTCTTCGGATACATCCATTAATCCCATTCCGAAAGCTTTCCAGTCCGACTCTGCAAGGCTGGACAAGGTGACCACATTAAGGTTCCCATTGGGGTTATCGCCAAAATATACCATAGCGATAAGGGCTGTTTGCCCCATCATATGCATTTCATCATAACGGATATCTTTGATTGACCCATCCCATGTTTTTGCCATCTCAACCAGTGGCTTTGCATCTGAGCTTTCAAAGAACCCTTCATTTAATGCCTGGTACAAAATTGCTGTGGCATGTTTTTGTAATAAAGGAAGATCTTTGTTTTTATAAGCTTCAATAACCTCCATGGCAAAAGGTTCAGGGTCGCCCTGGGCTTGTGTTTGCATGCTGAAAGAACAAAACATGAAACAGAGTGCAACGTAAATTATTTTTTTCATAATGTTTAATTTTTTTTGGTTAAATAAATGAAGAGAATTTTATTGACTATTTTAATTGTTATTGGTGAGAGAAAATAATTAATACAAATATAAAAATGTTATTTAAAAGATAAGAGTTGAGGTGATATATTTTTAAAAAACTTTCCACCATTTACGGCATATAATATCATATAAGTATTTTCTGTTTATATCAGCAGGTTAAACCACATCCCTTATATGCCCTTATATGTCTTATATGGTTCAAAAAAGAATTTCTTATATGGTAAAAAGCACTGTTTTTCACTCCTTCATTACCACATCATTTGTTGGCATTAACGTTTGCTTCAGGAAGTAGGCTGTATGGTTATTTTTTGCATCTGCAACTTTTTCCGGTGATCCCTGGGCAATGATTTGTCCGCCGCGTTCACCACCTTCAGTGCCAAGGTCTATAATATGGTCTGCGACCTTTATCACGTCCATATTATGTTCAATGACCAAAACGGTATTTCCTTTATCTACCAAGTGGTTAAGAACTTCCATAAGTACGCGGGCATCTTCGAAATGCAATCCGGTGGTTGGCTCGTCGAGTATATAGAAAGTTTTTCCTGTATCTTTTTTCGACAGCTCTGCAGCTAGCTTTACCCTTTGTGCTTCGCCTCCCGATAATGAAGTGCTGCTTTGCCCGAGTGTCAGGTAGCCAAGGCCGACCGATGACAATGTTTTTATTTTCTGTGTTATTGAGGGGATATTTTCAAAAAACTCAAGTGCCTGCTTGATGCTCATATTCAACACATCACTTATTGACTTTCCTTTGTAACGTACTTCCAGGGTTTCACGGTTGTAGCGCAGACCCTGGCACGTTTCACAAAGCACATGTACATCGGGCAGAAAGTTCATTTCTATTACTTTCATGCCACCTCCCTGGCAGGTTTCACAGCGGCCGCCTTTAACGTTGAACGAAAACCGGCCGGGCTTATAGCCCCTGACCTGTGACTCGGGCAAAGATGCAAACAATTTGCGAATCTCATCGAATACTTTGGTGTAAGTTGCAGGATTTGATCGCGGTGTTCTGCCTATGGGCGACTGGTCAATCTCTATTACCTTGTCAATGTTTTCAATACCTTCCACAGTTTTGTAAGGTAGTATTGGCTTTTCTGACCTGTAAAAATGATTACTGAGGATAGGGTAGAGGGTTTCATTTATCAACGACGATTTGCCGCTTCCCGAGACTCCGGTAACACAGATCAGTGTGCCAAGAGGTATTTCAATATCAACATTTTTGAGGTTATGTCCTCTTGCTCCTTTTAGAATAAGTTCTTTTTCGCTTCCTTTACGTCTCTTAAGTGGCACAGGAATCTCTTTTTCGTTTCGCAGGTATTGAGAGGTCAGTGAATTTTGCCTCATTATCTCTAACGGTTGTCCTTCTGCAACGATGTATCCTCCGCTATTACCTGCTCCCGGCCCCATATCAACAACATGGTCGGCTGACAATATAATGTCGCGGTCATGCTCAACCACTATTACAGAATTTCCAATGTCTCGCAGGTTTTTTAGGGAATCTGTCAGGCGTCTGTTATCACGTTGATGCAATCCTATACTTGGCTCATCAAGAATATACAGAACACCTGTAAGCTGCGTGCCTATCTGCGTGGCAAGTCGTATACGCTGACTTTCACCACCTGACAAACTTCTCACAGGGCGGTTCAACGAAAGATAGTCCAGCCCTACTTCCAGTAAAAAGCTTAACCTTTCTTTTAGTTCACGCATTATTTCACCGGCAATTAGACGGCGGCGATTGTCAAAGCTCTTTTCCAAATTGGCAAGCTCTTTCTGTAAATTGAGCAAGTCCATTTCAGCTAAGTCCGCAATATTATGTTCGCCTATCTTAAAGTGCAGGGATTCTTTCTTTAGACGCTGGCCATTACACTCAGGGCAGTCAATTTTTTTCATAAAGCCGGCAGCCCATCTGCGTATATTTCTTGAAGGATTGCTTTCATATTGGTTGTTGATAAAGTTAACAATGCCTTCAAAGTCAAGAGCATAAGTATTTGTTATTCCGAGGCTTTCATTTTTTACTCTTATTATCTCGTCAGTGCCATTGAGGATAATATTGATTGCATCCTGTGAAATATTTTTTATTGGAGTATCCAGGTTGAAGCCGTATTTACTGCCAATAGCTTCTATTTGCTTGAATATCCATGTGTTTTTATAAGTGCCAAGCGGCGCTATTCCGCCTTTTCGAATTGTTTGATTTTTATCGGGAATGATCTTATCAATACTAAGTTCGTTGATATTTCCCAATCCGTTACATTTAGAGCATGCTCCATATGGTGAGTTAAAAGAGAATGTGTTTGGCTCGGGATCATCATATGCTATACCTGATTTGGGGCACATCAGGTTTCTGCTGAAATGGTAAGGCTGTTTGCTGCTTTCATCAATTAGCATTACCATGCCTTTCCCGTACTTCATGGCTGTTTGTAATGACTGCGATAATCTTTTACGGTTTTGATTGTTTACGGTGACCTTGTCAATTACAATCTCAATATCGTGTATTTTATATCGGTCAAGCTTCATGCCGAAAGTTATATCGCGTATTTTTCCGTCTACCCGTACTTTAATAAAACCTTGCCTCAGAACTTGTTCAAAAAGTTCACGGTAGTGGCCTTTTCGGCCTTTGATCAGTGGTGCCAGTAACAATACCTGCTTGTTATCATGTTTTTGGAGAATAAGATCAAGGATCTTTTCATCGGTGTACCGCACCATCTTTTCTCCGGTTACATATGAGTAGGCATCGGCAACGCGTGCATAAAGCAGCCGGAGGAAATCATATATCTCGGTAACAGTCCCAACTGTTGATCGTGGATTTTTGCTGGTTGACTTTTGTTCTATGCTGATAACCGGACTGAGGCCGTCAATTTTGTCAACATCGGGCCTTTCAAGACTACCTATAAACTGTCTTGCGTATGCTGCAAAGGTTTCAATATACCGTCTTTGCCCTTCGGCGTATATGGTATCAAAAGCCAAAGAGGTCTTGCCCGAGCCGCTTAAACCTGTAATTACTGTCAAAGTGTTTCGGGGGATAGAAACATCAATGTTTTTAAGGTTATGCTCGCGGGCACCGTATATGTTTAATGCATTTTCACCAGTAAAAAGAAAGGGTTGCTGCATAGTTTTATGATTCTTAAAAAGAATAACCCGTTAAAATAAAAAATGTTTGCAAAGTTCTTTCAAAAAAATAACTTTTACAACAGGCGAAGTGTTTTTATTGGAAAATTACAAAATCCGGGCTAAATATTATTTGGAGGTGTTTTATAATTTATTCCTCGCAAAAACCGCAAAATTAAATAAACGCAAAACTCACAAAGACAATGTAAGAAATCAGACAAGAAGTTTTAATGCCTTTGTTTTGCAAAGAAGATAAAGCAAGAATTTGGTTATCGAATGTATTTAGTGGTAAATAACCTTTAAACTTTGCGTATTTAGCGTTTAAACTTTTGCGTGCTTTGCGTGGAGCTTTCTCACAGAGCATCACAAAATAAAAATTAGCTGAAATCTTTCATATAAATTTTTATTAGTTAACGCAACAAATTAAATGCTTGTTACATCTTTATTAATAGAGGAGTTCTTAAAAATTTAGAATTAAATCCTCTGTAACCAAACGTTTAAAAAAAGAATAGTATAATGTTGGTGGCGACGTTGAGTCGTTTAGTTGCTGAGTCGTTTAATTGTAATAAAAACTAACCTTAAACTAATATTTATTGCCATGAAGAACTACAGTAAATTTTTTTTAATCGCTTTTTTAATATCAGGCTTCATAGCTTGTGAGAAGGAAAGTGACACAGCACCTGAACACGAAATCGAACTTACCCCCAAACAAATTGAACTGCCGGCAAGATCAGATGAATTAATACAGGGCAGTAATGATTTCGGGATTGAACTTTTCTCAAAAGTTGCAATTGAGGATGAAGACAACATGATGCTATCACCTTTGAGTGCCAGCGTAGCACTAACCATGTTGCTTAATGGTTGTGATGGTGATACGTATATCCAGATCAGAGATATGCTTGGGTATCCTGCCGATATGGAAGTTGATGACATCAATGATGCCTATAGGGAGCTGGTAAGCCAACTGCTTCAAGTCGATCCTAAAGTGACTCTAAAACTGGCTAACGCAATTTTTTATCGTCTTGATTTTGATGTAAAACAAAGCTTCTTAAACATCATGTCAAACTATTTTGATGCTCATATTGAAGGGCTGGATTTCACTTTAGCATCATCCGTTGATGTAATTAATGAATGGGCCAGTGATAATACCAATGAAAAAATTCCGCAGGTAATTGAAGAAATAGATGACCTTATGGTTATGTTTATTATGAATGCTCTGTATTTCAAGGGTGATTGGTCATACCAGTTTGATAAGGATGAAACAAAAGACAGGCCATTTCACCTTGACAATGATATGGTAATAAGTGTTAGCACCATGGCGGGAAATGTTATGGCTAAGCAATATTCGGATGATGGACTCTCTGTTATAGAATTACCTTATGGCAAATCCAACTATTCTATGGTGGTTGTTGTACCCGATAGTTCATTGAATGACTTTTATAATGATTTTACTCCCGGTATGTGGAAAGATATCACTGATTCACTGGATGAACATTATCAATGGGCTGAAAAAGAGGTTTATATGCCCAAATTCGAATTTGAATATGAAAAACTACTTAATGCACATTTGCAAAGTTTGGGAATGATTGATGCATTTGATCCCAATATAGCTGATCTTTCAGGTATAGCAGATCCAACTTCATTTCCAGATAATCTTTTTGTTGACTTTGTTAAACAGAATACTTTTATCGAAGTAAATGAAGAGGGTACTGAAGCAGCTGCTGTTACAACTATAGGTGTGGGTCTTGTCAGTGTTGATGGACCAACTAGGTTTTTTATCGATAAACCTTTTATTTTTTCTATACGTGAACGAACAACAAACACTTTGTTGTTTATCGGTAGTGTCGTAAATCCCGAATAGTAGCTATGAGTTAATATTTTACATCTGCCTTAACAGTCTTTTTCGTTTTTTCTGTTTTTTGGTTTAATAATGCATGGATGATATTCAGGTTTTTTTGCCGGTCTGCTTATTGTTAATAATTATTTTTTCAACCATTGATAATGATTTTTCCAGATAGTTTATCTTTGCACAATGCAAGAGATGATATTAATTTTGGATTTTGGTTCGCAATATACACAATTAATTGCCAGGCGTATACGCGAACTTAATGTGTATTGCGAGATTAAGCCTTTCAATCATGTTCCGGAGAATTGGGATAATATAAAGGGTGTCATATTAAGTGGCAGCCCTTTTTGTGTTGGCGATAAAAATGCTCCGCAATTTGATGTTGACAACTTCAAGGGAAAAGTTCCTGTGATGGGATTATGTTATGGAGCTCAATATCTTGCCATGTCTTTGGGGGGCAAGGTAGAAGCATCACCTACCCGTGAATACGGTAGGGCAAACCTTTCATGGTTAGATAGTAATTCAACATTACTTAAGGGAATAAACCACAACACCCAGGTCTGGATGTCGCATGGTGATTTCATCAGTGAATTACCTGAGGGGGCATCACTGATTGCCAGCACATACGATATTGAGAATGCTGCCTTTGTTATTGAAGGCGACAAGTTGTATGGGCTGCAGTTTCACCCTGAAGTATATCATACCATCGAAGGCAGCATGTTGCTTAAAAATTTCCTGGTTGATATTTGCGGATGCAAGCAGGACTGGACCCCTGAGCATTTTGCTGAGGCTGCCATAGCAAACTTACGAGAAAAGATAGGTAAAGAAAAGGTTGTTCTTGGCTTATCCGGAGGTGTTGACTCAACGGTTGCCGGCACTCTTTTGCATAAAGCTATAGGAAGTCAACTCTACTGTATTTTTGTTGATAATGGTTTATTGCGTAAAAATGAATTTGAAGTAGTCCTGAACTCATATAAAGATATGGGTTTAAATGTCAGGGGTGTTCGGGCAGCCAATAGATTTTATGAGGCTCTTAAGGGAAAGACAGATCCCGAAGACAAGCGTAAGGCCATTGGGCATACATTCATTGAGGTTTTTGATGAGGAGGCTCATCGTATAAAAGATGTCAAATGGCTGGCACAAGGCACCATATATCCCGATGTTATTGAGTCGGTATCAGTAAATGGCCCGTCAGTCACAATAAAATCGCATCACAACGTAGGGGGGTTGCCGGAGAAGATGAACCTCAAAATTGTTGAACCACTCAACAGTCTTTTCAAAGATGAGGTGCGGCGACTGGGAAAAACACTAGATATTCCATCCGCTATACTCAACCGTCACCCGTTTCCAGGACCCGGCCTGGCAATAAGAGTTTTGGGTGAAATTACAGCTGAAAGGATTGCAATTTTACAGGATGTTGACCATATTTATATCGAATCCCTGAAGGAGTATGACCTGTATGACAGGGTGTGGCAGGCTGCAGCAATATTACTGCCGGTAAGCTCGGTAGGAGTTATGGGTGATGAACGTACTTATGAGAACGTTGTTTGCCTCAGGGCAGTAAACTCAACAGATGGAATGACTGCCGATTGGTCGCAACTACCTTATGAGTTTTTGGCTAAAGTCTCAAATAATATTATCAACAAAGTAAAAGGCGTAAACCGCGTGGTATACGACATAAGCTCAAAACCCCCCGCTACAATAGAGTGGGAGTAATTTTAAAGCCCTTCGCAATATGTGGGGAGTTTATACGTATTTGATATAAACCCATTGCAAAAAGCTCAATGTTTTATAAACATTTGTGTTGAGTTTGAAAGGTTGTTATAAATGTTTATATTTGAAAACAAACTAATCACTGATCACTGAAAATTAGTGAAAAATAAACAATATATAATGCGAATACAGAACCTTTTTCTCCTGAGATTTATTCTGTTATTTCTTCTTGGCTTAACAATCTATGATAATATCCATGCCGATGATCCTCCTGTGATCATTAACCGTTCTCATGAAGTTCACGAGGTTGGAGGTAAGAAGTATTATTTTCATGCAGTTTTAAAGGGGCAAACACTTTTTTCAATAGCCCGCGCGTATGGAGTTACCGTTGAAGATATTAAAGCAGAAAACCCGGAACTGGAACATGGATTGAGATATGATCAGTTAATAAAAATCCCTTATTTTGAAGAGCCCCATGAAAAAGAAAAAGAAGATTATATCGAACACAAGGTAAGGCGGCGTGAAACTTTATTTGGAATATCTCAGGAATATGATGTTTCTGTTGAAGAGCTGTTAAAGCATAACCCTGAAGCCAGAAAAGGATTGCAGGTAAACCAGGTTATACGTATTCCTGTTGAACCTGAAGTAGAAGAGGTCAAACATAAAACATATGAAGTGTCAGCAGGAGAAACTTTTTATAGTCTTTCAAGAAAGTTTGACGTATCAGTTGAGGATATAATAAATATGAACCCCGAACTTGAGGGTGTTCTCAAAGCCGGAGAAACCATTAAATTGCCTTATCATGCCAAATTGGATCCGGCAGAAGAAATTGATGAAAAAAAGCCGGTTTATGTTTACGAAGAGGATATTGTAAAGCATGAGGTTGAATTATGGGATAGATCGTACTGCCAGGAGCCCGACCTTAAAGAGCAATATAACGTGGCATTATTAATACCTTTATTTCTTGAAGACCTTGAAGAGTATTATGAAAATGATGAGCCTTTGCCGGTCAACCACAGATCTCTAACTTTCCTTGAGTTTTATGAGGGTGTCTTAATTGCACTTGATTCAGTGAAACAGTTTGGTGCTAACATTAATCTTCATGTTTATGATGTATGCCAGGATACCACCAAGGCACGCGAAGTGTTAAACAAACCCGAATTTCGGGAGATGGACTTTATAATAGGCTCGTTTTTCTCTGAGACTTTGAGCCTTGTTGCTGAATTTGCCGAAAGACATGGAATATCTGTGGTTTCACCTTTTCTGCAAGATGCTTCGCAGCTTAGCTTTTATTCAAATGTGTTTCAGTTTACACCTTCACTAACAACACAATTGGAGGATCTTGCCGATTATATTGCTTATAAATATCCAACTCAAAACATCATTTTGGTTCACAATAATCAACCCGGTGTTGCTAATATAATAAGTGATTTTAACAACAGGCTTAATAAACAAATCGGGGAAAAGAGATATTTTGCCGATAGCTTGAATTTAGCCAGGGTTAATGGTTACTACTTTGATGAATCATTGGTTGGGGAGAGAGCTACCAACGTGAGGGTTTTTAATGACAGTTTATTGCATTATTTTCAACCGCCTGCCGGTAGACAGCACGAATACAGCAGGGATGAAATTATTCAATATTATCTGCAACGAAGAAATATTGAAGAGGCTGTTTTAATGGAGGATAGTGTTTCGGGTATCAGGGAAAGGTTCTCTGAGAACAGAATAAATGTTTTGGTTTCTTTGTTTGGAGGGGAGCCGGCTGTTTCAAATTATATACGTGAGCTAAGCCTGCTGTCGGATACTTTTGATATTACTGTTTTTGGCGTTCCACAGTGGAGAAACTACAGGAACCTGGAAATAGATCACTTGCAGGATGTTAATGCACATATTATTTCACCTGATTTTGTTGATTACTCTGACAGAAATGTTCAGGACTTTGTTAAAACTTACAGGGACAAGTATAACAATGAACCCGGAACATATGCCTTTAAGGGTGTTGAAACAGGTTTCTATTTCATGAATGCACTCATGACTTATGGCCGCGAGTTTTATAAATGTATACACCAGCTTAACCAACAAGGAGATTATAATTCAATTAAATTCAGAAAAACAGCCGGAAAAAACTTTGGCTGGGAAAACACCAGGGCCACTATTTATACTTATGATAATTACCGAATAATTGATATAAGAAGTCCGGTATTTGTTGACAGGTAAAATTACCTTAGGTCTATAATATCCATATCGCTATAGGCATCTTCATCAAACTTAAACTTTTCATCAGGAATGGGAGTATCTGTTTCTATATTATTTATATGAATTTTATATGTTCCACCATGGCGATCATAAGCTTCGATAAAAGAAAGCATATGGTCAGAATCTTTAATAGCTACACGGTATTTATAAAATGAATGAGGCTTATTGGGAACTACATCCACGAGGTTGACCAATTCTCCAAGAATTGTTTCCTGACGTATCAACTTTGCCCTGTAATGTTTCTGGAAGTCGTCGAGCAAGTGAACAGGGTTCATTGATTGCTCAATATTTTCAGCATAGCTAATGTGGATCTCTTTAACATCTTTTAGGCATGCCCATACGGTTTCACCATTAGAAATGTATTCATATTCATCAAAAGCAATATTATATTTATCGCCTTCCAGGTAAATCATTCCCTCTGATTCATCAAAAATATCCTGTGAAGTGTTTTTACTTATGTATGAAAAGTCAATGATCAGTGAACTGTAGGATTTGATTTTATCGCTGGCTTTGCCTATTAGCTTTTCACCTTGCTCTTCGTAATGATCCTGTCTTTCATGGGGCTGCGCATATAGTGATACGGAAAAAATCAGTGCAACTATAATTATTATGAGTTTTTTTACTTTCATTTTCATGTTATTTTTTAATGTGAACAATGTTTATTTACTCTCTTCTCAAAATTTGTTCCAAACTAATTTCATCTTTTATTTTTACCTCTCTGGCTTTACTGCCTTCAAAAGGTCCGACGATCCCTGCAGCTTCGAGTTGGTCAATAATCCTGCCTGCTCTGTTATAACCCAGTTTGAGTTTCCTTTGCAATAATGATGTTGAGCCTTGCTGGGTTGCTACAATCAGCCTTGCAGCTTCTTCAAACATATCATCTCTTTCAGAGGGGTCGAAATCTTCTCCGTTTTCGGATTCTTCGTCTAAGTATTCAGGCAAATAAAACGCATCGGGGTATCCTCTTTGTGAACCGACAAATTCAGTAATTCTTTCCACTTCCGGAGCATCTACGAAAGCACATTGTAATCTCATTAAGTCGCTGCCTGTTGACAGAAGCATGTCTCCTCTGCCCACCAATTGTTCGGCACCGCTGGCATCCAGTATTGTTCTTGAGTCGATCTTGGAAGTTACCCTGAAAGCTATACGTGCCGGGAAGTTAGCTTTGATAGTTCCGGTAATGATGTTTACCGAAGGCCTTTGTGTAGCAATGATCAAATGAATGCCTACCGCCCTTGCAAGCTGCGCTAGCCGGGCAATTGGCAACTCTATCTCCTTGCCGGATGTCATTATAAGGTCGGCAAACTCATCAATGATAAGTATTATGTAAGGAAGGTACCTGTGTCCTAAATTGGGATTAAGCTTTCTGGATAAGAACTTATTGTTGTATTCTTTAACGCTTCTTACTTGTGCATCTTTTAAAAGATCGTAGCGATTATTCATTTCGATACACAAAGAGTTCAGGGTGCGTACAATTTCGCGCGAATCATTGACAATTGCTTCTTCAACATCAGGCAGTTTGGCAAGGAAGTGCCTTTCGATCTTAGAGAATAGGGTTAATTCAACTTTTTTGGGGTCAACAAGTACAAACTTGACCTCCGCCGGATGTTTTTTGAAAAGTATGGATGCCAGTATTGCATTTAGTCCTACGGATTTTCCCTGTCCGGTAGCTCCGGCTATTAGCAAGTGAGGCATTTTTGTAAGATCCGCAATAAAAGTTTCGTTGGCTATGGTCTTACCTAAACCTATTGGCAACTCATAGTTTGATTTCTGAAACCTTTCACTTTTAAGTATTGACTTTATTGATACTATCTCAGGCTTGCTGTTGGGTACTTCTATTCCAATTGTACCTCTGCCCGGGATAGGAGCAATGATCCTTATGCCAAGAGCAGAAAGGCTTAAAGCAATATCATCTTCAAGATTTTTGATCTTTGATATCCTGACTCCTGCAGCCGGAACAATCTCGTAAAGTGTTACAGTGGGCCCTATTGTTGCTTTAATACGGTCAATCTGGATGGCATAATTGTTAAGAGTTTCAATTATCCGGTTTTTGTTGGCTTCCAGTTCTTCCTTATTGATCTGTATAGTGTCGCTGCCATAATCTTCCAGTAAATCAATAGTTGGAATTTTATACCTTGGCAGATCAAGTGTGGGGTCATAATTTTCCTGCCCGGCAACATCTGAAGAATCGCTGCTGTCTTTTCCAAAAGGTTCGTCTATTGACTGATAATTGCTGTTGCTAACTTTATTACCATCTGCCACTTCTATCTCAAGGTTTAACGAACCCTCAGCATCTTCACCGGGGTTGTCTTCATGTTCTGTTGTGTCCATATCCAACTCAACACTTTCTTGCTGCTGATCCTTGTTATTGCTAACTTCACGATCCCAGATGCTTTTTATTAAATCGGATTCTGAAGCAGTTTCGTTTTCATATTCAGGCGGAGCATCGCCGGACTCTCCCTCAAAATTAGCTTCTGCATCTGTATTATCAATCTTTTCAGATGTGAAGAGTTTCATGGGTATTTTCAGCAGCCTGAGGGTTTTATTAAAGTTAATATCAAAGGCGAAGATCAAAAATGCAGTAACAGCAAAAAACAGTAACAGTCCGGCCCCGACATTGCCAAAAATACCTATAAGCCATTTGTTGGCTTCATAGCCAAATGTGCCTCCAAGCATCAACATACCATTACTTCTGAAGAGAAAGCCAAAAGTAACGGAAAACCAAATCAAAGCAAATAAGGAATATTTTACTGATGTCCACAAAGGGAGTAGCGATTTTCTGAAAAGTAATTTAACACCAAAAAGAAAACTGACAAAAGCAAATAAAAAGGATGGTATTCCAAACCACTTTTTGATAAAGAGGTAAGAAGTAATAGCACCGAGCCTGCCCATCAGGTTGTCGACCTCTATGGTTTTGTCAAAGATTAACTCCCAATTGAATGCCCTGTTATTAAGAATATCGTCTTCGGCTTTCCATGAGAAAAGGTAGGAAGAAAAAGCCAATACCAGGTAAAATGAGAGGAGTATTAAAAACAGGCCTGCAGTTTTAGTCAGCTTTCCACTTTTAAAGAATTCCGAAAAATTCCTGAGTTCAAACTCATTGCCTTCAAGGTCATTCTTCTTTTTACCTTTTTTCTTAAAAGCGTTCTTTTTGAATTTGTTACCTTTATTTTGCATTCAGTGTTGTTTGTTTTATTCTTGGCAAAATTATAAAAACTATTGTAAAAGTTGAATGATACCTTCCAGTTAATTTGTCAGGTCTTTAATAGAAACACTTTTGTTTTGGTAATATTATTTGTAAAGCAATAAAAATGGCAGGAGTATTTGCACAAAGGTGTTTATAGTTATAAAGCTCTTTAATGAATTGTATTGGGTTATGAGTGCTTTCCGCCTGAGAAAATTATTACTGCTGTTATTGCAGCTTTTCTCTTAGCTCCTCATAAGTAATTTCTTTTGCATCGCGGGGCACTCTGAAATTACGATTGCTTATGAACAACCCCCATCTGCTTTTGATAGAAGTTGCTTCATAACGCATATTAAGGTTTCCTACCCTGATCTCATATTCCAACATGAGCCCGGGGATTTCATTATAAGGCATATCAAAGTTAAAAGGTCCTCCCGGAATTTCTTCGGTATAATAAATATCTGAGGTCACAGGGTCGCCGTGTTGGTCATAATAGACTGCTTCAGCTTTTTTACAAGTATAACCCAGGATCTCTTTTGTTTCGTTGGTAAAATTAATTTGGGGGTCTGGCAATTCTTCGAGGTTCTGCCTGATGTCTTCTGGGGTTTTGTGAATTACGTATTTTTCCCTGAGTACTTCCAGTACGGTTGCAACAGACATTTCATCGCTGTCAGATATCTTTATCTGGTATAGCTCGCCCGCATCCATTTCGGTTCGCACCCTTTCTCTTTTGGCTGTTATATCGGCCTCACTGGGAAGCTGTTCCAGGGTTGCAAGGTCTAACATACTACCCGGATAACTGATTTCATAAGTAATTCGTCCGGTAAAAAGACTTTGACCATGAATATTAAATGATGATAAAGTAAAAAGAAACAGTAATATCCCTATTAGTTTAGATGTTGTCCTTTGCATAACATTATTGTTTTTGGTATATACAGGGTTTGATATTTAAAACCTAATTACAGCTTTTAAATTGTTTTGCTTATTCAAAAATAAATAATATTAATAGATTGTTTACAAATTTATGTAAAAATAATTATAAAACTATTTTCAATGCGAATGAAATTATTGTTGCCCGGTATGTTTGATCAGTTGTTGTTATAAAACCGGTGTAATTTAACAAAAGATCAACTTTTAGTTAAACAAACGCATTACGTCATTAAAGTTAACATAAAGCAGTAATGATAGTAGGAGTATCATGCCGATCATTTGTGCATATTCCATAAATTTATCACCTGGTTTACGGCCTGCAATTATTTCATATAGCAGGAACATTACGTGGCCGCCATCCAGTGCCGGTATAGGCAGCAGGTTCATAATAGCAAGTATTACCGAAAGGAATGCTGTTATAGTCCAAAAGTGTTGCCAGTTCCATGTTGGTGAAAAAATACCCCCGATAGTTATGAATCCTCCCAGGCTCTCGCTAGCTTTTACTTCGGGGCGGAAGAGCAGTGCAAAGTCTTTAATGTAAGATACCGTGGTGTTATAAGCTTTTGCAGCACCGGCAGGAATAGCTGCCAGGAACGAGTAATTGATATCTTCAAATTCGAGCAATTCAGCTTCCGATTTTGGATACACCCCCAGGATGCCATCTTCCGGAATCTTCATGGATATTTCTTTTATGGTATCATCCCTTGAGACCAATAGTGTTGTTTCTTTGCCTTTATATTTATCTACCTCTTTACGGAATTCGTGAAAAGACCATGTTTCTTTGTCATTGATACCTAAAATATGATCGTTTTCTTTTATTCCTGCTTTTTGTGCGGCACTACCATCCTGAAGTCTATTTATTATAAATGGGAATCTGATATGTATGAATCCGGCACCCCTTGCAGAAATTAGTTTTCCATAAAAATCTCCCGGCACTTCCAAAGTTACTTGATCACTGTTTCTTTTTACAGTCACATTTTCAGCTTCACCTCTTGTAAACTTAACAGGTATGTCCATGAAGTCATTCACTTCTTTATTATTTATAGCAATGATCTTATCGCCGGTTTCCAGGCCTATCTCCTGTGCGAGGGTGTCAGCAACTATACCATATTTGACGTTTTCTGCAGGCAAATAACGTTCTCCTGTAATAGAAAGCATTCCTATATAAATTATAACGGCCAGGATCAAATTAAATACCACACCGGCTACCATGATAATTAGCCGTTGCCATGCTGGCTTCGACCTGAACTCATGAGGTTGCGGAGGCTTTTTCATTTGATCTTTGTCCATTGACTCATCTATCATGCCAGATATTTTAACGTATCCGCCCAGGGGCAACCATCCCATACCATATGTAGTTTCACCCTTCTTAAATTTAAAAATTGAAAACCATGGATTGAAAAACAGGTAAAACTTTTCAACTCTTGCGTTAAACCATTTAGCAGCTAAAAAATGCCCAAATTCATGTACTATGACCAAAATCGATAAACTCAGAAAAAACTGTGCTGCCTTTATTAAAATTTCCATTATTCGTTATTATTTTAATTTATTAATATATTCATTTGCAAACTGTCTTGTTTCATTGTCAGTCTTATGATAATCTTCATATAACGGTTGCGTAATAAGTTTTGTGTTTTCTATACAATACTCAATAACGTCTGATATTTGTAAAAAGTTTATATTGTCATCTAAAAAAGCCGAAACAGCAATTTCATTTGCGGCATTTAAAGCACATGGTATGTTACCTCCTTTTTCCATAGCTTTATAAGCCAGTTCCAGGTTTTTAAATGTTTCGGTATCGGGCTTTTCAAAAGTTAATTCGGGATAATCAGCAAAATTAAATCTTGGGAAGCTGGATTTTATTCTTTTAGGGTATGTAAGTGCATATTGTATAGGTAATTTCATATCTGGCAAGCCCATTTGAGCTTTCATTGATCCGTCCTGAAATTGGACTATAGAATGGATTATTGATTGCGGATGTACAATAACTTTAATTTGCTGTGGTTTTAAAGCAAACAGCCATTTTGCTTCTATCACTTCCAGTCCTTTATTCATCATCGATGCGGAGTCGACGGTTATTTTACTTCCCATATCCCAGTTCGGGTGTTTAAGAGCTGCTTCCTTGGTGGCGTTCGCAAGGGATTTTTTGTTTTTACCTCTGAATGGCCCTCCACTGGCAGTTAGGTAAATGCATTCAATAGGGTTATCAAATTCGCCTGCAATACACTGGAAAATAGCAGAATGCTCTGAATCAACGGGATATATGTTAACTCCTTTTTCGCGTGCAAGCTTAGTGATCAAATCGCCTGCAACAACCAATGTTTCTTTATTTGCCAGAGCAATATTCTTACCATGAGCTATTGCATTTAATGTAGGTTTCAACCCTGAAAACCCCACCATTGCTGTCAATACCAGGTCAATGTTATCAAATTCAACTATTTGAGAAAGCGCATCTTCGCCGGAAAAAATTTTGATATCAGTATTTCCCAGCTCACTTTTTACCTTTTTGTAATGCTTCTCATTGCCTATAACGACAACATTAGGCTGGAATTCACCCGCCTGCTCTATTAACTTTTTGTAATTATTTTGCGCAGACAGGACTTCAATACTGAAAAGTTCAGGGTTGCTTCGAATGACTTCAATGGCCTGGGAGCCTATTGAACCTGTTGAACCCAAAATGGCGATATTTTTCTTCAACCTAAACCAAAGTTTAAAAATGTTATTAAAAAGAGTGCAAAAATAGTAATGTTTAATTAGAATGCAATGTACTCAAGTGGGTTAACCGGCCTACCATTAAGCCATAGTTCGAAATGCAGGTGGGTCCCTGTTGACAGAAAACCTGTTTCGCCGATAATAGCAATAGCTTCTCCGGCTTTTACCGGGCTGCCTTCATTCTTTAGAAGGGCGCTGTTGTGTTTATATATTGATACAAGATTATTTGCATGCTGGATTCCTATGGTATAACCTGTTTCAAGGGTCCAGCTTGAAAAAATAACCGTGCCGTCAAGCGTAGCTTTTATGGCTTCGTTTTGATCGGCTACAATATCAATTCCATAATGATTTTCAGCCGGGTTGAAATAATTTGTTATGATACCTTCAATTGGAGGAAACAAAAATGCCAAACCTTCACCTGAAGAAGTTACTTCCTCAGGACTCCATTGTATGTATTGCGTTTGACTTTCTATTTCAGCTCTTAAAATAGAGTCTTCCCTTGAGCGTGGCAACTCCTCAATTTCAAAATCTGTTTTATTCTCTATACTATCGGGCATCTCAGCAACCAGATCACGCCCCTCAACAATATTTCGTATGTTATAAATATACAGTTCTTTGCGATTAAGTTCTGTTTCCAGGGAGTCAGTCTTTAGCATTAGTTCATGTAAGACCTTTCTCGTATTAAAATCAGCATAACCCGGTATATATTCGCGCAAAGGTGTGAAAGCTATCAGGTATGTTGTAGCTATTACCAAAAAAATACTGAATGTGCCAAAGAAAACAAATACGTTTAAGCGTGTAAGGCGAAAAGAAAGCTTCTCTTCAAAGGTGTCATCATTCATTAATACCAGCCTGTATTTATCATGGAGCTTATTGAAAAAACTTTTTTCTTTTTTATCTTTTTCTTTCATTTAATTTAATTTGGTATTTATTAGATGTTCCGTTTTAAAACTCTTACTGATAATTGTTTTTTCTTAAACGCTTAAAAATCAATTCCCGATTCTAGGCTATATTTCATCAATTACCGTCTACCGATTATACTCCACCTTTCTTTCAAAACCATACTGTCGCAGACAGTTCTCCCTAAATAAAAAGATTTTTAGACATTGAGCCTCTCATATAAGCATTAAGCTGAAATATTTTGCAAATATCGTAATTTAACATGAATAATTCAAAACTATTATATTGTTATTTTCAGCATTATTACAATGATTCAAAAAATATAAACATAGCTCTTTTAAAAAAACGTATTTTTTTGGTTTTTATCGTAAAGCATTATGTTTTTATTAACAATCGTGCTTTTATTTTTTCATAATTTGCTGAAATATAAATAATATTTTTATTTTTGAGTAATGTTAATTGTCAATGCAAAGGACTGTAACTAAATTTTGATAAAACTATATCTTAAATAATTTCTATTTTTTAATTTAAACTTAATATATATGAAAAAAGCTTTAATGCCTTTAGTCGCTTTGTTTATTATTGCATTTCTTCTTACTGGATGTGAGCCTGCGAACACTCCGGAAAATGTCACTGACAAGTATTTAACTCATTTATCAAATCACAAATATGAAGAAGCTGCAAAATATTGCACTCCGGAGACAGCACAATTATTATCGATAATGGCTTCTATGAGTGAAGGGGAGGAGCCTGCAGGAGACAAGCATGAAAATATTGAATGCAATGTTGAAGGAGATAAGGCTCAATGCACTTACAACATTGTTGGCTCTGAAGAAATTGAGGTAATAGATTTGATAAAGGTTGATGATGAATGGAAAGTGCATATGGAAAAATAGTAATAATTTAGCTTTGATTATAAGGTAATTTAAGCTAATTAAGAAAAGCAAAAAATCCTTTGCTTGCCTTTATCGAAAGTAAGAATTACTTATATTTGGTAAAAATTAACATTTTAGCCGGCGATAGCCGGCTTTTTTTTAACTTTGCGTCGATTTTATGGAAAAAAGGCTTAAAAATATTGAGCATCCCGGGGTTGTTGAAGATGTGCAAAACAATAAAGTTTTGGTACGTGTTAAAACCCGTACGGCTTGTGGCGATTGCAAGTCAAAGTCTTATTGTGGCCTGCAGGATGTCAAAGATAAGATCATTGAAATTGAAACTCCTAATACAGAAAATTATGAAGTTGGACAAAAAGTTATTGTAACACTTAAACAAGCCCTTGGATATAAGGCACTGTTGTTAGGATATTTGATACCGCTGGTTATTCTTGTGCTTGCCCTGGTAATAATGCTGGCCATCACAGGAAATGAACCATTATCTGCACTTGTAGCAGTTTTACTTATGGTGCCATATTACCTTTTGGTTTATATTAAACGAGAGAAATTAAGAAAAACGTTTAATTTTTACATTAAGGAGTAGGTTTTTAGGGAACCGTTTAGTCGTTGAGTCGTTTAGTTGTTGAGTTGTGCAGTTGTTTAGTGGTAATCGGTATATGTAGAGTAAGGATCGTTGAAGACATTACTTCTACTCTTGAAAAAAATACAAAAATCTTGATAATTTTTTAAATAACTGAAATTCAATATGATACGTGTTATTTTTTTATTGTGTTTGCTTTTAACAGTCTGTAGATTAGCGTGTTGAAAGGATGATGTTTTTTTTTGGATATATCATTGCATTAAAGATTAAGTTTATATTTTTGCGATTTAAAAGCAGATTTGTTTTTTTAAAGAATAGTTTTGATTATAAATAATAAAACCAAGCAACGTGAATGAAATAGTTCTTTACTCGGTATTATCCATAGGTGGTTTGGGTACACTTATGGCCATAGTTTTGTATATTGTTGCACAGCGTTTTAAAGTAATTGAGGACCCCCGTATTGATACGGTTGAAGAGAGGTTGCCCGGCGCAAATTGTGGTGGTTGTGGATATGCGGGATGTCGCAATTTTGCTGAAGAAATTGTTAAAGCCGGCAGTTTGGATGGTTTTAATTGCCCGCCGGGAGGTTCAGAAACCATGAAAGAAATAGCTGATGCCCTTGGTTTGGAAGCTGAGGAGCAAGAGCCTATGGTTGCTGTGGTTCGTTGTTCAGGCAGCTTAGAAGCAGCCCCGCCAAAAACCAGGTTTGAGGGCCTTAATACCTGTGCTTTTGCCCATAGTTTATATGCCGGACGAAGCGGTTGTCCTTATGGATGCCTGGGTGAGGGGGATTGTGTCGTATCTTGTGCTTTTGATGCAATGTATATGGATAAAGATACCGGCTTGCCTGTTATTATTGAAGAAAATTGTGTTGCCTGTGGCGCTTGTGTAAAAGCCTGTCCAAGAGATATTATAGAACTCCGTAAAAAAGGGAAAAAGAGCAGACGTATTTTTGTTTCCTGTATCAATAAAGAAAAAGGTGGCGTCGCACGAAAAAACTGTAAGGTGGCTTGCATTGGTTGTGGTAAGTGTGTTAAGGAGTGCAAATTTGATGCAATTACCCTGGAAGACAATCTGGCATACATCGACTTTAATAAATGCACATTGTGTCGTAAGTGTCCGCCGGTATGCCCCACAGGAGCCATTCATGAAGTCAACCTTCCACCCAGGAAAGTTAAAGAAAAGAAAGAAGAAGATTCTAAAGAAGCATAAAAATTTGTTTTTTGTTAAACATTTAAAAAATTGCGAGAGTTTTGAAAACATTTAAACTAGGAGGTGTTCACCCACCTGAAAATAAATTCTCAGAAAAGCAGCCGGTAGAAATTCTGCCGGTGCCGGAATCGGTTTCAATACCATTAGCGCAACATCTTGGAGTGCCGGCTAATCCTGTTGTCAAAAAAGGTGATAAAGTTAAAACCGGTCAGCTAATTGCCAAAGGAGAAGCATTCATTTCAGCAAATATTCATTCTTCAGTTACCGGTACAGTTACTAAGATTGATGATGTAATTGACACTAGTGGATATCGCAAAAAAGCTATCATCATTAAAACTGAAGAGGATGAATGGGATGGCTCCATTGATACATCTGACAATCTTATTAAAGAATGTAATCTGAGCCGGGAAGATATTGTAAAAAAAATTAATGAAATGGGTATTGTAGGCATGGGTGGTGCGGCGTTTCCATCTCATGTCAAACTAATGGTGCCCAAAGGTAAAAAAGCAGAATATTTTTTGATCAATGGTGTTGAATGTGAACCATATCTTACTGCCGACCACCGTTTAATGCTTGAAAAAGGTGAAGAGCTTATGGTTGGGATAACTATTCAGATGAAAGCTCTGGGCGTTGATAAAGCTATCATAGGTATTGAAAACAACAAACCGGATGCCATTGAATATATTGGCAAGTTGGCACAAGAATATAAAGGCATTTCTGTTGAACCTTTAAAAATTAAATATCCACAAGGCGCCGAGAAGCAGTTAATTAAAGCATTGATAAACAGGGAGGTGCCATCCGGCAAGCTTCCAATTGAAGTGGGGTGTGTTGTTCATAATGTTGGAACTGCTTTTGCCGTGTATGAAGCTGTTCAAAAAAATAAACCTCTTATTGAAAGAATTATTACAGTTACAGGTTCAAATATTGAAAAACCATGTAACTTGATGGTTAGGATAGGCTCGCCTGTTGCTGCTCTTATTGAAGTAGCGGGAGGCTTGCCTGATAACCCGGGTAAGGTTATCAGTGGAGGCCCTATGATGGGCAAAGCTCTTAATGATCTTGACGTACCTGTTACAAAAGGTACCAGCGGAATATTGGTTTTTTCCAAAAAACAATCCGGAAGAGTTCCCGAAATAACCTGTATCAGATGCGGAAAGTGTGTTAATACTTGCCCGATGGCACTCGAACCATTCTTTTTGGCATTACTGGTGGATAAACAAAGATTTGAAGATTGTGAAGAAAATATGATTATGGATTGTATGGAATGTGGTTCATGTCATTTTGTTTGTCCGTCGGGAAGGCCTTTGCTGGACTCCATTAGAGTTGGTAAATCCAATGTGGGTAAGATGATCAGGGAGAGGAGTGATAAGTAATAGGTGAAATGTGAGTTGTGAGTGGGGTTTTTAAAAGAGAATGATGTTAATGTTAGATTGAAAAGGTTATTGTTTAAACAAATTAATAAATCCGATAATTTAATAGGTTAAAGCTGAATAATATGAGTTTATTGACGGTTTCAGGATCACCTCATGTACATGCCGATGAATCAGTCAGAAAGATTATGTATGGCGTGCTAATTTCATTGGTTCCTGCTATGCTTGTCTCTTTTTACTTTTTTGGATTAGGAGCGATCATAGTAACTCTGACGGCAGTAGTATCGTGTGTGGTTTTTGAGTTTTTGATTCAAAAATACCTGATAAAAGGGCCTGTTACTATATGTGACGGTTCGGCTATAATTACAGGTGTATTGCTGGCTTTTAATGTTCCTTCAAACTTACCTTTGTGGATAGTTGTTGTAGGTTCATTTGTTGCTATAGGCATGGGTAAGATGACTTTTGGCGGGTTAGGCAAAAATCCTTTTAACCCGGCATTGGTTGGAAGGGTTTTTATGATGATCTCTTTTCCTGTTCAAATGACTACATGGCCTAAACCAATTCCTTTAAATACCCAGCTTACAGATGTTGTTACAGGGCCTACTGCACTGGCAGTGGTAAAAGATGGCGTAGGAAGAGGGGAGAAGGTTTCAGAACTGTTGCCCAAAGTGCCCGAATATATGGATCTTTTTATTGGAAATATGGGTGGCTCATTGGGTGAGATCTCTGCTATTGCATTGATACTTGGAGGCTTATACATGCTGGTTCGAAAGATTATCACCTGGCATATTCCAGTTTCGTACATCGGGTCCGTGTTTATTTTTACCGGCATTTTGTGGTGGGTAAATCCCGATATATATGTTGACCCTGTATTTCATCTCATTACTGGTGGCCTTATGCTTGGAGCAATATATATGGCTACCGACATGGTTACCAGCCCGATGACCCCAAAAGGAATGCTGATATTTGGTATAGGATGTGGAGTGCTGACAGTTGTTATAAGAGTTTTTGGAGCATATCCGGAAGGGGTATCATTTGCAATATTGATAATGAACGCTTTTGTTCCTATAATTGACAGAGCTTTTAAACCTAAGAGATTTGGAGAGGAGGTAAAAAATGGCTAAGAGAGAATCCACCTTTGCTAATATGGTATCAACACTGCTTATTGTTGCAGGAGTGGCTGCTTTTACGTTGTCAATGGTATATAATGTTACCAAAGGGCCTATTGAAAGAGGCCGATATGAGCGCAAACAAGCTGCGATTAGCTTTGTAGTGCCCGAATTTGACCAACTAAAAAGCAAAAACTTCTTACCCCCGGAAGGCCGCGACTCACTTGAATTTAACCTGGCCTATAAAAACGGTGAACTTGTTGGTATAGCTGTTCAAACATACACTAACACCGGTTTTAGTGGATATATCTCTGCTATGGTTGGGTTCTATCCCGATGGTACTATATATGACGTTGTGCATCTTGAACATGCTGAAACACCAGGCCTGGGAGATAAGATAGAAAAGGATAAATCCGACTGGAGTGATCAGTTTAAAGATTTTGATCCTTCGGAAAAATCATTGAAGCTTAAGCAAGACCAGGGAGATGTGGATGGCATTACTGCTGCTACAATTACCGCAAGAGCTTACTGTGATGCCATTAACCGGGCATATGTTACATTGACAGAGAATATTGATGAAAGTCATTTTAAGCTGGAAGAGTAAATAGTTTATTAAATTATAATTTGCTTTAGATAATAAAGTATTAGCAATATAAAATTAATCCGGTATATGAATAAGATCAAAATTATTAAAAAAGGTATTATAACTGACAACCCGGTATTTGTGCTTTTACTTGGGTTATGTCCTGTGCTTGGGGTAACCACTTCGGCATATAACGGTTTTGGAATGGGTTTAGCCACTCTGTTTGTGCTGTTTATGTCTAACCTTGTTGTATCACTGATTAAAAACTTTATTCCAAACAAGGTAAGAATACCCTCATTCATTGTTGTGATAGCTTCCTTTGTGACTATAGTTCAATTGACCATGGAAGCTTTTCTGCCTGACCTTTTTGATGCCCTGGGGCTGTTTATACCATTGATTGTGGTTAACTGCCTCGTACTAGGCCGCTCGGAAGCATTTGCCAGCAAAAACGATACTTTCAGTGCAGTAACTGATGGATTGGCTATGGGAATAGGTTTTACATTGGCATTGACAGCCTTGGGAGGTTTAAGGGAAATTTTGGGTAGCTATTCTTTATTCGGCTATTCGTTTATTGAAGGCGACGGAATGCTGGTGTTTGTGCTAGCTCCGGGAGCTTTTATAGGATTAGGCTATTTAACGGCTATATTTCTTAAATTAATAGGTGAAAGATAATAAAAAAATAACAGAGTTATGGAATATATACTTATTATAATTGGAGCCATATTTGTAAATAATATCGTACTTGCTCAGTTCCTGGGTATATGCCCTTATATGGGCGTGTCAGCCAAGGTGTCAACTTCTGTTGGGATGTCGGGGGCAGTTATGTTTGTTATGACCATGGCAACCATAGTAACATACCTTATTTATAATTTCATTCTTATACCACTTGATATTACTTATTTACAAACGATCTCATATATATTGATAATAGCGTCGTTTGTACAAATGGTTGAGATTATTCTTAAAAAAGTTAGTCCGGCACTTTACCAGGCACTCGGTATTTTTCTGCCGCTGATGACCACCAACTGTGCGATCCTTGGTGTAGCTATTCTTACTGTGCAAAACGAATTTCACCTTTTACAAGGGGTTGTATTCGCTATTTCCCATGCAATAGGTTTTGGGCTTGCTATTGTCTTGTTTGCAGGCATTCGTGAACAACTCGAATTGGTTGACGTACCAAAAGGTATGAGGGGCGCTCCCGCTGCATTAGTTGTTGCAGGGATTATGGCTTTGGCCTTTATGGGTTTTGCCGGAATGGTATAAA
>SLSZ01000104.1 GCA_007130125.1 Bacteroidales bacterium
GGATCAAACTCTAAGATCTTATTAAGCCAGTAAAACCCTTCTTTGCCGCTGGTTGCATCGCGTGAAAAGTTCATGTCAAGCAGAATAACATCATAATTTTCGTTTTTGAGCATTAAAGGTATTTTATTGGGATCCTGCTCAGTATGAACCGACTTGAAGTGTTGTTTTAGAAATAGCTTGCCCGCAAGCAAAACATCTTCGTCGTCGTCGATAATTAGTAACCTGGCATCTATTTTACTCATAGAAAGTTGTTTTTGCTAAATTATAAAATAATTTAAAACATGGCTTGTTTTTTAATAAACGTTGTTTTATGATAAAAACTTTTATTGCTCTCGTTAAGCTTGCCGGCCGTGCCATTTAAAAGAAAAACAGGTTTGTGAATATAAGTTTTAAGTAAAAAACGGAAAATGTTTGCAGAAGTTTTACTATGTTTGCATGTTGAATGATGAAAAATTTTTAACAAAAACCAAATAACCAATACACTTACGTTATGTTTTTTAACTCATTTACTACAACTTTGCTTTTAAAATACCCGGTAAAAAAAATCAAAATAATTAAATACCACCCCTGAGTTTTAGGTATACCCATACAAGACCAATTTTGATTTTAAAGGACTACAGAAATTAAAAGCATTTTAATATCGGACTTGCTTCAGAAACAACTGTTTATAATGGAAGCACCAAAAGTTTTTTTGGCTGCTATACCTGTATTCATGCATTAAATAAGAAAATAATTATAAAGTTCAATTACCAAATAAATGACAATTATGAAAAAACTGTTACTTAACCTATTAGTAGTTTTCATTTCTGGCACAGTTGGTGTTTTTGCTCAAAATGAGGTTGTACTTGAGTCAAGCAGATCGAATGAAACTGTAATATCAATTTCTATTGATGAGTTCGATTTTACCGAAGTAAATACACCCAAAGGTGTGGAGTCAATATTACAGGCTCCAAATGCTGATCAAATAATTGAAAAAGGCGCACCGAATTTGCCAAAAGTTGTCAGGTCAATTATAATTCCTGATCATGACAAAATGGAGGTAGAAGTTTTATCCTCCAGATATGAGGATTTTAAAAATATTGATTTAGCACCTTCTAAAGGGCACTTTTTGCGTAATCAAAACCCTGAGGATATTCCATATGTATATGGAGACTGGTATCAAACAGATGCATTTTATCCCGGGGAATTAGCGCATTTGAATGACCCTTATATTCTAAGAGATTTTAGAGGCACAGCTGTTGATATTTACCCGTTTCAATATAATCCTACTACAAGAACATTAAGAGTTTACACTGAAATAACTTTAAGAATAACATCCAGTGGAGAGAAAGGAGTAAATGTTTTTGAAAGAAAGCGTGAACTGGGTTCTATTAACAGAGAGTTCCACAGCATTTACGGAAGTCAGTTTATTAACTATGAAAGTCTATACCGTTATACACCATTGGAAGAAGATGGTGACATGCTTATTATTGCTCACGATGAATATTTGGATGCTATGAGTCCATTTGTGGAGTGGAAAACAACTATAGGCCTTGGTGTTGAGATGGTGGGTACATCAACTACCGGAACAACATGGCAAGACATTAATAATTATATTGAAAGTTATTATAACGACCCTTCCAATGACTTGATATATGTTCTTTTCGTTGGCGATGCTCAGCATATTCCGCCTGTTCCGGCAAGCGGAACATCTGTTATTGAGGGATATTCTGACAATTATTATGGCTTTTTGGAAGGCGATGACCGTTATCAGGAAATTTTTATTGGTAGATTTTCTGCTGAGAGCATAGCTCATGTCGAAACACAAGTGCAAAGAACACTTGAATATGAACAAGCATATAGTTTTGAGGATAACTGGTTAAATCATGGACTTGGCCTTGCCCGGGATGAAGGTAGTGGAAATGGTCATGATGGTGGAGAAGCCGATGATGAGCA
The DNA here is from genome assembly GCA_007130125.1 of Bacteroidales bacterium. GTDB lineage: Bacteria > Bacteroidota > Bacteroidia > Bacteroidales > UBA7960 > PUKZ01. Next base: position 1,936 of record SLSZ01000104.1, read on the forward strand.
TATGGAAAATATTCGAGACAGGCTGTTAAACTATAATTATGTTGAAGTTTACCGTGAGTATGACGGAGGGAGTGATTATGTTGATTATAATACTACTTCTGCACATATTTCAGACCGCATTAATTCGGGTGTAAGTGTAATAAACTTCTGTAATCATGGTAACTGGGACTCATGGAGTGTTGGTGGCTATCATATTAATGATGTAAATGCGCTTACAAATGTTCGTAAGTTGCCATTTGTATGGTCTGTGGCTTGTATTGTAGGCCAGTTTCAAGGGCAGACATGTTTTGCCGAAACCTGGTTAAGAGCCACACATAATGGAGAACCAACCGGGGCTGTTGCTCATTTTGGATCAACGATAAATCAGCCATGGCACCCACCTATGGATGCTCAGGATGAATTTAACAGGATATTAACACAGATGTTTGAAAATAATATTAAAAGAAGTTTCGGTGGGATATCTGTAAACGGCATGTTTGATATGCTTGATAAAAATAATGACACTTATGGACACAGGACCGCTGAGACATGGACGATCTTTGGTGATCCGTCAGTGAAAGTACGAACCGATAATGCTACCAATATAACAGTCAATCATGACCCTGATATTATGTACGGCCCTGATTATTTTGAAATTACTGTTGATACAGATGACGCTTTTGCTGCTCTTACAAAAGAAGGTGAAATAATTAGTACGGCTAAAGAAGATGGTGGTATTATTTATATACCTATTAGTGAAGGTATAGAAGTAGGCGATGAGGTTACAATAGCTGTTACTGCGTACAATAAAGTTCCTTATATAGTTGATTTGGATGTAATAGTAGCCGGTGCTTATGCCAACTTTACAGCCGAACCTACAGAGATTCTAATTGGAGAATCGGTTATATTTACAGATACATCAGATCCGGATGATGGTGAGTTTGAAACATGGGAGTGGGAATTCGGTGATGGTGCTGAACCAGCCACCGCAACAGGTGAAGGGCCACATACAGTTACTTACAATACGCCGGGGCAAAAAACAGTTAGCCTCCTTGTTGATGGTGAGTATGAACGTGTCAGAGAAAACTATATAACTGTAAATGACATTGTTACACTTACTGTAAATATTAATGGAAGCGGAACAGTTCAGATAGATGGATCAGAGTATAACGAACCAATTGAATTGGCAGAAAACTCTACAGTAAGCCTTGAAGCTATTCCCGATGATCTCTGGCATTTTGATGAATGGTCGGGCGATTTGTCAGGTGTATATGCTTCAACAAATTTGGTTATGGATGAAAATAAAACCATAACAGCTAACTTCATTGATTGTAGCGGAATGACTTTACCATTTGCTGAAAACTTTGATGCTTCAAGTGAGCTTCCTGTTTGCTGGGAAATTGTTGACCACCAAGGAAATGACCAGGTATGGCAAATTGGTGATCCCGGGCATCTTGACGGCACTACCGGCAATTATGCATATCTTGATAGTGATAGTTATGGCTCTGGAAACAGCCAAAATTCTGACTTGGTAACACCTTTGCTAGATTTATCAAATTATATTGATATAGAAATATCTTTTACACATTATTATAGGGATTATCAGTCAGAATCTGCAAGTCTGTCTTATTCAATTGATGGAGGTGAAACCTGGAATCAGGTTGAAGACTGGGGAGGCAACACTACTGATAATCCTGCAACATATAGCCAGGTAATTGATGAAGTTGCCGGTGAACAGGCTGTTCAGTTTAAGTGGAACTATACCGGCACCTGGGGGTATTATTGGAATGTTGATAACATAGAGGTTACAGGCGCCCCTGCCGGCATCTATGCTGATTTCACAGTCAACCCCACAATCGTTGACATCGGCGAAACCGTTACATTTACCGATGCTTCCGGTGGAGGAGACATCACAAGCTGGAGCTGGGACTTTGGCGATGGCGCAAATCCGGCTACTGCCACAGGACAAGGGCCTCATGATATTACATATGATTCTTACGGAAGTAAAACTGTAAGCCTTACTGTTAATGATGGTGAACACACGGAAACTAAAGGTGATTATATTACCGTACAAGAATATGAGTCTTTCTCTGATTGGATTCATTGGGATGATGGGGTGAATGCTAATGCTGTTGGATTGGAAGATGGTGGAGTGTTTTATGTAGCTTCAAGATGGGAACCTGAAGATATTGAAGATTATGATGAAATGAAAATTACTAAAATGAGAATGTTTATTAACCACCTGCCAAGTTCGTTGGAGATGATAATCTGGCAAGGGGCTGATGAATCAAACCTTTCAGAGGTGTATAGTCAGGCATTTGATGGTAGTGAAGAAAGCTGGGTTGAAGTTGAATTGGATACTCCATATCAAATTGATGCATCGCAGGAATTATGGTTTGGTTATCTAGTTGATGATCCTGGTGAAGGCGTCTTCACGGCTGGTCTGGATGCAGTAACTAATCATGATGGTAAAGGGAATAAAGTAAAAATCGGTGAAGAAGGTGAATGGGAGAACTTGTCACAATACGTAGATGGTGATTTTAACCTACAAGCTTTTGTTGAAGAATCAGAAGAATTTCTGCCGGGAGATATTAATGGTGATGGCATTGTAAACGTGTTAGATGTTGTGCTTATGGTCAATCTGATACTTGACGGCGAGTATCATCCTGCCGGTGATCTTACAGACCCCGAGGGTGAAATTACTACCAGCGACTTAACAGCATTGGTTAATATTATAATGGGTTATGACAGAGCAGACGACCATATAAATTCAGAACCCGCATTCATAAGCATTACAGATAAACAAATAGGCTTTGAAAGTGATGGTACTGTTGCAGCTATATTGTTTGAAATTGAAGCTGAAAACGCTGCTGAGCTTAAACCTGTTTTAAATAGTAGTGAGCACAAATCATCCTACAAAATCTATGATAATAAACTTAGAGCTATAGTGTATAGCACTAATAATACTCCTTTGCCTGAAAATACAGAGTCATTGTTGACATTGGAAAACGAACCTGTGAATATGCAATGGGGTGAACTTGATGCATCTAATACAGCTTCCGGAGCGGTTGACCTGTTTTCAAAAACAGTTACAGGACTTGACCCATGGGATGTTTTAGGTTTTGATGTTAGTATTTATCCAAACCCGAATAAAGGAGAGTTTGTTGTCACGATCAGAGTGCCTAAGGAAATAAAAGCAGAAATAAGCATGTTTGATGTTATGGGCAGGGAAGTTTTACCAAAAACTCAAAAGATTTGCACAGAAGGCAATAACGAAATTAAAATTGACAGAGCATCCATGCTTGACAAAGGTTTCTATGTAATACGTATCAAAGGTTTTGACTACCAAAGCAATGAATTGATATTTACTGAAGATCAAAAAGTACTTATTCAGTATTAATAAACGGTATTTATTTGTGCCTTTGCAACTATGATTATGGTTGCAAAGGCATATTATGCCGGCCGGTGCAATCATTTTTTGAAATAAAAGGGTTGCTTTGTTATAAATGTTTTTACAGGTATTGCCTGCCATAAAGTATAACAAACATATTAAATGTATAAAACCAAATAAACATTTTATATGTAACCAATAAGCTTACTATGAAATGAATTAGAAAACTGAAAAAACTAAATAAACGATTATGAATAAAATTATTAATACTTTGATCATAGTATTGTTCTTTTTTCTGAATTTGCCGTTAAGAGCGAATAATACTATGAGCGTTGTGGACCAAAGTGCTTATACAGGCTCTGTTATAGAAGTAGAAATTAATCTTGAGAACGCTGACAACGTTGCCGCTTTTCAGCTGGATGTTGTCTTGCCTGAAGGCTTTGTTTACCAGGAGGATGGCGCAAGCATGGAGCCGGATAGAATTGATGGGCATGTAATTGGAGCAAATTTGATCGCTGAAAATGTTTTGCGAATTGTCAGCTATGCTAACCCTACAGCCCATTATACAGGTAATGATGGAGTCATTGCAAGGTTTAATCTTGAAACACCTGTAACCCCTAATGATTATGTTTTTAATATTGACAATTTGGTTTTATCGGATAGTGACGGAGAAAATGTTGCCTCTACTTCACAAAACGGCACTATTACTTTGAATGACCCACCTGAACCGGAAAATATTCTTATTATTCATGACGTTGAGGCGACGGTTGGTGAAATCATTGATGTATATGTGGAAATAGAAAATGCTGATCCTTTTGTTGCGTTCCAGTTTGATATATTATTGCCCGGTGGCTTTGTTTACGAAGAGGAATCGGTTGTTCTTACAGGCAGAGAAGTGGATCATGTTATACAGGCAAGCATGATTAACGAAAACACTTTAAGAGTTTTAAGTTATAGTAATACAAATGCAGAGTTTGTTGGAAATGATGGCAATGTAGCTGCTTTAGAGCTGCAAACGCCCATAAATGCAGGCACTCATCAACTTGAGTTTGATGAGAATGAAGCCGTGATCACTCATATAAGCTTTGAAAATATCATTACCGGTATTACAAATGGTATAGTCACTTTGCAAAAGGCAACACCTGAGATCACACAATGGCCTGAGGCAAGTCCAATAAAGTACGGTGAAAAACTCACTGTGTCAACTCTCACGGGTGGGGAGGCTGACGTTGATGGTGAGTTTACATTTGATGACCATGATGTTGAACCTGAAGCCGGAACATATAATGCTGACATTACCTTTATTCCAAATGATACAGATAATTATAATACAGTTAGTGGTCAGGTGTCTGTTAGCGTTGAGCCAAAAGAACTTATGGTGATCAACGCTGTGGTTCAGGACAAAGTATATGATGGCAACACAGCAGCAGTCATTGAAGGAGCCGAACCTGACGGTGTTTTAGAAGGAGATTTTGTTGAATTGGAAAATCATACTGTGGGAAACTTTGAACAAGCTACTGTAGGTGAAAATATTACAGTGCTAACCAATATGTTAATAAACGGTGATGATGCGGGCAATTACGTTTTGACACAACCGGAATTATATGCTGATATTATACATGCTTCTCTTACAGTCACTGCAAACGATATAGTCAAGCAGTACGGTGTTGAGTTTGAATTTGACGGCACAGAGTTTGTCGTAAACCCCGAACCTTTTGGATCAGATGAAGTTACAAGCGTCACTCTTGTAAGTGATGGTGAACCTGCTGATGCTGAAGCAGGTGAACATATTATTTATATTAGCGATGCTGTTGGTGTTGGATTAAGCAACTATGATATCATATACGAAAACGGCATTATGGATGTTTCCGACAGGATAATACTTAACATTGATGGCCTCATAGCTTCTGATAAAGATTATGACGGCACCAGGGATGCCGTTATTGAAAATTGGGGAACCCTTGAAGATGTTGATCCTGAATACCCTGACGTAGTATTGGATAATTCATCTGCAGCAGCAGAGTTTAGCCAAAGCGATGTTGACGAAAACATAACTGTTACAGTTACCGGCCTTGAGTTGAACGGTGAAGACGCTGATGTTTATAATATTGGCTATCAAACAACTACAGCAAGTATTTTTGAAATACCTCTCAGCGTTACAGCAAATGATGCAGAAAAAGTCTATGGAGATGATGACCCTTTCTTTACAGTCAGCTATGAAGGGTTTGTAGCAGGCCAGGACCATAATTATTTGGATGGTGTGCTTGTGTTTGAACGGGAAGAGGGAGAAGACACGGGCAGTTATACCATTACTCCTTCAGGACTAACATCAAACAATTATGAAATAACTTTTGAAACAGGTGCACTGACAATCACTCAGAGGCCTGTCGAGATTACTGCCGATTCCAAAACAAAAGTATATAGTGAAAATGATCCGGATTTGACATTCCAGATCACTGAAGGAGAACTTGTCTTTGATGATGAGTTTGCAGGTGAACTGGTGCGCGAGGAAGGTGAAGATGTAGGGGAATATGAAATACTGCAGGGAACAGTTGAGCTTAATGATAATTACAACCTGAATTATATTTCAGACAATTTAGTTATCACTGCCAAAACTCTTGTTATCACACCAGATGAAGATCAGTATAAGGTCTTTGAAGAACCGGATACTGAAATTACCTATACATTCGATGAAGAAGACCTTGTTGGTGATGATGAGATCACAGGCGAGCTTTCCCGTGAGGCAGGTGAAGATGTTGGAGTTTATGATATTACAGCCGGCACATTAACAGCAGGGAATAATTACCAGCTGGAAATTGTCCAGGAAGTATTTACTATCTATGCTCAGCTTACGGTTGAAGTAAATGACTCTGATGCCGGCTCAGCTATTATTGTTGACGGTATTGATCTATACCTTACAGGTGAGGAGGCAACCGTGGAAGCAACTGCAAATGAAGGGTATAATTTTGTTGAGTGGACAGTAAATGGAAGCTTTGAAAGTGACAGCCCGGTGTTTGATTATGAAATGCCAGGCCATAACGTAACCATTAAAGCAAATTTTGCAGAAGATGTTGAAACATTTGCATTGACACTTACGGCTGTACCTGAAGAAGCAGCTACATTTACCGGTGAAGGAGAATATCCTGAAGGTGATATTGTAAACATAACTACCGGTGTTAATGAAGGTTATGCTTTTATGTATTGGCTTGATGATGAGCAAGTCGTGAGCTATGAAAAAGATTTTGCCTATGAAATGCCCGCAGAGGACACTCAATTGATTGCTCACTTTAGTGAAGAAAGTAATGATTTTGAGAACAATATTGTTATAGTAGGTGATGTAACAGCTGAGCCCGGCGAGATTATTACCATTGAAGTAGATGTTGAGAATGAAGATCCATTTACTGCTTTTCAGATGGATTTTCAATTACCGGAAGGGTTTGTTTTGGTTGAAAACTCACCTGAGCTTAGTGAACGTGCCGGTAATCATTCAATAGCAAGCAACGTGCTTGAAGGAAACGTTTTTAGAGTTCTGGCTTATTCAATGACCAATGAGGATTTTTCAGGTAACCAGGGAATGCTGTTGTCCTTTGAACTTGAAACTCCCGGTGAGGAAGGAGCTTGGGAGCTGTTAGCAGAGAATGTCTCTTTAACAAACATAAACTCGCAAAATATATTTACTGGCTCTTATCCGGGAAATATAGTACTTGAAATACCGGCAGAAACATTTACTGTGACATTTGTCATAGAGGATGAGGATGGTGACCAGATCAATAATGCTGTGGTAACATTCAATAATATTGAAAACACTGAAGGTGATTATGTGTTTGAAAATGTTGAGCCGGGAACATACAGCTATATTGTCTCAGCAGATGGCTATAAGGAAGCTGACGGCAGAATAGAAGTTATGGATGATGATGTGTTTGAAACTATAGCCTTGGAGGTTGATGACACTTCCATTGAAATTTACGAAGGTTTTGAATTGATGGTATATCCCAACCCTGTTCGCAACAAGCTGACCGTTGAGTCGAACAAAAATATGGAGCAGGTCAGGATTATTGACATAAGTGGACAGGTGATCCTTGATAAAACAATAGGTGGTCTACATACCGAAATATTTGTAGATAACCTGCAAACAGGAATTTACTTCTTGCAGGTACAAACAGAAGAAGGTGTCAGGACACACAAGATTCAGGTATACTAAAAACTGATAAACAATTTAAAACGCATATGTATGTTAAATTAACCCCTGGTTATGTTTAATAATAACCGCAGATTTATGCTTAGCTGATCCATAGCGGTTGTATTAAAAACACAAAGATTTATAGCAGGTGTGATTAAAATGAATATTATACCGAATGGTCAATTACAGGTTTAACAGATGCAACTAAGTGTTTAATACATGGTAATAGAAATTTAATTTTTGGAAAATGCCGCAGGAAAGGAATAGTAATCAAAACCTTTCAAATTCAGGTAAAAGCAATAACCTGACAAACTAAAACTCGGTGAAACACTTAAAGTGCCTCTGGTGGAAACCCCTAATTTGGCAGACTAAGTTCTTAACATTTGTTCCATTTGTTCGAAGATTTTGCAATTTTTTTCAATTTTAATAAAATTTATAGATTAAATCATTATTAACCAAATTAAATCTTACATGTCACGTTTTAGTTTACTGTTCTTGTTTTTTAGTGCATTTGTTGTATTGGCTTTTGCACCGTTTTCTGACGAAAAATCTTCACAATACGATGAATTAATTATTGAAAATAATATTAAATTAACCCCGGAGCAAGCCAAAGCTTTGGATGAGCACAGGGCATTGGAGGCAAAATACAATGTCAGGCGCGGGAGCCGCCCGCCAATTGACCTCGACAAAGTATCGAAAGATTCTTATGAAAAAGGAGTGCTTCGTATCAAGCTTATGCCATGGGCTGAAAAAAGCCTGGACAAAAGGTTTATCCATGCCGGAAAGAATGGATATGTGCAAACAGGAGTAAAGGCTTTGGATGATATAAATAAAAGTATTGGTGCGCATAAGTACGAAAGAGGATTTGATAACCTTTATGAAGTTGCTAACCCGGGAAATGTAAAAAAATATGAAGAAAGACATCAGGCCTGGGGATTTCATTTGATTAGAGATATTCATTTTGATGCAAAAACAGACGTTATTGAAGCTGTTAAGCAATTTGAACAATTAGACCAGGTAGAATACGCTGAACCCGTTTATAAAACAAGGCTGATAGAACCAATACATGAAGAGGGCAGAGATAAAAACAGCTCAACTAAATCTAGCAGGAGGAACGACCCTGGTTCTTGGTCACATGATATAGAGCCAAAACTAAATCCTGACGACCCCGATTATGGCCAGCAATATGCATTTCCTTTGATTAATGCACCTGATGCCTGGGAGATTACAACCGGAAATCCAGATGTTGTTGTTGCTGTACTTGATGAGGGTATAGAATATGGTCATGAGGACCTGGAAGCAAATATATGGCCGGGTATAGGGCCTGATGGCACTAATACTGATCCCGGAGATCATGGCACCCATGTTGGTGGTACCGTTGGCGCCGTTACTAATAATGGAATTGGTGTTGCCGGTGTTGCCGGAGGTGATGGAACCCCAGACTCTGGTGTGAAGCTGATGAGTTTAAATATTTTCGGACAACAAGGTGACTATGAGGCCAATGTTTATGCTGCAGATAATGACGCAATGATTTCCCAAAACAGTTGGGGATATGGAGATCCTGGTGTTTACAACCAATCAGCTTTAGACGGTATTGACTATTTTAACGAAAATGGTGGAGGGACTGCCTTAGACGGCGGCTTAACCATTTTTGCCGCAGGAAACGATAACGATGATGGTGATTGGTATCCCGCATATTACGGCCATGATGACCCCGATGTACTTGGAGCTATGGCTGTGGCTTCAACTGATGTCAATGATGTAAAATCAAACTTTTCAAATTATGGAGACTGGATCGATATCTCAGCCCCGGGATCCAATATCTATAGCACCTGGACAGGTGATGGCTATAACTCAATAAGTGGAACCTCAATGGCATGCCCGCACGTTTCAGGCGTGGCTTCTGCTATTGTTTCGATAACGGAAGGACTGATGACTAATGAAGAATTATGGCAACTGTTGATTGAGAATGTAGAAAACATTGATGATGAAAACCCTAATTATATTGGACTGCTGGGTTCTGGAAGGTTAGACTTTAAAGCAGCTGCCGATGAAGGCGATATAGTTGCCGGCGGAATAGTACCACCTAGAAATTTCGAAGCTGTTTCAACAGGATTAACTTCAATTTACCTGTCATGGGAGTTAAATGACAATAATGACGAAGTTCTGCTGGCTTATGTTGAGGATGGTGATTCTTTCGGAAGCCCTGATGACGGTGCAACTTATACAGCGGGAGACCAATTACCCGGTGGAGGAGAAGTGCTTTATGTCGGTACTGATTTGAGCTATTCGCATACAGATCTTAATGATGCTACTTTTTATAATTATCGTGCATACTCAATAGCAGGTGCCGGTACCGAAGATTATAATGAAGGTGATTATTCCAACTTTAGATCAACCAGCACTCATACCGATTGTGGCAGCTTCATGCTGGATCATCACCAGGACTTTTCTGAAGGTGTGCCGCCATTCTGCTGGCAAAATATAGATGCTGACGGTGACGGACACGCATGGTTTGCAGGAGGTGAAGGAAATGATCCTTATGAAGGAAATATGGCAGCTGTTTCTGCTTCATGGCAAGGTGGTGATATATTATACCCCGACAACTGGTTGATTACTCCTAGGTTTGATATTACATCAAATGATCTTGATATGTCATACTGGGTTAAAGCTCAGGATGGTGACTGGCCCGCAGAGCATTACTCGATTATGGTTTCAACAACAGGAACAAATCTTGATGAGGATTTTACTGAAATTTTTAGTGAAACATTGAACTCGGCCGAATGGGCTGAAAGAAATATTGATATAGCTGCTGAACTTGGCTTGGGTGAAGATCTTGCCGGAAATCATGTTTATATTGCTTTCAGACATCATGATTGTTCAGATATGTTCCAGATAGTAATAGACAATATTGATATTGTAGAAGGAGAGTCTGTTGGAGAGATATATACTATTGAAGCTTCTACAGGCCCCGGAGGGTCAATGACACCTGAAGGATCAGTCAGTGTTATAGAAGGTAACGACAGAACCTTTACTATGGAACCCAATGATGGTTTTACGGTTTTGGATGTCGTTGTTGACGGAAGCAGTGTAGGAGCCGTTGACTCTTATACTTTTACCAATATACAATCCGACGGGCATACAATCCATGCTACATTTGAAGAGTATTTTCCTGAACTTACAGTGAACATAAACCCCGGAGGTGCAGGTACAGTTGATGTAGATCCTGATGAAGCACATTATACTTATGGCACGGAAGTAACTTTAACACCATCTGCCAATGCTAACTATGAATTTTCGCATTTTTCAGGAGATGTTTATGAAGCTGATCCTTGTGTAGAGGCTGAACCTTTTACTGAAAATTTTGCAAATGACGTACTTGATCCTGAAACTGGAGCCTGCTGGACAAATGTAAATACCGGCGGACTATCCAATCCATGGGTAATTGATGGAGGGTCTGCATTATTCGATGGTACTAATCAGGGTAATGCAGCAAGACTTATAACACCGCCAATTGATCTGAAGTGGTATGAAAGTGCTACTTTGACCTTTGATGTTCAACGTCCTACGGACGGTGGTGGTCCTAATAGAGACTGGGACGAGTTATATGTTGAGTATTATGATGGTTCATCCTGGGAACATTTGGCATCTTATACTGACAATGAAGGTGATGGCTGGAATGATAAAGAAATCAATTTACCTGCTGCAGCTTTTTACCACGAAGTTGAGATAGGCTTCAGAGCAGTGGCATCTGGCAGAAATGCTACATTCACCAGGGTAGACAATGTCGAAATAACCGGCACACCGGATCCGGCTATTGATCCTGATGCTATTTGGGCAATAATGGATGAAGACAGAACAATAACCGCAAACTTTGATTACGTTGGTGGTGATCCGCTATACACACTCACTGTAGAAGCCAATCCCGCAGCAGGCGGCAACCCCACCGGCGGCGGTGATTATGAAGAAGGAGCCACGGTACCGGTAGAAGCTAACACAAGTGCAGGTTATAATTTTATAAACTGGACTGTTGATGGTGGTGAAGTTAGCACACAGGAAAACTTTGATTATACCATGCCTGGAGAAGCTACTACCCTGGTTGCTAATTTTGAAGAAGAAACAGTAGAACCCACATACATGTTAACAGTCGATGCTGACCCGGTCGATGGCGGAAACCCTTCCGGTGCCGGCGATTATGAAGAGGGAACAACAGTTTATCTTGACGCAAATCCAAATGCAGACTATCATATTGCAGGCTGGTATGAAGATAATACGGATCTTCTTGGATGGGAAGAAACAGGACAGGTATATACAATGCCCGGGGTAGAAGCATCAATCACAGCCAGGTATTTTTATTCAGTAGAACAGCCTCTTTTAGGAGATGTTAATAATGATGGATCAATAGATGTTCTTGATATTGTATGGATAGTTAATTATATTATGGGAGAACCACATGAAGACTTTATTGCTGCATTAGCTGACGCCAATGAAGATGGTTTAATTAATATATCAGACGTTGCATTCATAAACGATTTGATATTAGGCGGGGCAAAGCAATTTGATGAAGTTAATTCACAAACAGCTTATTTGGTAAGGGACAACAACAGATTCTGCCTGGAAAGCGACGGTACGCTTTCGGCGTTACAATTCCGTATATCTGCAGACAACCCAGAGCAACTTGTTTTTGATTTTATGAAGAAGGATAATTTTGAATTTGCTTACTCTGTAAAAGAGAACGAAGTTATCGGTGTGGTTTACAACTTTGACAACACAACATTTCCTAAAGGCATTACAGACCTTATGGAAATCGAAAACCTTCCGGGCGAAGTTGTATGGGAGGAGTTGTTTGCAGCCAACATAGCCGGAGAATCTGTTGATGTTGAGCCTAAAGATGTTCCTACAAACATTTTCACACCGGATTTGGATGCAGTACAACTTAACGTGTTCCCCAATCCTAATACTGGTACATTTACTGCTGCAATTGAACTTGATTTCGATGCTATGGTTGAAATGCAGTTGTTTGACATAATGGGAAGAAATACATCAAACATACCTTCAACCAGGCTTCATAAAGGAGAAAATCATATAAGAGTTAATGAAAACCTTTCTAAAGGCCTTTACCTGCTCAAGATAAACGTGTTTGATCAGGACGGAAAACAATTTAGGTATACAAGAGAAGTTAGAGTGTTAGTTGAATAATTTTCTCTAAATCCCCGGATATTGTGATACGATATCCGGGGGGTACTTGTATAATAATTTTTTCTTTCATTTTTACTAAAGAAGGTTGTATTAAGATGATTTCGCGTTTATATATAGTTTTATTGCTAAGTTGTTTTTCATTTTCAGTTATTAATGCCCAAAATAGCTTAATAGTCCATGATGTATTAGGCGTTTCAGCCGGCAATGTTGTACTGATAGAGGTAGAAGTAGAAAATGCAGATGAATTTACCGCTTTCCAGTTTGATATACCCTTACCTGCCGGATTTGATTACGTTGAAGAAAGCATAAGTTTTGCAGGCAGGGAGACTGACCATGAATTAAGTGGAAATCTTATTAATGAAGAAAGCGCGCTGCGAATAGTAAGTTATAGTGGCTCAAACGCTACATATGGCGGAACAGACGGCAATATTGTTACTTTTGAATTACAAGCACCATTAGCTGAAGGTACTTATGATCTGATTGCAGAGAATGTAATACTTTCAAGTACTGAGGGTGATAATATCTTAACCGGTACACAAGACGGTTTAGTTGAATTAATCCTTACTTCACAATATATTATAACCGCATCATCAGGAGAAGGTGGTATAATTGAGCCCGAGGGAGAAATTGAAATTGTTCACGGCGCAAATCAAACTTTTGAATTTACACCTGATGAAGGGTACCAGGTTGATAATGTTATGGTTGATGGTGAAAGTGTCGGAAATCCTCCAAATTATACTTTCTATGACGTAAATGATAATCATGATATTTCTGTCACTTTTATTTCTTTAACAGGTAAAAATATCCTTAGCATAAACAGTGTAACGGCCTCTCCAGAGAGTAGTGCGGTTATTGAAATTGTTATAACTAATGAGGACCCATTTGTTGCATTCCAGTTTGACATCCCTCTCCCCGAAGGCTTTGTATATGAACCTGGAACAGTTCAGCTTGCCGGCAGAGAAACAAACCACAGTATTGAAGCATCTGTGCTGGATGGAAATATTCTTAGGGTATTAAGCTATTCTGACAATAATGAATTTTTTGAAGGAAATGATGGTGTGGTTGCAACATTCCAATTGCAAACATCAGAAAAAACGGGAACTTTTGTTCTTGTGCCTGAAAATGCTTTGATCACAGATCTTGAGCAGAATATACTGACAAATATAATTAGCGGAGCAGTTTCTGTGGCTACTCTATTGCCTCCAAGGAATTTAGCCGGTGAAATTGATGATGACGGATACATATACTTAACCTGGGATCCACCTTTTGATGAAAATAAATCTGACGAATACCATAATAATTATGAGATTAAGGGATCTCCTGAACTAGTTGGATATAATGTATATAGAAATGATGAAGTTTTATTAACTCTTGATCCGGAAACAACTACATATCTTGATGACGAAGGAGTTTTAGGTGAGAGTCATTATTATGTTACTGCTTTATATACCAATCCGGAAGGTGAGTCAGAAAGGACAGATGACGTTTTCTCAACCGGGGCTTTGCCAGTTATACTGCTGGAGTTTGATGCTGAATGCGGACAAGATGAGATTGATGTATGGTGGACTACTGCTGCTGAAATTAACAATGATTACTTTTTGCTTGAGAGAAGTATAAATTATGATCAGTGGGAATACGTTACAACAACCTATGGTCAGGGAACCACATCTGTGCCTATGCATTATAGCATTATAGATAATTTTTATAATGATATAAATTCGGTTTATTACAGGTTAACACAATATGATTTTGATGGTGCGGAGACAATATATGAACCGATTGTCGTTAACTGCAGCCAGGATAATGGTGGTTTAAGTTTACATAATATACACTATGATAACAATAGGCTCAGAGTTTCTTTCTTATCAAACTCTGCCTCTGATGTGACTCTTGAAGTGTATAGCCTTTCCGGAAGTCCCTTTTTACAGAGTCAGATAAAGGGAGTTTGTAAGCATTCTATTAACTGGCTTGTTGAGCTTATTGATCTGCCGGAGGGAGTTTATCTTATAAGTCTGAGCAACAGGCAGGAAAAAGTTGTAAGAAAGTTTGTAAGGTAAGGAAAGGTGTCTATAAGTAACTTTCTTATTAGCCAGTCGATAATGACATTGCAAATAGCAGGAGCCGGAAAAGTTATAATATCGTATTATTGAGTTCACCATTAGCAACATAGTAAAATATATGTCAGGATATTGGGGTTTTATTAACTGCTTTTTTGAAAAAGTTTTTGGCGGAGTTTGAAGTTTCTGTGTTCCCCAATCCCAACAAAGGAAATTTCTCATTGAAACTCAAGCTTACTGAAAACGCATATATTGAAGTGCTCGTGCTTGATGAAAGAGGAAGGATAGTTAAAAGTACTGATACCAAACATCTTAAAAGCGGAGAGCATTTATTAAGATATACAAATGTTGGTATGACTAGTGGGTTGTATTTCCTGGAAGTTAAGTGGTATGACGCCGATGGGAATCAGATTGGAATAAGACATAAAGAAAAGATCATGATAATTAAGCAATAGCCTTTTAAATATTTTAAAACAGAAGAAAATAAAATTTTAATTAACCGATTAATGCATTAAAAACTTTTTTATGAAAAAATCAGTTTCAAAAATTAATAATGTTTTGCACTCACTACTATTTATGTGTTTAATGCTTTTTGCCGGAATTACAGTTGAAGGGCAAAACAACTTATCGATTAACAACACCACTGCATTACCTGATGATGTTGTTCTGATAGAAGTAGAATTGACAAATGCTGACCCTGTAGTGGCATTTCAGATGGATGTCCCTGTACCTGAAGGGTTTCAATATGTGCCCGAGTCAGTTTCTTTGTCTGGGAGAGCCTCTGAAGACCATGAAATAGATGCCAGTGTTGTTGACAATAATCTCAGGATTCTTAGCTGGTCTTCTCCTGTGATTGCTTATGAAGGCAATTCAGGAGTTGTGGCCACTTTTGAATTAGAAACTCCTGTGGTAGATCACGAGACTTATACGTTAAATATTGTTGATGCGATATTATCTGATGAAGATGGAATTGATATACTTGATGGTGTTACTCCAGGAGAAGTTGAAGTTTTAGCGCAATATGATCTTACTATAAATGTTGATGGAAATGGTACAACTGATCCGGAAGTCGGCACATATACATATGATTATGGCACCGAGGTAAGCTTAACTGCTACAGCCTCAGATGGCTGGACTTTCAGTGAGTGGGTCGGCAATGTTGATCACAATGAATCAGCTGCTACAACAATTACTGTAAGCGCAAACGAAACAGTTACAGCTGTTTTCAGTGAAGATCAATATACCTTGACAATAAATGTTGAAGGTGAAGGCTCTGTCGGCATTGATCCGGACAACGCTTTCTATGTGTATAATGATGTTGTTGATTTGAGCGCTGAACCAACTATCGGCTGGTCTTTCAGTCATTGGGCAGGTAATGTTGATGATACCGGCAGTGCATCCACAAGCATAACAATGCAAGACAATGAAACAGTTACTGCATACTTTACAGAAGATGAGTATGAACTGTCAATAACAACAAGTGGTGTAGGAGACGGATCAGTTACAAAGAGCCCCGACCAGCCTACATATAATTATGGTACGGTTGTTACTGTTGAAGCAACTCCTGATGTCGGCTCATACTTTAACAGGTGGACAGGTGATTATGAAGGTTTTGACAATCCTGTTGAAATTACTATGAATGATGACAGGCAGCTGGATGCAGAATTTCGATTATTATATCCTGATGATATTACCGTTGATGGCAGTTCACAGGTTCTTATTCCTGCAGCCGGCGAACAGGATAATACTTATGAATATACAGCTACCGTTTTAGATCAGTTTGATGATGAGATGGAGGATGAAGATGTAACATGGAGTTTGGATGGTGCTTCCGGTGGTGTTTCTATCGATCCAAATAGTGGTGTGTTATCTGTATCGTCTGATGCTTTTGAAGAAACAATTACAGTCATAGCAACCTCCGTTACAGACGCAGATTTGGAGGGAAGCATGTTGGTTGAACTGGTGTTTGATCTGACTGAATATACTTTAACACTTATATTTGACGGTGATGGAACAGTAAATATAGATGGACAGAATTATACCAGTGATCAAAATATACAGCTTGACAGAGGGGTAACTTTTGATATTGTTGCTACAGCTGATACAGGATGGGAGTTTGATTCATGGACAGGGGATGTTGCTGATCCTAATGTAAGCTCTACAACTATTGAAATGAATGATAATAAAGAAGCTACTGTTCATTTCACTCAAATACCATATGAGTTGACAGTTAATACTGATGGTCAGGGAACAGCAGTAGCCGATCCCGCTGAAGGACCATATTATTATGGCGATGTTGTGGATCTGAATGCTACCGCTGATCAGGGATGGAGTTTTGATAACTGGTCAGGTGACCCTGTGGCTGACGTGAATATTGCTTCAACTACTATTACTATCACAGGAAACATGAGTGTTACAGCTAACTTTACACAGGATGAATATACCTTAACAACTGATGTAGAGGGAGCAGGCAGTGTAAATACGGATCCTGATCAGGCCACCTACCTGTATAATGATGAAGTTACAATTACAGCTGTCGCTGATCCCGGCTGGACTTTTAGTCATTGGACCGGAGATGTTGACCAGGGGGAAGAAGAGCTTGAAGAGGTGTTGATTATTATGACAGAGAATAAAGAAGTTACTGCCCACTTTACTGAAGATGAGTATGATCTTACAATTATTATTGATCCTGCGGCCTCAGGTAATGTTGATGTTTCCCCTGAAGGGCCATATAATTATGGAGATGAGGTTTTGTTAAGTGCAGGCCCGGAAACCGGTTATAGTTTTCACAGCTGGACAGGTGATGTTAATGATAATGAATCATCCAATACCTTCATTATAATGACAGAAGACAAAACTGTAACGGCCAACTTTACTATCAATACACACACGTTGACAGTGGTGGCTAATCCTGCCGAAGGCGGGGATGTGACCGGCGGCGGCGATTATGATTATGGTACAAGTATCACCATAACAGCCACAGCTAATGAAGGCTATACCTTTGAGAACTGGACCTTAGGCGGTGACGTCGTTTCTACGGAACCGGAGTTTGATTATGAAATGCCAGATAACGATGTAACGCTAACGGCCAACTTTACTATCAATACGCACACGTTGACACTGGTTGCTGATCCTGCCGAAGGCGGAGATGTGACCGGTGGCGGTGATTATGATTATGGTACTATGATTGCCGTAACAGCCACAGCCAATGAAGGCTATACCTTTGAGAACTGGACCCTAGGTGGTGACGTTGTTTCTACGGAGCCGGAGTTTGATTATGAAATGCCTGATAACGATGTAACGCTAACGGCCAACTTTACTATCAATACGCACACGTTGACACTGGTGGCTGATCCTACCGAAGGCGGGGAGGTTACCGGTGGCGGTGATTATGATTATGGTACAAGTATTCCCGTAACAGCAACAGCTAATGAAGGCTATACCTTTGAGAACTGGACATCAGGTAGCACAGTGATTTCTGATGTGCCGGAGTTTAACTATGTAATGCCAGCTCAAGATGTAACTCTAACAGCTAACTTTATTAAATTGATTCCTGAATATATAACTGTTTCAGGCCCTAATAATGTGGAAATCCCTGCACCCGGAGAAGACGATAAAACAGCACAATACTCTGCCAATGTTTATGACCAGTTCGACGATGTTATGGAAAACGAAGAGGTTACATGGAGCCTGAGCGGACAGGTTCCCGCAGGAGTGTCAATAAATGAAACTACCGGATTGTTATCCGTATCTTCCGATGCTGTAGAGCGAACAATTGGTGTTGTTGCCACATCGGTTACAGACCCTGAAATAAACAGAACGCATACAATAGACCTTGTTTATGAATTAGATGAGTTTACATTAAATCTAAGCTTTGAAGGAAGTGGTAGTGTTAATATTGATGGTGAAGCTTATACAGACGATGCTAACATACAACTAAGCAGAGATGAAACTTTCGATATTGTGGCCACTGCAGATGTTGGTTGGGAGTTTAGTCACTGGGTTGGCGATGTAGCTAATACCGATGCTAATTCAACTACAATTGAAATGGATGATCACAAATCTGTTACTGTTCATTTCACTCAAATACCCTATCAGCTAACTGTGAATACCGTGGGAGAAG
Source organism: Bacteroidales bacterium (assembly GCA_007130125.1). Taxonomy (GTDB): domain Bacteria; phylum Bacteroidota; class Bacteroidia; order Bacteroidales; family UBA7960; genus PUKZ01. Next base: position 20,865 of record SLSZ01000104.1, read on the forward strand.
GCTCTGTCGAAGTTGAACCCGATCAAGCAGAATACTTCTATGGTGAGGAGGTAACTTTAACAGCCATAGCAACAGCAGGCTGGACATTTAATGGCTGGACAGGTGATGTGGAAACAGGCGATGAAGAGTTGGCAGAGGTTATAATCACAATAACTGATGACAAAACTGTTACGGCACACTTTACCAAGGATGAATACACTTTGACAGTTCATATAGACGGTGAGGGCTCAGTAGCAATTGAACCTGAAGAAGATCATTACTATTATGATGATGAGGTAATGCTTACAGCTGCTGAAGAAGAAGGCTGGACTTTCAGTCACTGGTCAGGAGATGTGGAGGAAAATGGTCAAGACCTTGAAGAGATTTTGATAACAATGACAGATAATAAAGAGGTTACAGCACACTTTACACAAGATGAATATAGTTTAACAGTGTACATAGAAGGTGAGGGTGCCATTGATGTTGATCCTGAGCAGGATACTTATCATTATAATGAAGAAATAACTCTGACGGCCATAGCCGATGAACACCACTTATTCAGTCATTGGTCGGGAGATGTGCCTGAAGGTGATGAAGATCTGGAAGAGATTAATATCGTCATGACTGAAGATAAAGATGTTACAGCTCACTTTGTAGAAGAAAAATTCATATTGACTGTTGATATTGAAGGTGGCGGTGAGGTTAATATTAATCCGGACTATGAAGAGTATTCATATAATACATTAGTAACATTAAGCGCTGTTCCCTCTGAAAACTGGGAGTTTAGCCACTGGACAGGTGATGTGCCTGAAGGTGAGGAAGAGAATGGAGAAATTACGTTCAGAATGACAGAGGACAAAAATATTACAGCACACTTTAATGCTATACCTTACTATTTGACTATTCATACTGAAGGAGAAGGCACAGTAGTTGCAGATCCTGATCAGGAAGAGTACTTCTACGGAGACGAAGTAACTTTAACTGCCATTCCTGATGATGGCTGGGAGTTCAACCACTGGGAAGGTGATATTGAGGCAGGCGATGAGAACCTTGAAGAGATTGTAGTGACGATAAATTCAGATAAAGAGATTACTGCGCACTTCAACATGATTCCTTATGAGCTAACTATTCAAACTGAAGGGGAAGGTGCGGTAAATGCAGATCCTGACCAGGAGGAGTACTTCTATGGAGATTCGGTTGCTTTAACTGCTGTTCCGGATGAGGGTTGGATATTCAGTCATTGGACAGGAGATGTTGATGATACCGAATCAGCTGAAACGACCATAACAATGACTGAAGATAAAGTAGTTACAGCATATTTCGAAGAGATACAAGTTTCAAAACATACCTTGTCTCTGATTGTTAATCCGGAGGAGAGTGGTACAGTTGAGGGAGAAGGCGAATATGAAGAAGGCGAAAATATTGCTGTTTCAACCATAGCTCTTGAAGGCTGGAAGTTTGTTAACTGGACAAATGAACAGGATAATGTGATAAGCACTTCAGCCGACTTTGATTTTGAAATGCCGGATGAAGATGTTACTCTTACTGCAAACTTTGAAGTTGACGATACGTCAATAGATGCGCATGACGGCTTTGAACTGACAGTATATCCCAACCCGGTTCGTAACAAATTAGTTGTTGAATCTGACAGGAACATCGGGCAGGTCAGGATTATTGATATAAGTGGCCAAGTGGTTATTGACAAAGCCGTGGATGCTTTAAGTGTTGATATCTTCGTAAACAACCTTCAAACAGGAATTTACTTCCTGCAGGTGCAAGGCGAAGGCACTATCAGTACTACACGTATTCAGGTTGTTCGTTAATAGTGCTATTACTATAAGATTGGAAGATTGAAGTTTGGAAGATTTATAAGATTCATAAGATTCATAAGATTCATAAGATTCTAAGATTCTAATCTTCCAATCTTCTAATCTTCTAATCTTCAATCTTCCAATCTTCCAATCTTCCAATCACCTAAGATCAAACATTACGACATTTGTGAAAGAGTAATAATTTTTGTAAAGTAAATTTGTTTATGGATTTATTAAAAACATAATTTCCATGAGAACCATAGAGATACAAATACCCGACGATATTGATATGAAAGATCATGATTTTTTGATGTTAATAGCAGCAAAGTTTTATGAAGACGGCAGATTGTCGTCAGGACAAGCTGCAAAAATGGTGGGTGTATCCAGGCTAACCTTTATTGAGCTTTTAGGAAAATATGGCGTTTCGGTATTCAGCTCATCATTGTACGACTTAGAATCAGATATTTCCAATGCATAATATGTAATTTCAGATACAAGTTGTCTAATCATATTTTATAAAAAAACATTATTTTTTTCCGTATTCATTAATAAGTTTACTAAACAAATCGTTTGACAACCTAAATCCGTTTCTTATCAAACTATTGAGGGTATCATCAAAGTTTTTTACTATACCCTTTTTATATGCTAAAACTATTATTCCAATAGTTCCAATAATATCTAATCCACAGGATTTAGCAACATTTCTACCCTTTAACTCATCTATTATCAGAGTTGAATTCTTGTATTCCAAAGCCAAAGCTATAGAACTGGCTTCGCCCTTATCAAGTATTTTTTCTATTTCCGATTGTTTTTGTTTGTTTTGTACTTGAAGAATTTTTATCCATTCCGGCAGAATATTTTTAAACTCTGCTTTAACTTCTTCACTTATAACAACTTACTTATATAACTTCTTTAGTACATTGAGATTGCCAGAATTACTTAATGCAATCAAGCAACTTGTGTCAGAAATAATAGTTTTATTCATTTATGACTTTGTTTATGTCGTCAACATTTTCACCAAATATAGAAACACCATATTGTCCAACATTTTCAATAAATTCTCTTTTGGAAATTCCTGCAAGATCTGCTGCTTGCCCAGACGACATTATGCCTTTTTCAAACAAGATTGCTGCTAATTGCATTTTAACATCTTGTTCATTAACGGATTCTGGTATTTTTAACTTAAGTGTTTTCATCTGTATAAATTATAGTTATTAAATTGATTAACAATGGTTTAAATTTTTGAATATTTGAACTCCAGTAGTTCTATCCCGATGGAACCCTCATGTTTATTACTCCCTTCGGTCGTGAGATCGCTAACGCTAAGTTCATCTACTTTTGTATAACTTGTTGGATGAAGGTTTCATTTTCTTATATATTGTTGCTAAACTCCTTACATACAAAGATAATAAATTAAACAATTCATAAGATTTATAAGATTGCAACCCTCAATCCTCCTGGCACAACAAAAGCCCGAAGGGCTTGCCTGTGAATAGCCGTGTGTGAAACGCACGGACGGGATTTTGCACAACACGAAGCTCTCCGGCAGGAGCCGGCGGTGAATTTAAATTATTCCAGTCTTTTTTTCCAAATTGACGGATTCCTTTTGAAATGTAATATTGCAATTACCTTTATTTGCTTTTTTTCTTTGTCTATAAGGTAATAAATGCCATATGGAAACTTGTTTACAACATGTCTGTAAACAACATTACTCTGTTTCTCTGAAGCTTTAGGGTTATTCTTGACAAAATTAAACCCTTTTTCAATGTTTTCTATAAATTTTTCTCCAAGCCCTAAGGATTTTGTTTCATACCAAACAAA
>SLSZ01000005.1 GCA_007130125.1 Bacteroidales bacterium
GTCACCTGTTTATAAGCTTCATCAACACCGCGTATTTTGACAAGGTGTTGTCTTTCTTTATAAGTTAGAAGGGCTGTTTCTTCAAGAACTTCGCTATACATAACCACGCCGGGGATGTTTTTCAAATCCTCCAGGGGAAACTCCTCAATGTTGAATGTTTTTCCATGTTTTAAGCTTATCTCCAGATCAGGGTTAAATGTATTGAAAAGGCTAATGATAAGCTTTTCAAATCCGTTAAAAACAGAAAGTACTATTACCAGGGCCATAGTACCCACAGCAACACCAACTATAGAAACCAATGTTATTATATTAATGGCATTATGCGATTTCTTTGCTAGCAGATATCTTTTTGCTATGAACAGTATTAACTTCAAATTTTGTTATTTTAAATAATCAAATAAAACTTGTCCACAATTTAGGAAGAACATTTAAAATCATTTCAGATATAAAATCTTTCATTATGCAGTAATATGGCATTATTTATAAGCTTTAACAATCAACCCCGTACCTTTTTTGTTTTTGGCTTTCGTATCTGCGAAATTCAGTAACAAACAAAATGGCATTACAATTATATAATAAAAAAACAACAATGGTAACATCCATTTATGCTTTCCCAACAGTAAAGGATATTTAATTGATAAACGCCAAGAAATACTACCATATTTCCCGTACGTATAATAAGCCTCAATATTTTTAAAACCTGCGTATTTTAGTTTATTTAAAATATCTTCTTTATTATACCCATCTCTGACATGCTCCTCAATAAATGAGCTCTGATTTTCACCAGTTACATCGGAGCCTCCTAAATCTGATGGTGTGCTGATCAAAAGCATTCCGTTGTTTTTTAATGATTTATAAAAGTTTTCAAAAACTTTTATATCGTTTTCTATGTGCTCCATTACATCTACTGATAAAACAAGGTCATATGCAGAGGGGTTGGAGAAATTAATAAGGTCTGCAGTTTTGCAGGTAACATTTTTATAACCGGTCTTGTCAAAAAACTTTTTACAATCATTTATTTCATTTTCATTAATATCAATACTTTCAATTGTCCATTTGGGATTTTTCCTTGCCATATAGTATGAATAAAGGCCGAAACCACATCCTGCATCCAGCACTGACAGGTTTTTTTTGTTTTTGTTAATTCCCCGGAAAAAACGCAATTCTTTTTTAATATACCATGCACGTAAAAGCAGGATGTTTAGAAGCCGGTAGAATGATTTTTTCAGAACCGCAGAAGATCCAAGGATTTTTCCAAGCCGCTTTTTCACTTGTTCGTAGTTCATGGATCAGGCGAGTTATTTTTTTAATAGTTGTTCAATGTTTTCAATATAATCAAGGCTATCATCGATATAAAAGCGCAATTCTGGAATTGATCTTACCTGGTTTTTTATTCTCATACCAAGTTGCTTTCTGATTTCTTTTGTTGAAGCTTGCACTGTTTTTAATACGTTTTGAGGATCTTTTCCAAATATGCTTAAATACACACTAGCAATAGAAAGATCACGGGTGATGTTGACTTTTGTAACAGTTATCATTGCTCCGGGGAACAAGTTTTTTTCGCTTCTTTGAAATATTTCACCTAAATCTTTTTGAAGCAGTCTTGCTATTTTTTGTTGTCTTGTAGTTTCCATATATGCAAAGATAATAGAAAATTGCCGAATGTTTTCTTTAAGGCATGTATTGGTTGTCAAAATCTTTTGTCGGGTATTTGTTTAGTTAAAAAAACCCAGAAGGGTAATTTTAATTGATCTAAGATTTTGGTGTGATGGAATAATTTTTTTATATGGTTAATGAGTTCGGATCATTATTTGTTTTAGGCGAATAAATCTGCAATTATTTTGGATTATAATATTATTTTCTTCTTCTTTTTTGGACAATCATTATTTTTAGTTTATTTTTATCGATGTGAATAAAATTATTATTAATTCAAAAAATATTCATTATGCCAACTCCAGAATTTAATTACCAGGAACCTTTTCCTTTGGGGAAGGACGCTACTGACTACTATTTGCTTACAAAGGATCATGTATCTGTTGCTGATTTTGAGGGTAAGAAAGTAATAAAGGTTGATGAGGAGGGGCTTACCAGGCTTGCACGGACAGCAATGCGCGATAGTGCATTCATGTTGCGAACAGAGCATATAAAGCAAGTTGCTAAAATATTAGATGATCCTGATGCCAGCCAGAATGATAAGTATGTTGCTTTGACAATGCTGCGTAACGCTGAGGTTTCAGCGAAAGGGGTTTTACCGTTTTGCCAGGATACAGGTACGGCTACAATTATTGCTAAAAAGGGACAACAAGTTTGGACCGGCGGGGGTGATGCCAAATCTTTGTCCTTGGGTGTATATAAGACCTATACTGAGGAAAACCTGAGGTATTCCCAGACGATTCCACTTGATATGTATAAGGAGAAGAACTCCGGGACTAATTTACCTGCCCAAATAGATATATACTCAACTGATGGTGACGAATATCAATTTCTTTTTGTTGCCAAGGGTGGTGGTTCGGCCAATAAAACAGCATTATATCAACAGACAAAAGCACTACTAAATCCTGAAAAGCTCGAAAATTTCCTGATAGAAAAGCTTAAGTCGCTTGGCACTGCGGCCTGTCCACCTTACCATGTTGCTTTTGTTATTGGAGGCACATCAGGTGAAGCATGTTTGAAAGCAGTTAAACTGGCATCTGCCAAGTATCTTGATAACTTGCCTGAAAAGGGCAATGATCTGGGGCAAGCTTTTCGTGACAAAGCTCTTGAAGAGAAGATATTGAAAGCTGCGTACAAGCTGGGTATAGGAGCTCAGTTTGGGGGAAAATATTTTGCTTTGGATATCAGAATTGTTCGTTTGCCTCGCCATGGTGCTTCTTGTCCGGTAGGTATGGGAGTTTCATGTGCTGCCGACCGAAATATAAAAGCTAAAATAAATAAGGATGGTATATTGGTTGAAAAGCTTGAAGATAATCCGGGGCGTTTTATACCCGAGAAGTATCGTAAAGCAGATGATTCGGGAGCCGTTGATCTTGACCTTAACAGGCCGATGAAAGAGATTTTGGCAGAATTAACGAAACATCCTGTTGGTACACGACTATCATTGACAGGGACTATTATCGTTGGCCGTGATATAGCACACTCCAAACTAAAAGAGCGGTTGGATAAAGGCGAGGGCCTTCCCCAGTACATTAAAGACCATCCGATATATTATGCAGGCCCGGCAAAAACTCCGGATGGAATGCCGTCAGGTTCTTTTGGGCCTACGACTGCAGGCAGAATGGATTCATATGTTGACCTGTTCCAGCAGCATGGCGGTAGTCTTGTTATGATAGCAAAAGGAAACAGGAGCCAGGCTGTAACTGATGCTTGCAAAAAGCATGGAGGCTTTTACCTTGGTAGCATTGGAGGCCCTGCAGCTATTCTCGCACAGGAAAATATTAAAAAAGTTGAATTGCTTGAATACCCCGAGCTGGGAATGGAGGCAATATACCGTATTGAAGTTGAAGACTTTCCTGCGTTTATCTTAGTTGATGATAAGGGAAATGATTTTTACAGTATGGATGTATAAGAGTTTATGGAGGATATATAACAAAAAAAGATGCTTGTCAAAGCGACAAGCATCTTTTTTATTAAAAATATTCAACTGTAATGCTTTTTTTAATATTCCCAGAGATCGTGTTCAAATTCCCTGACATTGTTTTTAATTTCTTTCGCTTCAAGTAAAGCATCCAATCCTGTAAAATACTCTTCTATCGACCTGTCATAAACATTGGATTCTTTGTAGATGTAGCTGTTAAACATTCTTCTTAAAAACATATCGTCATATGAGACCCTGTGTGCGTCGTTGTGTCTGTTATATACTTCTTCGTTAACAAGAACGCTTCTTGCTTCGGGGAAATATACCCAGAAAATAGGCTCAAAGCCAATAGACTCACCCGTTTCGGGGTCAAATCTTTCTCTCAAAGGACATATCCCAATGATTCTGACATCCAGCACAGACCGTTTTGAGTCAAAGAACCAATCTTCTTTAATGTGTATTCTTGTGACTGCAGTAGGGTCAAAGGCAACGGTATATGTTGTATCCCTGCCATCTTCAAGAGTCATTGTTCTTTCATCTTCTAACCGGTTAATAACTTGTTCGGGAGTAAGTGGCTGGTTGAAGTCGTCGTCAAAACCATCATATGCAGTAATACTTCCCTCTCTTATGGCATCATACAATACTTGTGTAAGGCTTTTTCTTCCTCCTGTTGGTTCTGTGGGGAAGTACATTGTTTGGTTGATTTTTTCACGCAAATCAATTCTTTGCCATACACGTTTTGCATATAAAACATCGGCTTCCCTGACATATGCTAGTTCAGCAGGCCTTTTTTGCTCCATGTATAGTTTGTCGTAAAACCCATCACGAGGAGGACCTTCTATAGGTTGTGCTTTAATGCTTGGAGCAACCAATAGCACTAAAAATAATGTAGTTAGGATTGACAGAATTATTTTCTTCATAACAGTACAGTTTTATTTTCGAATTTCAGTTTTTTTCATGTTATAGTTAAACTATCAATTTTAATGATAGTTAATTTGTTTATCTTATTCTTACACTTATTGTCGGGAGCCTTCTGGCAACTCCGTCGGCAGCCGGCTTTGTTTGTATTTCTGTAAAATATACTCTTGATCCCCTGGACAATCTTCCTATCTGCTGTATCATTTCATCTGTCAGTCTGCCACCTGTTGCAGATCTTTCCCAAACCAATCCTGCTACGGTTGTTTGCATTGTGAATGAAGCAATTTCAAAGTCCATGTCAAACAAGAAGTCTTCCGGTGTAGTAGCAGCAATGTTAGGGTTAAGAGTTATCCTTTCCCTGTCGATATCACCTTCTCTCATACCTGCGATTGTGGGTATTGGGTCGGGTATTCTGTTAATTCGGAATGTTGGTGCACCCATTGATCGTGTTGTGCCTGCGATAGTTGCAGAAACATTAATTCTAACTTCATTAATATCGCCGGGTACTCTAACAGTATAGTTTCCGCCTCCTCTTGGGGTAATTGTACCCCTGGGAGCAATTGACACCCTGATATTTTCCTGCGGTATTCCGGGAGCGGACACTGAAACAGGGTTATCAACACCGGCATAGAAAACGTTCATCATATCTGCCGATACGGTAACAGATGGTCTTTGAACGAAATACTGCCCTTCAAAAGGATACTCCTGCGTGATTCCTGCAGGGGATGTTACTTTTATAACTCCGCTGTATCTTGATGTACCTTCTCTGGTGGCAGGAATACGCAGCTTTCCAATACCCTCTTCTGTTGGGATCTCACGGCCATCAACTACAATTGATGGTTGTTGTCTTGTATCGTAAGCAGCAACGAACACATCGGCTTCATAATTGTCACCAACCATAACTACTTCACTTTGAGGCACCACTCTTGCTTCAATTTGATCAAAGGTGAAATCATCTTCAGTGATTGCAGCATACAAAATTGAAGTTACGTCAAATTCGGCATTGCGCACTTCCGTAACAAGTCTGCTCAGGTTGGTTGCAGCAGCTACCGGGGGGATACGGTCGAACATTGCCTGTTGCCAGTTGATTTCATCACCGCCTTTAGAATAATATGGGCCCTCGGTATCTAATCCAATTTGCAAATATTGACGATGCCCACTGTCAAGTTGATTTTTTATTGCTTCTCTGTAATTTTCGATCATATTTCTAAGCTCATAAGCCCGCGAACCTTCTCCGCCATCAGGGGCTAATTCACGCTTGCCCTCAACCATCCAAAATCGTGTTGTTCTACTATAATTGTCTTTGTTTTTGAGTCTTATCAAATTAAGGGTATCGGCTACTTCAACAGGTATTCCGTCAGCTCTGGCGATCATTTCAGCCCTTAATCTTAATATATTATTTACAAGAGAGTCAGAAAGCTCTTTTACTCTAAAAGCTCTATCATAATATGGATATACCAAATCTTCAGAAATGGCTCTTTGCATTCTGAAGTCATCATAAACCATATCGACTTTTCTTGAAAAGTTGACATTAGTTTCAGCAATTCCATCATCTACCAGCACAAAAGAATTAAGTACAGAGACATCAACGTTAAGAGCCATCAATGCCAGAAACACCAAGTACATTAATTTTACCAGTTTTTGACGGGGGGTTTCTTTACCAGCCATAGGTTAATTGTTAGGGATAAATTTATAATTTACTTATTCATATTAATATTCATAGCTGAGAGCATATTTCCGTAGATGCTGTTCAAAGCAGTAATGTTGCTCGTCAGCTTATCCATTTCTTCTCTGTACTTCTGTGTATCATTTGCAGAACTATTAAGGTTCTCTATAAGATTAGACATAGATTCCTGCAGTTTGCTGCTATATTGATATTGTTCGTTCGATGACTGTAACTGCAGTTCATACACAGCGTTAAGAGCGGATAAGTTTTCAACAGTCTCTTGTAATTGATTACTGAACTGTTGTCCGCCTTCACTTGATTTTTGCAGAGCCTCAGCAGTTTTAGTTATAGATTCAGCACTATTAGCATACACTTCTGCCAATTGACTTGTATAACCACTAATTCCTTTTATGGTTTCAGTGTATTTCTTTGTGGCATCCAAATTTTCTTTTGCAGTTTCGGCAGTTTTCTGGTATGAATCACTGATCTCGTTCACTGATTTAACTGCATTTTGCAAGCTGTTGGCGTATTCTTCGTTAAGACTGAGGTCGTGTTTAAGATATTCGGCGGTGTTTTTATACGATTCACTGAGTTCTATTACTGACCTTGAAGCTGCCTCCATATTTTGGATATAATTATTAGTGGCAACGGCAGCATTTGACATGTCAGCGAGTTTTTGAGTATTTTCGCTTAAATTTCTTAGGCCTTGCCCTAGATTTTCAATAAGTTCGGGTCCAATATTGGCTTCTTCAAGCAGTTTGTCCAGGTTACTTGAAAGTGTTATGTTTTGAGTTGTTGGAGCACCAGCAGCACTGGGTGCTCTCAAAGCTTGCCTGTCTTCTCTTTCACTACTTTCCAGGCCTGCTAGTTCAGGATACACCAATGACCAATCGGGTTCAGAATGTACCGGTTCAAAAGCAGACATAAAGAATATAAAAGCCTCTGTACCAAGGCCTACAATTAGCATGACATCTGCTCCAGGGTAGTGTTGTATTTTAAATAATGCTCCAAGAAGCACTATAGATGCGCCGAACCCGTAAAGCTTTGTCATTGCGTTCTTGAAGGTTTTCGAGTGGGTGAATTTCATCTTTTTGAATTTTTAAGTTTAAAAAATCTTTGGTTTCTTATCTTGGTTTAATATAAACGCACAAAATTAATAAATATTAGATGCATCTGCGCCTCCTCTATCAGCTCCCATATGAGTTTGTACAGTGCGGAATCCGATATAAGATTTTGCTGTATCTTGATATTCATAAGCTCTTGTATGTACTTGCAGGAAATGGCCGACATCTTTCCAGGAGCCACCTCTGATTACCTTTCTTTTTAATGCCGGAGGATCATTTTCCTCAGCTTCATAGTGATAATCCATGTTCATGTCATGACCGTAGATGTAAAAAGATTCATCATAGGTGTTGCGTGTCCATTCCGAGACATTTCCGGCCATATCATAAAGTCCAAAGTCGTTTGGAGGGTAGTGTGCTACAATTACTGTTTGGAATCCACCATCGGAAACGTAATCACCTCTCATAGGTTTAAAATTAGCTA
>SLSZ01000030.1 GCA_007130125.1 Bacteroidales bacterium
AAAAAAGAACTTTTTTTGTTAAATTTCGTTTGATTAAAATAATATATATTATATTTGACCGCTAAAACTTAATTTTTTGCTTATAAACTAAATTTTTTACACTATGAAAAAAATAATTTATCTTTTGATCGGAGGTTTACTTCTTGGAAATGTTTCTTACGGTCAGGCCGTGGATGACAGGGCTGTAATACCTGTCGCAGTGACTCTTAGTTCTATTTTGCGCCTTAATGTGGTATCCGGTGGTAATATTGAGTTTACATTCAATACACTAGATCAGTATGAAAATGGCATTTTTAACTCACCATCCTATGATACGAGGTTTACCGTTGCTTCATCTGTTGACTGGGACGTAGTAATGTATTCTGAAGAAGATGAGTTGGTATCGACTGATGATATTGTTGGTGATGGAATGGATCTTAACAATGTTGGCTATCACATTGATGCTGAAGGAACTAATGATGCAGCCGTACTTGAAATAACATCAACTGATGCAAGTCCCGAGCCCCTCACATCAACCGAGGAAGTTATTGTTGGTTATGACGGAACCAACAGCAATGCCGGTGATATAAATGCCAACGATTTTTATATCCGTTGGCGATGTGGAACACAGGAAGGAAATATGAATCCATTATCTGTGCTTGAACAACAGCTCGCTGCGGACAGGTATGCTACAAATGTGTTTCTGATATTAAGACCAACAGAAACAGCAACAACACCCTAATAACTAATACTTAGAATTCTTAATAAAATAATATTTTAAAAAGCCAGGCTAAAAATTCTGGCTTTTTAAAATATGACTTTACCGTTTAATCTTAATTTTAGGAAAACAAAATAGTTTTACAAGAACACAAAACATGTAGCAACATGTATAATTTTTAACAAATTTGGTTTTGTTATTAAAAATAAGAATCTACTAAGAGGCTTAGGTTAAAACAGGTTAAGTAGTTATAACAGGAAGAAGGAGCTGGCAAGACAATAGGAAAGTTTAATAATACTAACACGATGTAATTTATCATATTTAAACAACCCAATATAACTTTCGCTATATTCAGCATCCTTAATACTTGTATGTGTATAATTCATAGGAAGTTGAAAGAATCATACTAATGACAATAAAAAATTGCTACATTTATATTGCAATAATCATTTCAGGTGTTTTTCTCCCCGAAACCAGCCTTGCACAAATAAGTTTTAGTCGTACGCCTAAATCAGACTTCGACACACTTTTGGTCAGGGTGGAATCAGGCGGCAGCGTCAGTTTCCGGATCAACTCCATGAATAAATACAATGAAGGAGTAGAATATAACGACTGGTCAAGAATAGCTGTATATTTTATAGATGAGGATGACGAGTTCAGAACATGGAACTTACAGTATAAAGCAACCACATTAAACATTATAGGAGATAGCGGAATAGACCTTTATCTTGACCTGGATTATTTAACCATTGAAGCAAAAGATGGAGGTGGAGGGAATGATCTCAGCGGGTACGTTCAACCCGAAAAAGAGCTTGACAGCGAATTTCAAACGCTTATAGAAAATGCCCCACAGGGGAACTTTAGCGATAATAAAATCATTATCACATACAGATTCGGAAAAGGGGGAAATATATTGTTGGGAGAACCACCCGGTTATTATGTGGTAGATATCGTTTTTGAGGTTACGGCAAATTAACAAATTTAAGAAATGAAGGTTAATTTTAAATATGTTTTATTATTACTTATTTTCACCGTTAACCTTGTTAACTCTTCTTCACAGAATTTTAACAATTATAACCTAGATTATCCCCAATTCAGTGCATATTTCCATCATGAAGACTTAATAATAGAGCCTGAAGAAACTTTTTTCAACCTGTTGACCATAGTAAATAACGGCACCAGGCCCGAAGTTGTAGTGGTTAATTTTAATGCCCCGGAAGGCTGGACTGTTATAAAAGAAGAAAGGCGAAACTATACAATTGGTGGAGGTGACTCGATAATGATCCCCATAAGGGTTGCTTCAACAAAAGATGTAAGGGGGGAAATAGGATATTCTATTGTTGCATCTGTAAATGACAGGGATGACCAGTCACTGGCCAATGCCTATTGTTATGTTAAAATACCGGGAAAATCAGACCTTCGTTTCAGGCCAATAACGAGAGTAGCATTCTTTGACTTGCAAACACGCGAAACAGAAATAAGATTTCAGTTTAATAACAGGGGAAATATCAATGAGGTTGTTAATGTCAACTTAACAAGTACTGAAAATATTATTTTACCCAACGAAAGAGATAACCTGCTGACTTTTGATCTTCGCCTTGAAGCCGGCACCGATACAATTATTACCCTTCCTGTTGCTTTAAGTGAGGATAATGACATTGCTGCAGGGCAATATCAATACAGGGTTGACCTTGAAGCGACAACGGAAGAGGAAAGGTTCACAACAAGTTTTTGGTTCAGGCATCTTACAAATTATTTCAGATATGAAATACCACCCGGGGAAATACCTCTTACCCTTGACCTGATGATACACAACCTGTTTAGTGAGTATGACCCCTATTTTTCTGCCGCGGTTATGGGCAATATACTGTTCAGGGAAAACAGGAGTATAAATTACAGATACCGTGCTTATGGTATTGGCAGGACTGATGATATCTGGCGCCGTAGCCGGTTCAGGATAGCTTACAATGCCCCTGATTTTAATGTTATTATTGGCGATGTTACAGGTATTCCCCTTAGACATGGGTTAGGAAGAGGGTTGAGAATTAACTACCGGTTTTTTGACAGTCATGAAATAACCGGAATTGCAGCAGAGAACCCACACCGGCCTATCAGAACTTACGGAGGCATTTTAGCTACACGGTGGACGGGTTTCAGCCTCCAGTCAAGGGTGTCATATACAGAAAACAACTATCACAACACCAATGCAATGGTTTATGGTATTGGATCTAACTTTTCTGTCGCCAGAAATCATAACCTGGTAATTGATGCAGGCTTAAGCGATGTTAACTTTCTTTCCATTGACAAACAGGAAATAGGCTATGGCTTCAGGGCAAATTACACCGGCAGGTTCAACAATTTCAGAATCCGCCTGCGTGAACAATTCGGTACAACAAACTATTATGGCCAATATTCAGGTCGCCACAATTTTTTAGGGCATATAAATTACCCATATAAAGACGGTTATATATTTGACCTGATATTTAATGACAGGGTAAACAGGCCTGTTACCGAATCAACTACGGGCTTTTTTTCCGATCTATTTCAAAGTTCCCGGCGGGCAACTTTTAAAACAACTAAATATGTGCGTTCAGGATTAGTAATCCATTTTGGGCCTTCCTACGAAAATAGGGGTTCTAATGCGTTTACATTTTTTGATGGCGACGACCCTTTTGTTACCAACAGTGGTAAATTTGAGATCGGTGCACGAATAATACAGGGCCATAACAGGTTCATTAATCCAACCCTGGGACTCGGATATACTTTTGTTTCTGAATATTCAATACCAGGTCCCGATGCAAACATTTTCCGCCTGGAAGACAGATCAGAGTTCTTTAACGCACATTTCAGCCTGAATATGAGGCAAGGTGACTGGGGCGTATTCTTAAATTATTTTTACGGGCCTTATGCGCTCAATCAACAACTTAACTACTTTTATCACAACATCTACACTCAGAATATTCGAATCATGCCTTATTACGAAAGCTTTATCTATGAGGATGTAGCAAGGCTTTCATCACGTTTGAACTTTATGCATGATTTTGCTTTCAAAACAACCAGGCTGCATATGCAAAATGAGCTTGAATTTTTCTTTGACAGGGGGTTTAGGGTATCACTGCTTAATACAATAGGCTACCAGGTTTCAACCGATCTTATAACTGAAGATAAATACGATTATTCAGCCACTTATTTTGAAGTAAAGCTTACAAAGGATTTTTTCTGGAACCAGCCAAGGGTTAAGTACCATGACCTGACCGTAAACCTGTTTAAAGACCTTAATGGCAACCTGAAAAGAGATCCAAATGAGCCCGGCATGGGTAATATTCTTGTATCAATATACAGGGAAGACCCAAAGTATTATGATGAATATGAAAAAGAATATGAATATACAGGCCAGCTTGTTCATAACCAGCTTCTTTCCGGCCCTGATGGCAAAATCACATATAGAAATCTTGCTGCAGGGTTATACCGTTTAGAAATTAACAATATCGATAAAAACGACGGCACATTCCAGCCCGATGTAAGAGAACTTATAGTTCATGTTAACAGGGATAAAGAAGTGTTTGTTCCTTTCCTAGAAAGAAACAAGATCTTCGGCAGGGTAATACTTAACCGCAGCAGACTTTCAACTTTAGGAAGGTTAGATGTTTCCAATATTAGGGTCACTGCTACTGATACACGAGGTAATACAATCTCCACCCTAACTGATGCCCAGGGCAAATTTGAGCTTTATGCACCTAGCCTTGACGATTATGTTGTTTCTATTCGGAATGTCTTTGAAGAGCACTTTAATCTCAGGCAGAATGACTTTATAGTACACCTCAATGCATACAAGCAATTTGAGGTAAACTTTGTCTTTGATGAAAAAAGGCGCAGAATAGACTTCCACCCCAGTGATGCCGTTGATGCGGAAATTGTGAGTGTGAGGCGTACCAACCTCTCAGGTACGGTAAAAGACAGGACAACATTACAACCTATTCGAGCAACAGTTGAAATTGTAAATAATGAAACGGGTGAAACTATCGAAACTACTCGCTCAGATAGAAACACCGGAAGTTACAATACAAGCTTTATGACAGGTGAAAATTATTCTGTTATTGTAACAGCTCCAGGCTACTGGATGCACACAGAAAAATTAGACCTTGAACAAACTCTTACTATACAGGATGTTGAAATAGAGATATTGCTGGAAAATATTATTGTTGGTTCTAAACTTGAATTACGTAACCTCAACTTCGAATCAGGCAGTGCCGAAATACCTGTTGAAGCCGAGCCTGAGCTTGACAGACTGATTGAACAACTCAAGGAAAATCCAAATATAAGAATACAAATTGCAGGCCACTCCGACGGGCTTGAAGCAATTGAACATAGAAACTTGTCTACCAGGAGAGCCGAAGCCGTTGCTAAGTATATGTTTGAAAAAGGATTTGGAAATATAGAGTACGTAGGCCATGAAGACAACAGGCCTGTTGCTCCGGATGATACAGAAGCAAACAGAGCGAAAAACAGAAGGGTTGAGATTACTATTATTGATAAATAAATTGCTGAGTCGATGAGGCGTTGAGTTGTTGTATTGTTTAGTTGTTAATGCGAAAATAAATTTAGTTATTAAGGCGTTAGTGTATTAACTAGAGTTGATATATAATGAAAATAAGAATAACGAACAAGGGATAGCTAACTCCGAGCATAAAGAATAAATAAATGAACAGATTAAAGTTAATAATCATTGGAGCTTTGATTCTTTTCGCTTCCTGTGAAGATGATGATGCAGAGTTTCACTTTAACCTTGATTATCTTATTGACACACAGTGGGGTATTCCTGATGTAATTGAAGTTTCACCAGATGTAATAGACTACGACTTGTCGGCACCCACAGTATTCTATGAAGACGGAAGTATGATAATTGGCGATTCGAGATACGATTTCTGGAGAATTCGGGATGCAAAAAGCATTCATATTGAACGAATGGCAGAAATCTGGTTTATAATAGAACTTACACCTGAAAAACTGCATGTGGAAAGAAGTGAATATCCTTCCGGAAAATTTATCTTAAGATGTATCTACCCGGCTATGGAAGAATAACTTTTGTATTAACGAGTGACGGGTAATCCCGAAAAATCGGGATTTCGCTATCGCTCAACGGGTAATCAGTATTCAGTAATCGGGAACCACTCAACTAAACGACTAAACATCTCAATATCTCAACATCTCAACGACTCAACATCTACTAAGGTGAAGGCTTAGTCAATGAGGGTTTCATCAGCGAAAATCTGCGATATCTGCGGGAAAAATAAGGAACTCCCAGGAAATTAATTTTAAGCAGACATTATACATATTACAAAATAAGTATTTTAGCATTTTCTTATATATTGTTGTTTTTTATTAAAACTTTTTTAATTTTGGATATTTAAATATTCAATTTTCTGATATAAAATTTTAATAGTCTAAAAAAAAAACTTGTATCTTTAGCGAGGAATCTCATATTTAAAGAGTTGAAAATGACAAAAACCTTAGACCCATATTACGTTAAGGGAACCATTGATTCACCTGAAGTATTATTAGACAAACAAAAAGGATTAATAACTCTTTCCGGACGGTCTTTACCCGAAAATCCAAAACAATTTTATAAACCTATCATGGATTGGATTGAAAACTATTCCAGGTCAGGTTTAGTTAAAACAAGTGTTATTTTCCAGTTTGAATACATAAACTCTTCATCTTCCAAAATGCTATTGGAAATTCTTGACCTGATCAAAGAAGTTTTTGAGAAAGAAAACAGAAAGGACCTTTTATATATTGAATGGCGATACCTTGAAGAGGATATTGATATGCTTGAGGCCGGAGAAGATTTTGAGGATTGGGTAGATTTAAATTTCCATTTTTCCAGTTATAAATAAAACAACCCTTATTTATATAGCATTTGTTGACTGTTATTTTTGATACTATAAAAACTGTTTTATTCCAATTATTACACACCCAAGCAATTCTTCACCAGGATATTTTTGAATTACTAATTAACACAACTCATATCCCATGAAAAAACTGACAATTTTCTTTACATTAGTTTCAATGGCATTTTCCCTAAACCTCAGGGCAGATCTTGACTCTGTTCATGTTGATGCTTTTATGGACGGTTTATTGACTTCCACGCTCAACGACAAAAACATTGCAGGAGCAACGGCCTGTATTGTTAAAGACGGTGAAGTGTTATTATTAAAAGGTTATGGATACAGCGACCTGGAAGAGCGAAAGCCTGTAATTCCTGAAAAAACACTATTTCGTATCGGTTCAGTATCAAAATTGTTTGTCTGGGTTGCAGTAATGCAATTGGTAGAACAGGGTCAACTCGATCTGGATCGAAACATCAATGATTATCTTGTTGATATTGAAATTCCTGACACTTTTGAAGAGCCTATTACTATGACCCATCTTATGAGTCACACTCCGGGTTTCGAAGATATAGTTACAGGGCTTTTTTCAGAAAAACTTGCCATGAGGCCACTTGATGAAGTTCTGAAGCGGCAGCTACCTGCCAGGGTACGTCCACCGGGTGTTCACGCTGCATACTCAAACCATGGCACGGCCATCGCTGCGCATATTGTAGAACTTATATCCGGAATAGACTGGAATCAATACGTTGAAGAAAACATACTACATCTGCTGGGAATGAACAATACGACCTTTCGTCAGCCTTTGCCGGATGACTTTACTGAAAATATGAGCAAAGGATATAAATATGAAGGGGGTGAACTGGTTGAGAAGCCTTTTGAGTTTGTATCAGTACCTCCTGCAGGTAGTACGACAACTACAGCAGAAGATATGGCTAACTTTATGCGTATGTTTCTGCAAAATGGTCACTTTAACGAAACGGTTATCCTTGATTCAGCAACATACGATAAAAT
>SLSZ01000010.1 GCA_007130125.1 Bacteroidales bacterium
GAGTTTCAACCTTTGCAACTTTATAGTCGCCAAAGCTTTTATATTCACCTTTCTTGCAGTTTTTCACAATTCTGTTCTTGTCATCAGGGCTTATTCTAAGATCTCTCCTTTCAAAAGCAAAAGGGCCGGTAAGTTCGTAAACCTCATCAATCATTTCTTTTAACGATTTGCCTGTTTTTACCATTGCTTCAAAGATCAACAAGCCATTATAAATTCCGTCTCTTTCCGGGATATGCCCGGCAACAGCAATACCACCCGATTCTTCGCCACCCATAAGAATATTTTCTGACAACATAAGCCCGCAAATATGTTTAAACCCAATTTTGACAATTTCAAGTGGCAGTCCATAGGCCTTACAAAGTTTCTCTATTTTAACGGTTGAAGAAAACCCTGTAGCAACCTTTCCCGTTAGGTTTTTGTATTTGTGAAGATAATTAATAAGCAGCAACATCACATGATGAGAGTCAATATAATTACCCTCTTTGTCATATAATGCAATCCTGTCAGCATCACCGTCAACCGCCAGCCCGCAGTCAATATTTCCTGCAAGCTTTATCATCTCTGAAAACTCTTTAAGGTTTCTATGTAATGGTTCGGGCGGAATATTATCAAAAAGTGGCTGCCGTTCACAGTGCATCAATGTCATATCAGGGAAAAGCCTCCGCATAGTATTTTGCCCTGAGCCATACATTGCATCAAAAGCAAACTCCATATCCGAGTTTCTGATAGCATCAAGATCAAACTTGTTTTCAAGATAATCACAATAGATGGTTTCGAGATCAACCTTTTCAACCTTCTTATCATCAATAAACTGTTCTATATTAATTTTATCTGGATCAATGTTGGCTTTATTAGGAATAAATTTTTCAACAGCCTTAATATCATCTTCAAGCAAAGGGCCACCATAATGCCCTTTGAGCTTATATCCGTTATATTCAAATGAGTTGTGACTTGCAGTAATTATCACACCAATATCAGCCTTAAGTTCTTTAGTACCGAATGAGATCATCGGGGTGGACACGCAACCTTCGGCCATGTATGCTTTTACACCGTTGGCAGCCATAACTTTTGCCGTTGTTTCTGCAAACAATTCGCCACCAAACCTGCAATCATGCCCTACCACTGCAACAGGCTTTTCCTTGTGTTGCTTTACCCATAATGCTGTTGCTTCTGCTACCCTTGCAACATTGTCAACAGTAAAATCCTTGGCGATTATAGCACGCCATCCATCAGTTCCAAATTTTATTTCTGTCATAAACGATATTTTTTTATGTGCTTAAAACGACTTCAAAAGTATAAAAATATCTTCACAGTCTGGGTACAACTTTTCTTATGTCGTGCCCCGACTTCTATTTCTACTTTACCTAACTTGCAAATTTTCCAAATACGTTCTCCCCCAGTCGGGGTACTACTGAATAAAGCTTTTCCACAGTCGTACCCCGACCTTTGTTGAATGTGTGTAAATAAAATCATGCTTTATATCTTTATGTAAGGAGTCGGGGCACGACTTGTCCTGTGCCGGGGCACGCCTTGTCCTGTTAGTTCATAATCCTTCTCTCGTTCAGCGCTTGCCTGTATCTTCTGGCGTTGGCTACATGTTGCGAGTGTGTTTTGGCAAAGTTGTGATAACCTGAGAAATCTTCTCTTGCGGCAAAATACAGGTAATCATGTTTTTCGTAATTCAATACCTGATCAATAGTATAAGGCTCGGGAAGGGTAATAGGTCCTGGAGGTAATCCACGATAAATATAGGTATTATATGGAGAATCAAACTCAAGATGTCTGTTAAGCACCCTGTTAATAGTAAAATCACCAACAGCAAAAACAACGGTAGGGTCAGCCTGCAAAGCCATACCTCTGTTTAATCTGTTAATATAAACACCGGCAATTCTTGCCTTTTCGTCTTTCTTGTTAGTTTCAAGCTGAACTATTGATGCCAGAATGCCAACCTCCACAGGGCTCATGTTAATTTCCTCAGCCTGCTGCGTCCTCTTATCATTCCAAAACCTGTCATACTCTCGTTTCATCCTGTTCAAAAGCTGCCTGGCTGAAGTGTTCCAGAAAAATTCATAGGTGTTGGGCACAAACATAAGCTTGGCTTGCTCAGTGGTAAAGCCATATTCAGCCATAACTTCCGGATCATTCAACTTATTCAGTATAGACATTGAGTCTGCTTCAAGGTGCCTCGAAACAACTCCCGCAAGCTGTTCTTTTGTCCTGATATTTGTAAAGGTCAACATAACCGGTGTTTGTTGCCCTGACCTTAACAAATTAACTAATTCATTATTGCCCATCCCCGGCGATAATTTGTACTTACCGGAACGAATATGATTGGGATAATTTTTCCTTTCCGCAACCCATTCAAACGTCTTTTTGTTTATGATAATATCCTTGTCATAAAGGATGTTTTTAACATCGCTATAAGTTGAACCGGTAGGAATGTAAACAAACACCGACTCTTTCCCAGCCAAATATACATTTTCCTTGTATAAATAGTCATAAGCATAGTAAGCAATCACCATAGCTATAACTACTACAACAAAAATCAAAAATCTCAATATTCTCACAATTACTTTTTTTTAGTTTCTTATTAATGTTTCTTAGTCAAAAGTCGGCAACCTTCAACAAACCGCCAATTAGTATCTTAACCACAGAGTTTCACTGAGTTATGCACAGAGTAACACTGAGTTAATTTATAAATATTCAAATAAACAAACTGACCGAACAAATATTGAGGTGCGCTTATAAAGTTCATTCCGAAACAGGTATAGAATGTTTAATACATTAATACACTTATGACTTTAATATTTAAAACTCTGAGTACCTCTGCGCATAACTCAGTGGTACTCTGTGGTTTTATAAAAAATTCAAATTATAAAATAAAAATAGTATAAACATCACTCTAATTACATTAGGCGCTTACAAATCAAAACTTACCAACATGTTGTCGAAACCCCAATTTCTCTCAATTCCCTCAATTCTCTCAATTCTCTCAGTTCTCTTAGTTCTCTTAGTCTCTTAGTCACTTTCTCTCCTCTTCTCTATGCCCTATGCCTTACCCACCGATTACCACCCGTCACCCGTCACCCGTCACTCGTCACCCCCTTCAAAGACCAACTGCAACATATACTCATCAATCCAATCATCATCTTTTCTAATCCAATGCTTCTTTTTGCCTATTATTTTGAAGCCTTTGTTTTGAAACAATTTTAGGCTTTCGGGGTTATCTTCACCGATATTGCAATAGAGCTGGTGCATATTCAGTACTTTCCGGCAATATTCAATAACTGTATCCAAAGCTTCAGAGCCATAACCTTTTGAACGATATTTTTCGGCAATTAGTATACCAATACCTGCGCGAAGATTTTTCGGATCGAAGTCAAAAAGGTCTATGCTACCTATTGGCTGAGTGTTGTTATTTACTAACTCAATCATAAGCCGGAGTTGTTTATCTGTGTAAATGTCGTTATGCGAATTTATAATAAACTGCTGAAGAAAGTATTTTGAAAAAGGAGTAGTTGTATTACTCACCACCCATAATCCCGTATCATTTTCCCACTGATATAAAACATCAACATCTTCAAGCTCCAAAGCCCGCAACTGAAGGTTTTTACTTTTTAATAACTTCATTAGTATAAAATGTATTTTAAGGTTTTAATTTCTATGAATTTGGTGACGGGTGACGTGTGGTAATCGGTGGTCGGTAACCGGTAATCAGTAATCAGAGCCCTTTGTCAACTGTCAATTGTCAACTGTCAACTTTTCGTAGTGATTGCTGACTGAATATAGTTTACCGGTTACCGAATACCGATTACCGATTACCGAATACCGATTACCGAATACCGATTACTCTATGCCCTATGCCATTACGCACATTTTTTTACGAGCGTTTAGTCAATACAACTCCCTCAAATACTTTCACCGCCTCCCCTGTCAACCAAACGTTTTCAAATTTTAAATTTTTCCCGACAGTATTGAATCTAACTGACAATTCACCACCTTTAGTTTTAACCGGATATTGTGCTTTTTCAAATTTTATCCCCTTCAAAAATGCAGCAATTGCTGCAGCTGTAACCCCAGTGCCACAAGAAAGTGTTTCATTCTCCACTCCACGTTCAAAAGTACGAACAAACAAATGGTCTTTAAAAGATTGAACAAAATTCACATTTACACCTGCAGGCATAAACCTTTCGTCATACCGGATTTTCCTTCCCTCATTATATACATCTAATGATTCTATATTTTCAACAAAAGCAATATAGTGAGGGGAGCCGGTATCAATAACTATATATTCATTTTCGATTTTAATTTTTGACACGCTCCCCAGCTGCAAATCAACGGATGTAATATTATTTTCAGTATTAAGTATATTAGCCTTATGTATGCCGTCGGAAGCTTCAAAAGACATGTTTTTCCCTGCAACCATATGCTGCCATGCAAAAGCAGCTATACATCTTCCACCATTGCCACACATTGTTCCCTCACTTCCGTCAGAATTATAATAGAGCATTTTAAAATCAGCTTCAGTGCTTGACTTAAGCTCAATCAAGCCATCGGCACCAATACCGAAACGCCGGTGGCATAATTCCCGGATCCGTTTCTGTTTAACATTTTTCTTTGGAAAATAATTATCATTACGGTTGTCAATGATAATAAAATCGTTCCCTGCACCGTGGTATTTAACAAAATCCATCTTATAAGTTTTGTAATTCCTCTATTAATGCCAAATCACTCACAGGTTTCAACGATTTGAATTCCGATGTGAACTCCAGTGGGTAATATTGATTCAAATATTTCAAATAAACAACATTATTATAATATTTGAGCGAAACAAAATTATGTAAAGTAATGCCATACAAAATAATTTTGTTTTTTCCTTTTAAATAGCCTTTTGATTGCAGAGGCGTTTCCCAGAATTCTATAAAAATAGTACTTGTATCATAATGTGAAGCGCTCTTTCCTAAAATTGAATCCAACTCAGGATATCGTGAAGGTTCCTGTTCCGAAGGCCTGGGGTTTTGCACCTTTTTCACATGTAACCGGCGGTCTTTAGCAACATATATATCCTCTGTTTCCATTTCTGATTGATCAAAAATAAAATCAAGTGTATCTGACATAAAATACAAATCATGTCTTTCACGGGAAGGTTTTGCAACATCTTCTTCCTGGCGAAAAAAAACAGCAATAGTATCTGAATCACTTAATGATTCAACGTTTATTTCTTCATTTATTTCATCTGTTGAATGCTGTTGCAGAATGCTCTTTGTTTTTTTGCTTGAATCTGTCTTTTTATCTAATTCTTCATCCATATCAGGATCAGCAGGGCCTGCTGAAAAGGTTTTATCAGGGTAAATATCTTCACTGAACTGAAATGAAGAAAAATCAATGTTCGTTAAACTGACATTTTGACGGTTAAAACCTAAATAAACAACTGCTCCTCCCATGGAAAAACCAATAGCTAACCCAAGAATAATATGAATTAGCTTGTATTCCCTATGTTTTCGAATCTTTTTCATTAATTGTAGAAAAATGACAGTGTATTAATCAAATTTACAAAAAACGCTTTTATGTTTTAATTAAAATTCTATAAAAATCGTTTTTTATTTGCTGACTCATATACCATACTGTTTAACAATAGTTTAAAAAAACAACTCAATCTTCTTGCTTTATTGTGTTACTCAACAGTAGTTTAAAGTGAAATATTGACATATCCCATCCATTAACTTAATTTAACAACCGTTGTAATAGTATTAACAATCAGATAATCAGGCAGTAAAAGCAAAATAATTAAATATTTTTAAAACAATAGGGCATATTTATTGTTAACAAAAAAATATAGTAAAACAAACATTAGTATATAGCATATTGTTACAATAAATAAAAGGGCCTAAATTAAAACTAATGTTAAAATTACACAACAAATACTAAACCAAAATTCACGCAGAAACTTAAAAGGGGCTTTTTGCGTTAAAAAATATGATAGTCTGTAAACTTTAAAAACTCAATTAAATTATGAAACGAACCGCAATTTTATTTTTGGCAGCACTATTAGGTGGTGTTTTTGCCATAGGCATAAATAATTATTTTTTCTCAAACAATCAAGAGAGAGCACTCATGGATCAATCTGGTTCATGGAATAATATGCCTGCCAGCCACACAAGTTATGTATCAAACATACCAGCATCGAACACAGATTTTACTGTAGTTGCAGAAAACACAGTAAACACTGTTGTTCATATCAGAACAGAATACACCAGGCGAACCAGTTTATATGATGAGTTTTTCGGATTTGGTGACCCTTTCCGTGAATTCTTTTTTGGCCCCCGCAGGCCGCAACAAGAGAGGCCTGTTGTTGGCTCAGGCAGCGGAGTGATCATTAAAGAAAATGGCTATATTATAACAAACAACCATGTTGTTCAGGAAGCCGACAAAATTGAAGTAACGCTTAACGATAACAGGATATTTGATGCTGTAATTGTAGGGAAGGATCCTACAACTGATCTGGCACTCATAAAAATTGAAGCTGAGAATCTTCCTACTGCAGTATTTGGTAATTCCGATGATGTACAAATCGGAGAATGGGTCCTGGCAGTTGGAAATCCGTTCAACCTTACTTCTACCGTTACAGCCGGTATTGTCAGTGCAAAAGGTAGAAATATTAATATTCTGGGTGGCGGAACAGCAATAGAATCATTTATTCAAACAGATGCGGCAGTTAACAGAGGAAACAGCGGTGGTGCCCTGGTAAATTCAAATGGAGAACTTATCGGCATCAATGCCGCAATTGCTTCAAGCACAGGAACATTTGAAGGATATTCTTTTGCGATTCCTTCAAATATTGCTAAAAAAGTAATGGAAGACCTGTTGGAGTTTGGTGAAATCCAAAGAGGATTCCTTGGTATAGAAATTACCGAACTTAACTCCAGGCAAGCAGAAGAATTGGGCCTTGATGAATTCCGAGGTGCTTATATTCATAGTATCCAAAGTGGTGGAGCAGCCGATGAAGCAGGCTTAAAGCAAGGTGATTTGATAACAGGCGTTGATGATACTGAGATAAGAAATCCTTCAGACCTTCTGGAAACTATTGGTAGCAAAAGGCCTGGCGACGAAGTAACCATTAAGTACCAAAGAAATGGCAGAACAAGGGAAACAACAGCCGTATTGCAAAATATTCACGGTGAAATAGCATTCATTGAGCCCGGTGAGCGCAGCGTTGATGACCTTCTGGGTGCTGCTTTTGAAAGTGTTACAGAAGAAGAGATGAAAAGACTAGGCATCGAAAATGGAGTAAAAGTATCTTCTCTTAGAGCCGGCAAACTGCGTAGAGCCGGAGTAAGAGAAGGATTTATAATTACACATATCGACCGTAAACCAATTAGTTCCCCAAGAGATATCTCCCAGTTAATCCGAGAAAGAGAAGGGCAGGGTGTTCTAATTGAAGGAGTATATCCAAATGGTACAAGGGTATATTACGGTTTAGGATTATAATTGGAATATTTAAAAAAAACTGCCTTACATCATGTGCAATTGTTATAATAAATATTGTACCTAATGTAAAGTTTACAACTTTAAAAATATTTATAAAAAACAAGCATAATAAGTTCAGAATTAATTAGTTGTTAAAAAAATCAACAGGAGGACTGAGAAAAGAAAAAAGTATTATTTTATCGGATAATTAAAAAAATATTCGTATCTTTGCATACTTTTTTCTTCAGTGTTTTCACCTTAAAGCACCTCCAAAATATAAAAGCTAAAAATAATATGAGACAATTAAAGATATCAAAATCAATAACCAATCGAGACACGGCGTCACTTGATAAGTACTTGCAAGAAATTGGCAAGGTTCCTTTGATTTCGGCTGAAGAAGAGGTTCAGCTTGCGCAAAGGATAAAACAAGGTGACCAGGTAGCCCTTGAAAAGCTCACCAAAGCCAATTTGCGTTTTGTTGTTTCGGTTGCAAAGCAGTATCAAAACCAGGGCCTTAGTTTGCCTGACCTTATAAATGAAGGCAACCTTGGATTGATCAAAGCTGCAAAAAGATTTGATGAAACCCGTGGTTTTAAATTTATCTCTTATGCAGTATGGTGGATACGCCAGTCCATATTGCAGGCCTTAGCCGAACAATCCAGGATTGTCAGGTTACCTCTTAACCAGGTTGGCTCATTGAATAAAATCAAAAAGGAAGCATCAAAGCTTGAACAAAAGTACGAACGTCCGCCTTCAACCGAGGAGCTGGCCGACTCTCTTGAGCTTAATGAAGATAAGATTGCAGAATCTTTCAGGATCTCTACACATCATGTTTCTGTTGATGCTCCATTGATACAAGGAGAAGACGCAAGCCTGCTTGACGTTTATGTTAACCACGATTCACCAAATGCCGACTCAAGCCTGATGCACGAATCATTGGCCAGGGAAATTCAACGCTCACTAGCTACACTTACAGAAAAAGAAAGAGATGTTATAAACCTTTATTTCGGCATTGGAATGAACCATGGCCTAACTCTTGATGAAATAGGCGCCAAGTTTGACCTTACACGTGAACGTGTCAGGCAAATCAAAGAAAAAGCAATCAGAAGGCTTAAACACACATCGAGAAGCAAGTTATTAAAAGCATATCTTGGTCAATAATCCCTTTGAAAAAACAACCAAGATTAACTAGGTCCAAAATCAAAAAAGCCATTTCGGTAAATTATCCGAAATGGCTTTTTTGATTTTGCAATCTTACATTACAAAAAGAAATAATCATAAGGCTTTTTATCATCTATTTTTATAAATTTGCATAGCCAAAACATTTTTGTTTTTCAATTTTAAACTTAATTTAGCTTTTTCAAAAAATTAGATTAAGTTTTGTTTTATTAAATTTTACAGGCCTTAAAAACAACAAACCAAAATATTGATGGTCAATACTGTAAATACAGTTTGTTTAATGAATACCTTGATACAAAGACAAGCTAAAGAGGTTTTGCTAAACCAGCGAGCCAAAGTAATTTGGATGACCGGTTTGTCGGGATCAGGGAAAACAACTTTGGCGTTATACCTGGAGAAGTTACTCCACAAAAAAGGATTTTTCACACAGGTTTTTGATGCTGACTGTTTGCGCGCAACATTAAATCGAGATCTTGATTTTTCAATAAAAGGTCGCACTGAAAATGTACGCAGAATAGCTGAAATATCAAAAATATTTCTTGATGCAGGTGTGATAGTAATCAATTGCTTTATAAGTCCAACAAATAAAATACGACAGATCGCCAAAAAGATAATTGGTAATGAGGATTTCATTGAAGTATATGTAAACTCATCATTGGATGCTTGCGAAAAACGTGATACTAAGGGGCTTTACAAAAAAGCCCGCAAAGGCTTGATAAAGAATTTTACAGGACTGGATTCTCCTTACGAGGTGCCGGAAAATCCTGATATTGAAATAGATACCGAAAACTATTCAATAGAACAAGCCGTGAAAAAGCTAAGTGATTTTATTATTCCAAAAGTTACACTAAATAACGAGTGATGCAGTCATACAATCTTAATCATTTAAGAGAACTTGAAGCAGAATCTATTTTTATTATACGCGAAGTTGCGGCTCAGTTTGAACGCCCGGTGCTTTTATTTTCGGGCGGCAAAGACTCAATAGTAATGTCTCACCTTGCAGTGAAGGCATTCAGGCCCGCAAAACTGCCTTTCCCCCTGCTTCATATTGATACCGGGCACAACTTTCCTGAAACTATAGAGTTCAGGGATGGCCTGGTTGAAAAAATAGGTGCCAGGCTCGTTGTTGGCAGCGTTCAGGAATCAATAGACAGTGGCAGGGCAACCGAAGAAACAGGACCAAACGCAAGCCGAAACATTATTCAAACTGTTACTTTGCTTGATACAATGGAAAAATACAGCTTTGATGCTGCCTTGGGTGGCGGCAGGCGTGATGAGGAAAAAGCCAGAGCTAAAGAAAGATTTTTTTCTCACAGAGATAGTTTTGGACAATGGGATCCGAAAAATCAACGCCCTGAGTTATGGAACCTTTTTAACGGCAGAAAAATACAAGGCGAACACTTTAGGGTTTTTCCTTTAAGCAACTGGACCGAAATGGATGTGTGGCAATACATCTTGCTTGAACAAATAGAAATACCTTCATTATACTTTGCTCACCAAAGAGAATGTGTTAACAGAAAGGGTGTCTGGCTGGCAAAAAGTGACTACATACAATTGTTGGATGGCGAAAAATGGGAAACAAAGCAAATACGCTTCAGAACCATCGGGGACATGAGTTGTACAGGAGCTACAATCTCGGATGCCACTACCATTGAAGATATCATTAAGGAGGTTGCAGCCGCCAGAAGCACCGAAAGAGGAACAAGAGCCGATGATAAACGATCGGAAACCGCAATGGAAGACAGAAAAAAAGAAGGCTATTTTTAGGAAAATAAAAGCAGAAAGAAAAATGAGTAAAATCAAAGACAACGGCTACCTTGACATGGAGCTTTTGAGATTCACTACGGCCGGTAGCGTTGATGACGGGAAAAGCACACTTATAGGCCGTTTATTATATGACAGCAAGTCGATATTTGAAGATCAGCTTGAATCAATACAAATCTCAAGTATTAACAGAGGTTTTGAACATGTAAATCTCGCACTTCTTACTGACGGCCTTAGAGCAGAAAGAGATCAGGGAATCACAATAGATGTTGCTTACAGGTATTTTGCGACACCAAAACGTAAGTTTATTATTGCTGACACACCCGGTCATGTTCAATACACGAGAAATATGGTCACAGGCGCTTCAACCGCAAATCTCGCCATAATTCTGGTTGATTCACGCAAAGGTATTGTTGAACAAACCAAGAGGCATGCTTTTATAGCTTCCCTGCTCGGAATACCTCATATTATCATATGTGTCAATAAGATGGATCTTATCGATTACAGTGAGAGTGTCTTTGAAAAAATTAAGAGTGACCTGCAAGGCTTCGCCAGCAAGTTACACATCAGGGATATGCAATTTATACCTATCAGTGCCCTTCATGGTGATAACGTAGTAGATAAGTCAAAAAACATGCCCTGGTACGGAGGCCCTACTTTAATGTATTTATTGGAAACAATACATATAGGAAGTGACCTGAATCTTATAGATTGTCGATTCCCTGTTCAATATGTCATACGCCCACAATCAGACAAATATCATGATTACAGGGGATACGCAGGACGTATAGCCGGAGGCGTTTTTAGGACTGGAGACAAAGTTATGGTTTTGCCATCAGGCTTTACAACTTATATTAAAGAGATAGATGGAGCAGAAGGCAAAGTTGATTATGCTTTTGCACCAATGTCGGTTACCATGAGGCTTGAAAATGAACTGGATGTGAGCCGCGGCGATATGATCGTGCGCGAAAACAATGTGCCAGAAGTTAGCCAGGATATAGATATTATGGTTTGTTGGATGAGCCCTAAAAAAATCAATGTCAACGGCAAATACGCAATAAAACACACAACACGAGATGCCAGGTGCATAGTTAAAAACGTATTATATAAAATAAATATAAACACACTGCACAGGTTACAAGATGATAAAGAAGTTGGAATGAATGATATTGCAAGAATATCATTGCGCACTACACAACCATTCTTCTTTGACAAATACAAGCTTAACCGCATTACCGGAAGTGTGATCTTAATAGATGAAGCTACCAATGATACTGTTGGTGCAGGAATGATTTTGTAAACCTTCAACTGATTTATCTTAGAAGGCAATGACTGCAAGATCAATTTGTCTGTGCAATATCTTAAATAAAATTTTTAAAAAACATCCGGGCTGAAAATGTCGTCAAAGTCATCTTCTTGCTCGTATTTTGAACAATCAATCTCAACCGACAACGGCATTGAAGGCTCCTCAAAATCATCTTTAGATACGTCCAGATTTTCGTCAGCATATACTCTTTGCATGAATTTAGCCCATATTGGAAGTGCCATATTTGCTCCTTGTCCCAGGTACATGTCCCGGAATCTTGCTCCTCGATCTTCACAACCTACCCAAATACCTGTAACCAAATCCGGAGTAAGCCCAATGAACCATCCATCAGAATTATTCTGAGTAGTGCCTGTCTTACCTGCTATCGGATTATCAAACTCATACCGGAACCTTAGTCTTCTACCAGTACCTTCATCCACAACGTTTTTGAGTAACTCCAACATAAGGTATGCCGTTTGTTCACTCATTGCTTCTTCCTGGTAAGGCATGAATGACTCAATAAGGTTACCGTTGTTGTCAGCTATATGCGTCACGTACGTGGGCTGTATATGTATTCCTTTATTTGCATATGTAGACATAGCCCCGGTCATTTCAGAAACTTTCAGGTCGGGGGTTCCAAGTGCAATGGCAGGCACAGGATCAATATTGCTTTCTATTCCCATTCTTCTGACAAGTTTAATAACAGCTTGAGGATTGTACCTTTTCATCAGAAAAGCTGAAATAAAGTTCACTGAGTTTGCCAGGCCCCATTTAAGAGTGACCATTTCACCCTCCCTGTGATCACTGGCATTTTTGGGTGTCCACTCTGAACCATCGTGTAGCCTGAAAGTTACAGGGGAGTTAGGTACTTTTGTGCACGGACTTTCCCCTTCCTGCATTGCTAAAGTGTACAGAAATGGCTTAAAGGTAGACCCTACCTGCCTTCTGCTACCTGTAACATGATCAAACTTAAAATGGCGAAAGTCGTTGCCACCTACATAAGCTCTTACATATCCTGTATAAGGCTCAACAGCCATAACGCCTGTATTAAGCATATGTTTATAATACCTAATAGAATCCATAGGGGTCATAACCGTGTCTATATCCCCGTCCCAGGAAAACACGCTCATTCGTACAGGAATATTAAACGACCTCATTATAGAATCGTCAGGGATCCCTTCCAATTTCATATTACGGTATCTGTCACTTCTCATAATCGACAAGGTGTATATCCTGTCAATTTCTTCCGGCGTTAAATCCCTGTCAAACGGTGCATTGGTATATCCCTCCCAATGCTCAAAAAAAGTCGGCTGCAAATATCCGCCAAGATGTTCTCTTACAGCTTCTTCAGCATGCTTTTGCATTCGCGAATCGATAGTAGTATAGATCTTCAAACCATCTTTGTATATATTGTAGTTAGTACCATCAGGTTTATAACGCGTTTCACTCCATTTAACAAGCTCCTGACGTAAATATTCTCTGAAATAAGTTGCGATACCCGAATGCTGATCATGTACCTGAAACTCCGACATATCAATAGGTAGTTTCCTTAGAGAATCCAACTCATTTTGATCAATATAGTTATAGCGTGCCATTTGACTCAAAACAATATTCCTTCTGGAAAAAGCCCTGTCAGTATTTCTAACAGGATGATACCATGATGGTGCTTTCAGTATTCCCACAAGAAGAGCTGCTTCTTCAGTCTTTAACTGATCCGGGGAAGTATTAAAATAAGTTTGTGCTGCTGACTTAATTCCAAAAGCATGGCTGCCAAAGTCAACCGTATTGAGATACATTGCTATCAATTCTTCCTTGGTATAATTTCTCTCAAGCTTGATTGCTGTAACCCACTCTTTAAGCTTTATAATTATTATTTCAATAGTTGACGGATCTTGCTGCCTGGGAAAAAGATTTTTAGCCAGCTGCTGGCTAATGGTGCTACCCCCACCGGCACTTCTCTGCCCGGCAATAATCGTACGGAAAAAAACCCTAAACACACTGCGTATATCCACACCCGAATGATAATGGAACCTAATGTCTTCGGCAGAAAGCAAGGCATTTACAACATTGGGTGAAAGATCTTCATAATTTATATTGGTACGGTTATGTATATAATAAGTTCCCAATAATACACTGTCTGCAGAATAAACCTCGCTGGCAAGATTACTCTTGGTATTTTCCAGTTCTTCAAAAGATGGCATAGGACCCAACAGCCCTACGTTTATAGCAAAAAACAATAAGAATATAAAAACAATGGGTGCAAAAAACACTATCCAAAATCCTTTTATAAAATCTCTTAAAGTTCTTTTTTTATTTACATTTTTCTTTTTACTCATTGCCGTTTGTTACTGTTGATTTGTATTTTGTAACGCAATAGGATTAAAAATATTTTTATTTCTTTTCTATTCGTATCCCAATATCTGATATTCCCTCCAGCACCTCTTCTCTCATTCCCTGTTCAAAACTAAAAACATAGGTACCCTTAACCGGAAACCAAACGTTTTCGCGCATCAAAAACTGATTTGAACGTATCTTGCCAAATCCATCGCCCATCCATTCTCCACGGTTGTCAGCCAAAAGACATTCCAGTGTATCTCTTACAACACGTCCATCCGGAAACTCCGTATCCAGAAACATATAAAAATTCATGTATTTATAATCTACACTATTACGAACATTAATATATATGTTGTGAAGGTTAGTAGTATCCTGTATTTCAGCTTTAAAAGCAACCCTGTCTTCATAATGCCACTCCATTTTTGGTAACTTTTTATTTTCCTCAAAAACCACACCACGATCACAACTCGAAACAACCATTATAGATACTAAAAACAAGGCCATATATAGGCTGAAAGGTTTTGAATTCATATTATATAGGAATTATAAATTTAGTTAAAATAGTTCTGAACTAATAACTGATTATTGTTTATTTTGATTTTTCTTTTTCTTTAAACGTCTCTTTCTGGATTTTTTGGGCTTATCAAACCTTTCAACACTATCTTCTTCGGGGTTAATCATATCCAATGCCTCTTCGGTATTTTCCAGGCCTGTTTCTTCAAGCTCATCAGGGACAACTCCTTTTTGATTCATGTTAATAATGTCCCATGCTCTTTTAAGCGGTATCATAACCATTTGTTCCGGGGCATGCTCATAAGCATAATATACTTTTTCATTTAGTGTATCAGGCTTTTTAAATACTGCTTTGCCTTTATTAGTCTCAAGTATAATTTGTGCATCCGGCAAATGCTTTGCATAATCAACATAACAATCATTTTCAAAGTTAATACAGCACTTCAGCTTACTGCATTGTCCAGCCAGCTTTTGTGGGTTCAATGACAACTGCTGTGTTCTGGCAGCACTTGTAGAAACTGACCTAAAATTTGTAAGCCAAGTAGCGCAACATAATTCACGCCCGCACGAACCGATTCCACCAAGTCTTGCCGCCTCCTGTCTCATGCCGATTTGTCGCATTTCTATCCTGACATTGAAAGCTTCTGCCAAAAGTTTTATAAGTTCGCGAAAATCAACCCTGTCATCTGCAGTATAATAAAATATTGCCTTTGTCATATCACCCTGATACTCTACATCACTTATCTTCATTGACAAATCAAGGGAAGCGGCTATCTCCCTTGATTTAAACATGGTCTTATTTTCAAGATTGACTGCCGACACCCATTTTTCAATATCAGAAATCTTGGCTCTTCGATATACTCTTTTCAGTTCAGCTTCATTGATGTCTACCTTCTTATTTTTCATCTGTAGCTTAACAGCTTCACCGCAAAGCGTTACTATGCCAATTTCATGGCCGGGAGAAGCCTCAATTGCTACAATATCTCCCTCAGCAAGAGTAAGCTCTGAGGGTGCCCTGAAAAAATCCTTGCGGCTGTTTTTAAACCTGACCTCTACAACGTCAATATCCTCCTTGCTATCAGGAAGCTTGATCCTATTAAGCCAGTTGAAAGAATGAAGCTTAGCACAGGTGGGTGAATGAACCTTCCACTGTTTGTTTTGTGGATTGGGCATGCATTTGCAACCCCGTGATATAAATGTATTATTATTATTGTTATTCTTTTCCAAAACTTATCTTTTTTACAAAATTAATCATTTTGAGCCTTTTTAAACAATTTATGCAGCTTAAAAGAAAGATCAGCAAATACGATCTTGCTGTTTGCATTCCTTGATATATGGCTTATTGCCTCATTAAAACACTTTGTTACAGGCACTATATTAACATTATTTACAACATTTGAGAACTTTAACAAAAATTCTAACTCTTCTTCAAAAACTTTTAATGGTTTAGTAGCTTCATAGTTGATTAATAAACATTGATCCAGGATCTTAAGCCCATAATTTAAAAATGCCTTTTGCTTTTCACGCCCAAAAGACGCAATGGCATCAACATTTGAAAATATATGTTTGGGCTTATTGCTATAACATGCCCGCAACCAGTCTCTTAATAAGAAAAAAGTCCCCTCAGGCTTTTCCAGGTTTATTTGATTTAATGCTTCAATAAAATTACCTGAAGCCTGAAAGCTGATATCTCTGGCAACTTCTTCATTACAGTCATACTTCTCAATTAATGCTTTTTTTATTTCATTATTGCCCAAAAGTGGAAAATTAAGATGCTGTAAGCGCGACATTATCGTTTCCGGCAACAATTCCGGATCATGAGCAATAAAAATAAAAAAAGTATTGTCCGGCGGCTCTTCTATCACTTTCAACAACTTTGGGGCAGCATTATATTGAAGCTTTTCAGACATCCAAACAATAAATATCCTGTAATCGCTTTCATAAGTTCTGATGCCCGTAAGGCGAATGATCTCATTACAATCTGTAGCATTTATTATGGCATGCTTCCTTTCTATTCCAATATGATCATACCACTTTGCAAGAGTAAGATAATGAGATTCAAGTACTATCTCCCTGAATTGACTAATATAGGTCTTGCTGCTTACATCTTTGTTGTCTTTGTTTGAAGCAGTTGGAAAAAAAATATGCAAATCCGGATGTGCCAACTTATTGAACTTCAAACACGATGGGCAAGTTCCACAACTGTCTTTGGGTAAACGGCCGGAACAATTGATATACCTGGCATATGCCAGTGCCATACCTAATGCACCACCTCCTTCACTCTCAACAAATAATTGTGCATGGCTGATACGGTTGTTATTAAAATTATTAATTAATTGATCCTTTATTTTCTCCTGCCCTATGATATCTTTGAACAACATAAACTGGCTATTTTTTAAAAAATATGTATATTGGGTTTTTTATGCAAATATACACCTAATGAAACGATTTCTCTTTTATTCTGTAAAGGTTTTAAAATCATTACTAATTAAATTTCTTTAGTAAAATGGATGCATCTTATTCCATTTGTTTATAACTTTGCTATGTGACACTTTTAGGTAAAATTCAAAAATAAAATTATTGTTTTAAAATATGGGCATTAAAAGCGAGGTTAAAAAAGCGACTGAGGTGTTAAACAAAGGAGGCACTATACTTTATCCTACTGATACCGTTTGGGGTATCGGTTGTGATGCAACCAATACTCGTGCTGTTAATAAAATATACGAATTAAAAGTGCGTGTACCTCAAAAATCATTGATCATACTTGTTTCTGATGTTAAAATGTTGGAACAATATGTTGAAAACATTCCGGATATTGCATTTGACCTCATAAAAAATATTAATGAACCATTGACAATAATTTACGATCAGGGCCGCAATGTTTCCAAAGATGTTACAGCACCTGATAAAACAATTGCTATCAGGATCCCCAAAAACGAATTTTGTAATAAACTGCTAGTAGAATTTAAAAAACCAATCACTTCAACTTCAGCTAATATCTCAGGGGATATAACTCCACTTTCATATAGTAAAATATCAGACCAAATAAAAAACTCAGTTGATTATATTGTTAAGGTCAACAGAGACATAATAAGCAGGCCAAGGCCTTCAACAATTATAAAAATTCAGGATAACGGAGAAATAGAAATTATCCGGAATTGATTATTTTTGCAGGTTTTAAAACGAACAAAAAAGACCAAAACTTAAATTCCAAACTTGACTAGTTTATTTCATAGGAATTTTGAATTAATTCAATTAGGAACTATAACACCTTTATCTAATCATTGAAATATTTGAAGGAAATACTGAACAACCCTGTATTTGAGCTTATCGAAAAGACCGCAGATGAACTGAATGTTGAGTCATATGTCATAGGGGGTTATGTTCGTGATTATTTACTTAAGCGTCATTCAACAGATATAGATATTCTTGTTATAGGTGAGGGCATAACCCTGGCAAAAAAGTTTGCAGAAAAGATCAACCGTAAAAACAAACTTACTGTTTATAAAAATTTCCAAACGGCTTTTATCCACTGGGATGGATGGGATATTGAGTTTGTTGGTGCCCGCAAAGAGTCATATCGTTCAAATTCAAGGAAGCCTATTGTTGAGGACGGCTCCCTGGAGGATGATCAAAAAAGGAGGGATTTTACAATCAATGCTTTGGCTGTTGGCCTCAACAGTGACATTAAAGGAAAATTCATTGACCCTTTTAATGGTATAACAGACCTCAACGCAAAAATTATTCGTACCCCACTCGACCCAATTAAAACATATTCCGATGACCCCTTAAGGATGATGAGAGCCGTGCGTTTTGCCGCCCAACTCAATTTTGACATACACGAAGATTCTTTTGAAGCAATAAAAAAAATGGCTCACCGCATTAAGATTGTTTCTATCGAAAGGATCACCGATGAGCTAAACAAAATAATCGCATCAAATAACCCCTCTAAAGGAATTGAGCTTCTCAGAACAAGCGGACTGCTGAAGCACTTCTTTAAAGAACTTGACGACCTTAACGGTGTTGAAGTTAAAGATGGGAAAGCACATAAAGATAATTTCCAGCATACTCTACAAGTTTTGGAAAATATTGCAGAAAAAACTGACAACCTTTGGCTAAGATGGGCTGTATTGTTGCATGATATAGCTAAGCCGGCAACAAAAAAATGGGACGAAAAAAACGGGTGGACTTTTCATGGCCATGAACATCTGGGGGCCAAAATGGTTAAAAAGATCTTCAAAAAGCTCAAGCTTCCTTTAAATGAAAAAATGGAATATGTTCAAAAGCTTGTTTTGCTCCACCTCAGGCCAATAGCTCTTGTTACCAACCAGGTTACCGATTCTGCAATCAGAAGACTGTTGATTGATGCCGGAGATGACATTGATGACCTGATGCTGCTTTGCCAGGCCGACATCACATCAAAAAACCTTGAAAAGGTTAAAAAATACCTGAAAAATTTTAAAAAGGTACAGAAAAAGCTTAAAGAGATTGAAGAAAAAGACAGGTTAAGGAACTGGCAACCCCCGGTAACCGGTAATGACATCATGGAAGCATTTAATTTACCCCCTTGCAAAGAGGTAGGTCTTATTAAATCAGCTATCAGGGAAGCTATACTGGATGGTATTATACCAAATAACAGAAAGAAAGCAATGGATTTTATGCTTAAAGAAGGAAAAAAAATGGGACTTGAATCAGTACCATACAATGTGAACAAAAAAGCCGGTTATAAAAAAAACAAAAATTGAAATAAACAATATGCTCATTTTTAATAAAGTCTGTTTTATATTTTTAATTATACATTTTTTGATTTTTTTCTTAATTTAGTAAATAATAAAAACTTATTTATTTAATGATTGTTTTTAGATTTGGTATAACATTTGAAAATAACGACTTGTTCCTCAGGGAGGTAGAACTGCTAGCCAACCAAACATTCGAGGATCTGCATTATTATATTGTTAACGAACTTAAGCTTGACAGCAACAAAGAGGCATCATTCTTCCTGTGCGACCATAAATTCCGAAAACAACAGGAAATAACATTGCTGGATTCTACAGCAAAGAAATTAAACGAACAACTTGATAATGAGGATCAGGATGAGGCCGAATCCGGCAAGCGAAAGAAAATACTGGTAATGAATGAGCACAAAGTCAGTGACCAAATTGACGACCCTCGCCAGAAACTTCTTTATGTCTATGATTTTGATAAAAACTTTACCTTTTTTATTGAGCTTTTAAAATTATCACCCACTAATTCTCCGGGCGACTTTCCTAGAACAGTAAAACAAGAAGGCAAAATACCCCGGGAGTTTCGTCCTAAACCTGTCAAACCTGAAGATAAAGGTGACAGCAATGATGATCAAAGCGAGGAAGAAGCAAGCGAAAAAGAAGACTATCCTGAAATAACGGATAGCTTAAACATAGATATTGCTGCGGATGAAGAAAATTTGTCAGATGATGAATCTTTTGAGCAGGATGAACCTGAAGATGATGACAAATAGCAACAAAACCCTTATCATAATTACCGGCCCCACTGCTGTGGGCAAAACTACCGCCAGCATTGAAATAGCTAAAAAATTTAACACCGAAATCGTATCTGCTGATGCAAGACAGTTTTATAAAGAACTAAGCATTGGTACCGCAGCACCAACTGTCGAAGAACAAAGCGCCGTTAAACACCACTTTGTGAAACACCTTTCAATCAAAGACTATTGCAACGCATGGATATATGAAAATGAGGCAATGAATTTGATCGAAGGCTTGTTTGAAACAAAAGATCATGTTGTTTTAACAGGCGGATCAGGGCTCTATATTGATGCTATTCGCAAAGGCATTGACCTGATTCCTGATGTAACCCCAAAAACCAGGAAGAAAGTCAAAAACCTCTACAGAATGGAAGGTTTACCCGGAATAAGGACAACTCTTAAGAAAACAGATCCGGAATATTACCAAAAAGTTGACCTCGCAAATCCAAACAGAATCATGAGGGCTATTGAAGTTTATATGGAAACAGGGCAAAAACTTTCGGAGTTTCACGCAAAAAAAACAATAAAAAAACGCAACTTCAAAATCAAAACTATTATTCTCAACAGACCCAGGCAGGAACTTTTTGATCGTATTAACCAACGTACCGTAGAAATGATAAAACAAGGCTTTGTTGAAGAAGCCTGGAGCCTTTTCAAACACAGACACTACAACGCCCTAAACACATTGGGATACAAAGAACTGTTTGCATTTTTCAGCAATAAATACTCTTTATCCCTTGCCATTGAAAAGATAAAAACCAACACTAGGCGATATGCAAAAAGACAATTGACCTGGTTTAAAAAATATGATGATGCATACTGGTTGCACCCTGATGAAAAAGAGAAAATAACTAATATCGTTGTTCCTGCAGATTAATTATGAAACCCCAGGCTTATCCCACCTGTAATACTGGAATATTTGGACCAGGTACCATCAACAAACAGGCTTAAGAATCCCAATTTTACACGAGTGCCCGCGTTAAGGCCAAACTGGCTGCTTGTCATGTTGAAATCAACAGGATCAGTGATCACTTCCGTTCCAACATCATAGTCACCAGCCATTACGAACCTTGTATCCGAATACATATACCTCAGCCCACCATAAAATGTAATAAATGGCAATTTCTTTGAAGCCACCAGGTTAACAGAATATGCAGTTGCAGATATATCAAGCTCTTGCTCGTCTATATCAATATCAGGGTTGTTTAAAGGATCATACTCCAGCCCATAAGCTACGGACATATTA
This sequence comes from Bacteroidales bacterium, assembly GCA_007130125.1. Lineage (GTDB taxonomy): Bacteria > Bacteroidota > Bacteroidia > Bacteroidales > UBA7960 > PUKZ01. The sequence continues at coordinate 21,334 of SLSZ01000010.1, forward strand.
CCGTAAGATCCTATGATAGAAAGATCAAAGGGTATATGCTTTATAAAAGGTATGTATTGTTTAATACCATGTTTGACACCAAAGCCATACATTCCTGTTGAAAAATCACGTACCGAAACAGTAGGCACATATCTTATCATTATTTCGGTTTCGCGTATAAGACCCACATTTAACTGCAAAGTAGGAGGTATAATAGGGAAATAACCGATTCCCGTACCCGGGGGTAAATTAATTTCAGCTCCTTCATACTCTACAAGAGGGCCATCACCTTTGCTTCCAAAGATTGTCGGGGCTTTGTTATCAGAAGGATCAACTAGTGATAAGCCTTCATAGTCGTTAGGGTCAAAAACAAATGTCCTGCGATCCTCGCTAACAAAAGTAACAGGAATCCCGAACCTGAAGTCAAACCTTCCCAGGCGATGCGCCTGGCCAGTATTATACCAACCGCTATTCATGTTATTACCAAGTGAATGGCCTAAAGGATCAACATATGATCTTACAAGTTGTGAGGCATTATGCTGCCCAAACTCAAGAAATTCCGTTATATCGTCCTGCGAATAAGACACACTGCTTACAAACAATGCAAACATCGTTGTTAATATGGCTAATTTTTTCTTCATAATTATTGGTTTTATTACAATGATTTAATTTGATTAAAAAGGTATATCAAAAAACGTACCTGTTTTTAATAAATTTATTAAAACTATCGTATTCTAACTGCTATTTTACCATTAACCTTGCCCTCTTCACTCAATTTGTGTGCCGTAACAAGCTGATAAAGCGGCTGCACCTCCTGTATTTCAGGAACAAGACTACCCTGTTCAACAAGGTCCTTCAAAAAAATCAACCCTTTCCTGTCGGGCTTAACAAAAACCGTTTTACATTTTCTTCTGATAAATGAATTTATCATTTTGCCTGCAGAAATGCCGCTGGTCACATAAACACCTTTCCTAATAAGCATTTTTTTAGCCTTCCTGTATTTCAAATTTCCAATGGTATCAAAAATTATATCGTATTTATCGTCAGTATAAACATCCTGGGTGGTATAATCAATTATTTCGTTACATCCCAGCTTGATGCTGTACTCAATATTCCTGTTACTACACACTCCTGTGACCCTTGCATCAAAAGCTTTTGCTATCTTAACGGCAAATGTACCCACTCCGCCGGTGCAACCATTAACAAGAACCTGGTCACCGGCTTCAATTTTAGCAATATCCTTCAAGGCCTGTAAAGCCGTTAAACCTGCTAATGGTATAACACCTGCCTGAATAAAATCAATATTTGAAGGCTTGTGAGCTATGTTTTTTTCACTAACTACGATTTTCTCTGCACTACATCCACCTTCTGTTGCTTTAACCATGCCAAAAACCTCATCTCCTACTTTGAAATTGAAGCTTTCCGACTCAACAACCACTCCGGCAAAATCTGCACCCGGAATTTTTGGAAACTTTTTGCCTGTTATCATTCTAAGCATACCACGGCGTATCTTCCAATCAACGGGATTTACAGATGAACCATGAATTAAAACCTTAACCTGGCCCGTACTCAACACCTCAGGCTCAGAAACCTCCGCAAGCCGCATTTCTTCAGCACGGCCATAACTGTCATATATTATTGCTTTCATAAACCGAATTGTGTTTACTTTGATTCTACTCTAAAGATTATCATTACAACAAATTTAACACAATATGCTTACATTTAACAATTACAACAAATACTTTTTTGATTGCCACTACTGTTAAAACAGCTTACTTTCTTTTTTGTAATAAAATCCACTCAACAACAGACTAAACTTAAATTATTTATAAAATATTACACATATTGTTATTTTTTTATATAGCTTTGTGAGGCTTATCGCAGATATAACATAATTATTTACCAAACAAACCTTACAATTATGAAGCTTATCACAAAATTATCAATGGTTTTAGTACTAACCATAATCAGTACTCAAACCTATTCGCAGGATTGCAATTTTTACATACCATTAGCTGAAAATACGGGAGTGATTTATAAAAATTATGATGCTAATGACAACTTCCAGGGAAGGCAGGAAACAAAAATCACTAAAGTTGATACACACTCAGATCATACTGAAGCGTGGATAAACTCAAAGCAATTTGATGATAACAACAACCTTCTTTATGAAGGAGATTTTGGAGTAAAATGTGAAGGAGAAAAAATAGTGATTGACATCCAATCAATCCTTGACCCTTCAATGATGGAAGGATTTGAGGGTATGGAAATACGTATGGAAACAAATGATATTGTTTTGCCTTCAAAATTATCTGTAGGCCAGAAATTACCGGATGCACAAGCCAAAATGAAAGTTACTGCAGGCGGAATGACCGTTACTGAACTTACATTCGTATTGAAAGACCGTAAAGTTCTTGCAAAGGAAACCGTGAATGTGCCGGCAGGCAACTTTGAAGTATATAAAATAAGTTATGATTATATTATCGAAACCCAGGCAATGGGAATGATAAACAAAATGACTTTTAAACATATAGAATACAACGCCACAGACATAGGTATGGTGAAAAGCGAAACTTTTGACAGTGAGGGGAAAATGATGGGTTACACGGTACTAAGCAAGATCTTGTAAAATGATGACCAACCCGAAACCTGTCAGTCTGAAAGACTGAAAGAAAATCTGCCTTTTAAAACAAATTTTTTCCTGAACAATTCATAATTTTGTTTAACCCCGTGGGATTTGCATTTATCTGA
>SLSZ01000239.1 GCA_007130125.1 Bacteroidales bacterium
ATTAGTTGGATTGGCACCTATTGTATTGTTGTTAATCTCTCATCACAAATTTTCATCCCTTTATGGAAAAGACGTTATTTTTAAGAACCTTTTGATTGGTGCAATTATATCCTTTGTAGGTGCACTAATAGGCGGACTCATTATTGGCGCAGGAGCAATTGGCGCGTTAGCGGGAATGAGTGACCCTGCAGCTGCTGATATAGCATTTAGTGATTTATTTGCAGGCACATCAATTATTGGAACTATTATTATGTTAGCCGGTATGATAATTGGTGTTTACTTTGTTTTTAAAGCTTTGAAAGTTTTAGCTGAAGAAAGTGGAGTCAAGCACTTCAAAACAGCTGGTTTGCTATACTTTATTGGAGCTATTACAGCAATAATTTTCGGGATAGGTTTATTGGTAAGTTTTGTTGGATGGATTTTCCATATTGTTGCATACTTCTCTATTCAAACTGACAAAGTTGCACCTCAGGCCTAATACTTTTTATTGAAAAACTTATTAAGCTTAAAACACATAAGCAAACAGACTAATGATTCAGGGCAAACTGTTATTTTGGCGGTTTGCCCTTTTTAGTTAAAGAACTGCGTTTTATGAATAGAAAAATAATTACAAAAAAATACAATCATCTGTTTTTTGATCTGGATAATACTTTGTGGGATTTTTCTTATGATGCGAAGAAAACTTTTGAGAAACTTATTTCTAAATACAACCTGCTTGCAAAAATAGATTCAAATAACCCCGACTTATTTTTACAGGCATATAAAAAGCATAATTTGCAATTGTGGGAAGAGTATAAGAAAGAAGAGATCACTAAAGAACATCTATCCTTAGAAAGATTCCGTCGGCCTTTGAGCGACTTTGGCTGTCAAGATAAATCTTTTGCAAAAAAGTTATCTGAAGACTACATTGAAACCTTATCCGGTTTTGTTACTTTATTTCCTGAAACCATTAGTATACTGGACTACCTAAAGCCAAAATATAACCTGCATGCTATAACCAATGGCTTTGAGGAGGTACAAATAAAAAAACTCATGATCAGCGGGCTAAATAAATATTTCAGTTGTATCATAACGTCTGAAATGGCAGAAGTAAGAAAGCCTGACAAAGCAATATATGACTTTTCTTTGTCAAAAGCCGGAGCAACTTCCGGCGAATGCCTTATGATAGGAGATGATCCTGAATCGGACATTGAGGGTGCCTCTGCTGCAGGAATAGACCAGTGCTGGCTAAAATTAAATGAAACTGACAATTGCATTGATGCTACTTATGTCATCTGTAGCCTGGGGGAGTTAAAAGGTTTCTTGTAAAACTTTATATTTTTGCTAATACTGTTTTACCGGCTTTAACCCAATCTCCGTTTTTTACCATAATTTGAGCATCCAGGGGAAGAAAAACATCAACTCGCGAACCAAATTTTATAAATCCCAACTCCTCACCCTGTTTTATAATATCTCCAGGCCTTGAATAAGATACTATCCTGCGGGCTATGGCTCCGGCTATTTGCCTGACCAAAATGGTCTTTTGCTTTTCAGTTGTAATGACAACAGAATTCCGCTCATTCTCATCTGAAGACTTAGGTGACCAGGCTACAAAATATTTTCCGGGACTATGTTTTACAAAATCTATCATGCCAGATACAGGATAGCGGTTCAAATGAACATTTAAGGGCGACATAAATACTGATATTTGTATCATCTCTTTTTCAAAATACTCATTTTCAGTGGTTTTCTCAACAACAACAACTCTCCCGTCTGCAGCTGATAATACATGACCGGGTATTTTATTTATATCACGTGATGGAGAACGGAAAAAAAACAATATGAACAAAAACATTAAAGCCAAAAAACCATATAAAACATAGTGATAAACTGTTTGGTGTTCTTGTATTACGTTAATTACTATTATTGCAGAAATGATCAATAATGATGTAAGTAAAATCGTAGTATTTCCTTCCCTGTGAAAACGCATTATATCTAAGTTGTTTTAAAAGTTAGGTTATTAATAATAAATACACAAAAACAAAGGGTGCAGCAATCAACACACCGTCAAACCTGTCGAGAACACCACCATGTCCGGGTAATAAACTACCACTGTCCTTGGCATTGTTGCTTCTTTTTAATAATGACTCAAAAAGATCGCCATATGTTCCGAAAACAACAATAATTAGTGCTATTGCCAACCAATTAATAAAACTAATATCAGTGTAGAAAACAGAAATTATCCATGATGCTATGATTGCCAAAACACCTCCGCCAATCATCCCTTCCCATGATTTGTTTGGAGAAACACTCTTAAAAAGCTTTGATTTGCCAAATGCTGATCCTACAACATATGCGGTAGTTTCATTAACCCATATCAAGTAAAAAAATCCCAAAATATAACTTTGATTATATATCTCGTTGCCAAATGTAGGATTAGGAAAATAATTCAACAAGGAAAAGGGTACAGCAATATATATAAGACCCATGAAAGTGTAAGACACATTCGTGAAAGGATTAGGAATTTTGCGATACAACTCAAACAAAAATATCAAAAACAAAAACAAAAAGCTGAAAAGTAATAACTTGTAAGAAGCTATACCAATCGCAATCAATGCATTTGACGCAAAAATAAAAGCCCCTGTTAACGTTCCTGTCAGCTTATTTGGAACAACATCTTTTGACTCAACAAGAGAGTAAAACTCCCATAAGCCCAAAATGGTTATAAAGAGAAACAATAATGAAAACAATTGCTGACCAGCTATTATTGAACCTGCTATCAGCAAAATACATATCACGCCTGTTATTGTCCTTCTGAATAAATTATTCACAACTCTTCTTTAATGATTATATTTTTTGCCTTAAGAACATCATCCTGATTAACATATAGTTCCAACTCACCAACAAGATAAAAAGAATCTTTCTTGTTAACTATTACACTGTCAATTCCATATTCTTTAAGTACCGCTTTAACAATACCTATTTTATGCTCATAATTCGATGTATAAACATTTTTCCAACCTTCCATTTTTAAGCTAGGTCATCTATTAAAAATAATACAAGTTCTTTTGGTCCGTGAGCACCCATAACCAGTGTTTTTTCAATATCAGCCGTACGGCTGGGCCCACTGACAAATGAAATAAACCGTGGCATATTTTCAAACCTGGCTTTTATTTCTTTCAAAGCATCAGAAACATCCTCAACTATCTGACTCGTATAGGCAAGCACAAAATGAATGGGTGAGGTAAAATAAACACTACGAGACTGCGAATCCTCAGCACAAACCACAACACTTCCTGTCCTGGCAATCAAATATTCACAACCTGTCAGCGTACAGTCATAGGCTTCTAAACATTTTACATCAGACACAAATGGTATGTTTTGACTTTCCAGAATACTGGTTATATTATTATCATTGCAAAACAATTCATCCACACCAAAAGTTTTCATTACAGTGCTTACCTGTTGACGGAATTCTTTTTCATTGGAACAATAAACAAACTTGCCACCAATATCTTTAAACGCTTCAGCAAAACGTATCTCTGGTAATTCTTCGCTTTCTTTTCTATAAATATCAGCATCACGGCTGATGTCACTAAAGGGAGGTTCAACGGAGGTTGTTAGCGCCTCTCGTATATTTTTCAATACTTTTTCTCGTGATGTGACCTCCTTCATCATTATTTATTTTTCTCAGCCTGACAGAAATTATTAGCTTTTTTTACTTTTTTTACTGTCTTGTTTGGCTGTTTCTGCTTTCACACTTTTTGAATCAGTTGGTTGTTTGGCGCTTTTGGATTCCTGTACTTCAGCCTTTGGCTTTCTGTTTGTTTTTTTCTTTGATTTTTCAGAAGCTGCTGTCTTCTTTTTATCCTCTTCTTTACCAAAAGGGCGTTTTCCAAAGATATCCTCCATGTCTTCCTTAAAGATTACTTCTTTTTCAAGCAATCTTTCGGCAAGTTGTATCAAATTATCTTTATCTTTCAACAATGTCTCTTTTGCTCTTTTATAAGCTGACTCTATTAATTTACTAACCTCCTCATCTATAGTTTGGGCAGTTTTTTCAGAGTATGGTTTTGTAAATGTATATTCTGACTGCCCGCTGGAATCATAATAGCTGATATTTCCTATTCTGGGGTTAAGCCCGAAATAAACTATCATTGCATATGCTTGCTTTGTAACTTTTTCCAGGTCATTTAATGCACCTGTAGACACACTGCCAAAAACGATTTCCTCGGAGGCTCTTCCACCCAGAGCAGCAGTTATTTCATCATACATTTGCTCATATGTGGACAACTGTCTCTCTTCCGGCAGATACCATGCAGCGCCCAAAGCTTTACCTCTTGGAACAATCGTAACCTTAACCAAGGGGTGAGCATGTTCAAGTTTCCAGCTAACAACGGCATGGCCTGTCTCATGGTAAGCTATGGCTTTCTTTTCATTAGGAGAAATGATCTTATTTCTTTTCTCCAATCCGCCAATAATTCTATCAACAGCATCCAGGAAGTCTTGCCTTTCGACAGCTTTCTTGTTTCTTCTAGCTGCGATCAGTGCTGCTTCATTGCATACATTGGCTATATCAGCACCAGAAAATCCGGGGGTTTGTTTTGCCATGAACTCAATCTTAACATCCTTTGAAAGTTTCAACGGTTTGATATGAACTTTAAAAATAGCTTCACGCTCGTTAAGATCGGGCATTTCCACGTGTATCTGCCTGTCAAATCTTCCTGCCCTTAACAAAGCTCTGTCAAGCACATCGGCACGGTTTGTAGCGGCGAGAATAATAACTCCTGAGTTAGTACCAAACCCATCCATCTCAGAGAGGAGTTGGTTAAGTGTGTTTTCACGTTCATCATTGGCACCTGTCACAGGGTTTTTTCCCCTGGCACGGCCAATCGCATCAATCTCATCTATAAAGATTATACATGGTGCCTTTTCTTTAGCTTGTTTAAAAAGGTCTCGTACTCTTGAGGCCCCTACACCAACAAACATCTCAACAAAGTCCGAACCGCTGAGTGAGAAAAATGGCACCTGGGCTTCTCCGGCTACAGCTTTTGCAAGTAATGTTTTACCGGTTCCGGGAGGACCCACAAGCAAAGCACCTTTTGGTATGGAACCGCCAAGCTCTGTAAATTTCTTTGGATTTTTCAGAAACTCCACAAGCTCCCTTATCTCAACTTTCGCTTCATCCAATCCTGCTACATCTTTAAAGTCTATGGAGACATGAGTGTTTTTATCAAATAACTGTGCTTTTGATTTACCAATATTAAATAACTGGCCTCCCCCTGATGATCCTGCCATACGGCGAATTATAAAAATCCAGAAAGCTATAAGCAAGCCAATTGGAATAAGCCAGCTTAAAATATCACTACCCCAGTCACGACGTTGTTCGTAAAATATAGGAACACGCTCTTTTGCAGCAAGATCTTTCTGCGAGTCACGAACAAGACTTTCAAAGCTCTCAACAGAACCTATCTTAAAAGTATAGTGCGGGCCGGTAACTTCTTTTTGAGCAAATCCCGGATCTTCAATATCGCTATACTCTTCCTTGTGTAAGCTTTCTTCCTTAATATATACCTCAACAAGTTCCCGGTTTATAACTATCAGCTTCTCAACATCGCCGCTGGTTAGCATTTCTGTTTCAAACCGCTGTTGAGATATTTCAACAGGACCGCCTCCCCAGTTCATAAACTGCAAACCTATGAACAACAAAGCTAATAAGCCATAGATCCAGTAAAAATTAAAACCGGGCTTCTTCGGCTGCTTCTTCTGCTGGTCAGGCGACCCATCATGCCTTCCTTTGCGCTGTGGGTTATTATGTGGTGAATTACTTTTGTTCATCTAAGTTGTTTTTATGTTAAGCGTCTCTTTGTTTTTTGAAGGGGCATCTGCCCATAGATCCTCCAGCTGATAATGGCCCCTGACTTCCTCCTGGAATATATGAACCACAACATCAAGATAATCCAGCAAGACCCATTCAGAGTTGGCAAGCCCCTCACGGCGGCTGGGAAAACTGCCTGTATGCTTCTTAACATACTCCTCTATAGATTCCGCTATTGCACCAACATGTGTCCGGGAAGTACCATGACAGATAACAAAGTAGTCGCAAATTGCAATATTGAATTGTGATAAATCTAAACAAACAATTTTTTGGCCTTTCTTTTCTTCTATTCCTTCAATTATATAATTAACAAATGTTTCAATATCAACCTTTTCTTTATTCTTGGTCATTCTAAACTTTTTGATTTTACTTTTTTGCAAAAATAACTATTTTTTACGAGATTTGCTTACTTTGCTAACTTCATAAAAGGGTTAATTATTATTTTTTATCATTAATTATGAAAGCCGAACATTTAAATAAAAAAAGCATATACCTACCCAGAGTAGGATCAACTAATCGAGAACTATTCAAAGAAGTTGAATCCGGAAGCCTGCCGGAAGGAGCGGTTTTGTGGACGGATGATCAACATGATGGAAGGGGTATGGGTAACTCAACGTGGGAGAGCATAAAAGGATTAAATATTACAGCATCCTTTTTACTTTATCCTGAATTTTTAGAACCGGAAAAACAATTTTATCTGAATAAAGCTATATCTTTAAGTGTTTATGATACTGTTAGTTCTTTATTACAAAATGAGTTCAAAACAGAAATCAAATGGCCTAATGATATTCTAGTTGATGGTAATAAAGTTGCCGGCATTTTAATTGAAAACCTCATACAAGGCTCTAAGATAAAATGCACAGTTGCAGGGATAGGAATAAATGTTAATCAAACTCAATTTGAAAATTACCCATTAAAACCCACTTCATTGAAAAAATTGACAGGCAAACATTTTGACATAAAAGAATCCATTTCTATCCTATCTGGCTTTGTAGAAGAGCGTTATAACCTTCTGAAAAGTGACCCAAAAAACCTTTTAGATAAGGATTATCTCAGCAAATTATACAGATACCAGCTGTGGGCAAATTATAAAACAAAAGGAAAAGAATTTGAAGCAAAAATATGCGGAATAGACAAGTATGGCAAATTATTGCTTGAAACAAAGTTTGGAAATATCGAATCCTATGATTTAAAAGAAGTCGAATTTGTTGATTAAAGAATCAATCAAACAATTCCTTTATCTTATCAACCAACATGTTTACAAAGTTTTGCAACGGGTTTGAAGCTATCATTTCCATGAAGGATGTAAGTTCTGCTTCAAAGATTAACTCCACTTCACACTGATCTTTCCCGTAATTATAAAAAAAGCAATCCAAAGTATAATCAACAGGATTGTCACCGTCAGAAACAATGTGAATATGTTTGCATGGATCTTTTTTTGCAATTCTCATTGCCAATTTACCAATGCCCTCAATTTTAAAAGAACATTTATCTCCGCTGGATTGCCAGTTGGTAACTTTATCGGGCAGGAGTTTTTCAAAATTTCCAAAGTCGGCCATAAACTCATAAACTTTCTCACAGGGGGCATTTACAACAACTTTATTGCTTTCAAATTTCGTCATAATTTATTTTATTAAATCTAGTCCTAAATCTATACACTTAATGAATAGGGGTCTTTGCGCCACTTTTCCAATATTTCAATTTCATGGTTCTTAATATAACCAAATTCAGATGCTACTTCGATAAGAATGTTATAATTGGTCAGAGTAAAGAGTTTACAATTTGTCTTTTTAAAATTTTGCTCAGCAATATCAAACCCATATGTAAAAATTGCAACCATCCCCACTACTTCACAACCACTTTGCCTCAGGCTTTCCACAGCTGCAAGACTACTTTTTCCTGTAGATACAAGATCTTCAACAACAAGAACTTTCCAGCCGGGTTTAACAAGTCCCTCAACAAGATTTCCCAGCCCATGGCCTTTCTTATCACTTCTGACATAAACAAACGGGAGGTTCAGTCTTTCGGCTACCAGTACACCATGAGGAATTCCTCCAGTTGCCACCCCCGCAATGCAATCAGGTATATCAAATTGAGCGGCATAAAGCTTAGCAATAGAATCTGATACAAGCTTCCGCAGGTCAGGAAATGACAATATACGGCGATTATCACAATATATTGGGGACTTTATCCCGGAAGCCCATGTAAACGGATTAGTAACATTTAACTTAACCGCTTGAATTTCTAACAAACTCTTGGCTATCTTTGTGCCAATTTCTTTATCTAATATCATGGGGCAAATGTATAAAGTTTTTATTAACGACAGGGTAATTATCTTAACAAACAAGCAGCCTGAAAATCCGGCAAGCAATTCCACAGTTGTACACACGGATAATAAAAAAGATTTTAAAGCATACATTGATGGCTTTTTAAATAACTTTTCAAAAAAAAACCAAACAATCTTTTTGATAAACAGCAATCCGGAACTACTTTTATCTTACCTGAAAAATTATACGATTTATATCGAAGCAGCAGGTGGGTTGGTGAAAAACCCACAAGACCAATTACTGTTTATTTACAGGTACGGGAAATGGGATTTACCAAAAGGGAAAAAAGAGCCTCAAGAAAGCCCTGACATTACAGCTAAAAGAGAAGTAATAGAAGAATGTGGCATTGGCGGTATCAGCATTTTATCAGAAATGCCACCTACATATCACATGTATACACTACCTACAGATCAGTGGGTGCTAAAAAAAACTTATTGGTATTTGATGCTTTCTAAGGATTGGGAAAACCCCAGCCCGCAAATTGATGAAGATATTAGTAAAGTTATTTGGGTAGATCTTTCGGACGTGCATAAATACCTGGAGAACACATACGCTTCAATAAAAATATTAATTGAGGAATATTTTTAGTTATAGAATACTCTTAAATCACTGCCTTCTTCTGTTCCATTCTGTAACCGCCCTGTTGACAATATTCTTAAGGCCACGGCTCGGAAAGGGAGCAACATTATTCATTATGTTTCCATCGGGGCCGATTAAAATAAATAGAGGAAAACGTCGAACCTCATAATCATCAAGCAAATTAAAATTATCATCAAAATACAAGAAGTCCCAGGGAAAATGATTGTTTTCAACAAATCGAATAAAATCATCTTCGTTACGATCAGCTGATATACTCAATATCTCAAGCTGATCATTATATTCTTCATAAATATCCTCCATTACACTGAATTCAGCTAAACAGGGAACACACCAGGTTGTCCAAAAATTAAGTAAAACAAACTTCCCTTGGAAGTCATCCAGAGATATGACTTCTCCGTTTCTATTTTTTAGTTGAAAAGCAGGTGCAGGATGGCCTTCTTGCATATGTGTAAACCTCTTTAAAATATTACCTGCTATTGCACGGTGCTCGGGAAATTTGCTATACTCACGTGCATGCTTAACAATCGAATAAACATTTCTTTCATTGAAGTCGTCATGATAATAAAGGTCTTTAAGGCCTTTTAACATAACCAACTCCCTTAAAACCTCATTGCGCAAAATAGTATCTTTGCCAAGTGAGTCCATCAGGGCATTGTAACTATTATGACGATTTACAGTAGTTAGCAAATCCTGAACAGTTATATTTCTGCTTCCTGCAAACAAATACTTATCAAATACAGTATTAAAAAAATCCATGTATTGTGGATTTTCATATAAAACAGGCCGGTTTATGATATACTCTTCATACAAATGAAGGGGCGACTTGATATTTGCTATACGGTAGTAAAATGCAAACTTATATTCATAGTAATCTTTAAAAAATGAATTATCAATAGTATCAATCTGAAATAGCGAATCGGTATATGCTTTGAAGTTTTTAAACGGCTCGTGTAATCTTCGCCTTGAAACATTAGAGAAATGCTCCAATAAAAAATCATCAAAAGTGTTATTAAAATCTGTTATTCTATTATTTAAACCATCCGGAATTTCTTCGTTATACAAAGAGAATTGAAAGTGCCATGGGTTAATATATGGATTTCGTCTGTCATCAAGGGTGTCAAAATCAACCGGCTCAAACTCTATATTGTAATTGTTGCCCGGCTCAACATAATGGCCCATGCGGGCATGATCAATACGATAAAACACATATACAGGCTCATATACACTAAAACTGAAGCTAAAGAAACCATCATCTGCAACAATTGTATCGTCAATTTCTTCCAACACATAAGTTATCTGATCAGCATATTTCATCAAACGAATTTGCTTGCCCTCTGCACCCGGGAAGAATCCATCAATAACAACATTAAAATCCCCGGCAAACATGACGTTTGCTGTTAACAATAAAACAATTAACAACTTCAGCTTCACTTAAATACGTTTTAGTTAATTATTTAAACTTTTTCTATGGATTTAAACGGGTTATGAAAAAAAATATTTTGAATTTGACTAAATTAAATTGTTAACCAATAATTATAACACAAAGATTAGTCAAAAACCACAGCATCAGGAACAAAAGGTGTAGGATCACCCCCGTTACGTAAAATATCACGCACTATAGCAGAATTTAGAGGAGTAAACTGAGTTCTGGTTAAAAAGAAAACAGTTTCAATTTCGGGGTTCATTTGTTTATTAATTTGACCTATACTTCTTTCAAATTCAAAATCTGCAGAAGTTCTTAAACCCCTAATAATATATTTAGCCCCAACCCTATCACAAAAATCAATTGTCAAGCCTTCATAAGTCATAACATCAATTGACTGCTCATTTTCAAATACCTTATTCAACCAATATTCCCTTTTTTCAATAGGGAAAAATGTTTCCTTTTGAGGATTTTCTCCTAATGCTACAATTATTTTATCAAACAGTGGAATTGCTTGCCTTATAACCGATTCATGTCCCCGGGTAATAGGGTCAAAGGATCCCGGGAATACAGCTATTTTTTTCATTATTAAAAAGTGTTTTATGTTTATATATAAAACTTCCTAACATCTTAAACAGCGATGATCAATGTTTTGCAAACATACTGAAATAAACTCTTCCATATCTTCTTTTTTCAAACAAACCTTCAAGGTCATCAAGTTTTGTCTCTGCGCCGTGTTCAATTATCAACCAACCGTCATTGTCCAACAAATCATTTTCAAAAACAAGCTTATGTATATTGTCTGTAGTTTTATGATCGTATGGAGGATCAGCAAAAACTATATCAAACTTTTTTTTACAAATTGACAGAAAATGGTGTGCATCATCACGAATTACTTTCATGGAATCAAAAAGAAGTGTTTCAGCTTGTCCCCTGATAAATTTCACACATTTAGGATCTGTCTCAATTGAAATGACTTCTTCGGCTCCCCGTGAAGCAAATTCAAATGATATATTACCTGTACCTGCAAAAAGGTCTAAAACGGAAATAGCCTCAAAGTCAAAGTTATTATTGATAATATTAAACAGCGATTCTTTGGCGAGGTCTGTAGTAGGCCTTACAGGAATATTTGCAGGTGGATTAATTCTGCGTCTTTTATGTTTCCCTCCGATTATCCGCACGCATTGACATTTAATAAATTATAAAAATAATGGTGTGGTATTTCATCAAAAGTATCATCATATTTAAAAAGATCACTTCGTTTACCAAAGTCAACGCTTCTGAAATATGGTTTCAAATTTTTATAAAGATCCGTATCCATACTAGTCCTGCCTACCATCAAAAGGTCAATATTCTCCGCCGATATTTCAGCCTGCTCCATAACAAAAAACAGATAATACAAAATATCATCCCAGGTTTTATAATTGAAAGAGTTGAAAAACAGCAGGTTGGTTCCATCCAATAATAAAATCTCAAAGTGATTTTTCTGAACATGAATAACCATATCAGCTTTGTAACCGGCATAACGAACATCATACAAAACACTTTCTATAAGTGCTGTAGAAAAATGTCGCAATCTATAATCAGGAAACAACTTGTCAAAAGTATGCTTAATAAAATCCGGTAGTGGATAAACAACATATGCATCTAAGTTATAAAGCTTTTCAGAACAAGGCTTGTATCCGTTTTTAATAATATGGTTAAAGCTCAAATAACTAGCCTTTTCTTCTTCCTTATAAAGCTCTGATGGAATAAATACACTTTGAGGTGAAACATATATCAGGGTTACTCTTTCAAAGCCGGAGGTAAGATATGGATTATCTCTCACAATACTTTCAATACTTCTCATGTAATCATCAGCCTCTAGGCGTTCACTACATTCAAAAGACTCTGCCAACCGGTACTTAAAGCGGTCGTTATCAAGTATACAATAGGAGAAAGTATCAAAAGATATTTCTATGGACAGAAAATGTTTATCTCTGAACCCGGGTTGAAAAGATTCATCCCTTAGCGAATATTTTTTATTCACATGAATGTCATGCATCTTATTAATTACTCCCAGTTACCATCAAGAGATGATTCAATCATAGAGCCTACTTTCAAGCCTTCTTCACGCGTATAATAAATCCTGTATAATTCTTCCAATCCTCTCATATAATGAGGGATCTTGCATGAAGCCTCAAAAACCGGTAATTCAACCAAGCCCCTTTCAATTTTTCCTGCTTCCATTGAAAATCTTTCACCACCGCTAAAAGGCACATATGGCAATGAATCCACAGAGTAACGCTTATTTCTGAATAAACTGTCATAAGTTGGAGTCCAAACAGTATCGCGCTGAACTATACCCTTCCTTACTGCTTCAACTTCGGTTAATGTATCCGGAACAGTACCTATTGCCATTACTACTGGCAGAGAGTCATGCTTGATAAAGTCAACCAGCGAATCAAGGTCCCCGGTAAACCTGCCATATCTGGAGCGATGTGCGATCTGCGCAGTCCTTATGTCTTTTAGCCGCTCAATAACCCTGGCCTCCCTTTGACGCGCTTCCTGACGAAAATGTACAGGCTCCATTATAGAATCATAGATCAGATAAACTAAAACCAAAATTACAATGGTCAACAAAATTTGAATCGCTGTTTTCATATTCCTAATTATTATAAATTATATTTTAATTTTTAAATTAAATAACAAAGATAAACAATAGCCACTTATAATCAACCTGTAATTTTTATTAAATACAAAAAACTACATTTGTATTGATTATAAAAAAGCAAATCCTGTTAATCAAAACTTATCGCAAAAATAATAACTCAAAAACTTAGTGCAAATATTCAATTTTTTTTTCAAAACCACTAATAAAAAAACAATTTTAATTACTATTTATTATCATAATCATAGTAACACTTCTAAAATTAAATAATCAAATAAAAAACCCAGGCTTATTCACAGCAATTATGTCTTCTCATAATATTTGAATTTGTAACAAAAATTAATTATTGCAAAAAACTTCACTTTAAAAAAACATGCATTTAAAAAACTTATAATTCATAAAAGCCTATATTTGTAAACAATTAAAATCATGTATTTCAACCTAATTAATTACAAAAGCCAGACTCAAACATGAAGAACTTCATTATTACCGGAGCCAGCAAAGGGTTGGGAGAAGGTATCGCCCTTTCGCTTATTAACCCCGATCATCATTTAGTCAGTATTTCCAGGACCAAAAGTGAACAATTGGAAAACCTTTCCAGGGAAAAAAAATGCCAGATTGATTTCCTATACTTCGACCTCAGTATAACAAATAAGATTGATCTGTTAATGAAAAATGCTTTATCCCGGTTTGACAAATACAAAAGTGAAGGGTTTTACTTAATAAACAATGCAGGTGTTATCAATCCTGTCGGACCGGCTGAAGAATGCCATTCGCAAGAGATAGAGGATCATGTTAAAATAAATCTTATCGCTGCCATGATAACCACCGCCAAATTTATAAAGTTAACCGAAGGGTTAAAAACTGTAAAAAGGGTTGTTAACATTTCATCAGGTGCAGCACAATTCCCATATTACGGCTGGAGTTCTTACTGCACAAGCAAAGCCGGCCTTGATATGTTTACAAAGTGCATAGCAACAGAGCAGCAAAACAAGCAATATCCGGTTGAAATAATGAGTGTGGCTCCGGGTATTATTGATACAAACATGCAGGAAACCATAAGAAAAGTTCCTGAAAATAAATTTATTCACAGAAATAAATTTATAGAATATAAAGAAAAAGGGCTTTTGGTGCCGCCGCTTGAAGCCGGCAGAAAGATAAAAGAATTGTTGATGTCAGATAAATTCCAAAGCGGGGAAATAACTGACCTTAGAAATAACCTGTAGTGTCTGGTTACTGTTCCGGACTTCTCTCTGAATTATATGTTTTTGTTTGGATAAAGGCTGCCTTTTGGTTTAAACAAAACTGCCATTGCTGTGTTATTTTAAATACAGTAACAAAACTTAATGGCAATGAAATACAACAAATTAACCCCTGTAGAAAAAAGCATAATACATAATAAACATACTGAACCTCCTTTTACAGGCAAATACGACAACTTTTTTGAAAGCGGGATTTATATATGCAAACAGTGTAACACTCCTTTGTTCGATTCAAGCAGTAAGTTTAACTCGCAATGTGGATGGCCTGCTTTTGATGACGAGTTAACAGGCAAAGTGAAACAAGTACCGGATAGCGACGGACATCGTACCGAAATATTATGCGCTGTTTGTGAAGGACATTTGGGACACATCTTTAAAGGTGAAAAGCTCACCGGAAAGAATACACGTTATTGCGTAAACTCTGCATCATTGCGTTTTATTCCGGGTAATTTTAAAGAAGGCGAAAAGCATGTTGCCGTTTTGGGTGGCGGATGTTTTTGGTGCCTTGAAGCTGCTTTTTCCAGTCTGAAAGGTATTGAAGCTGTAGTTTCAGGTTATTCTGGCGGACATAAAGAAAACCCCGGCTATGAAGAAGTCTGCAACGGCACTACCGGCCACGCTGAAGTTATCAAAATAGTGTATGACCATAAAATAATCAGCTTTGACCAGATCCTCAATGTATTCTTTTTTATTCATGACCCAACTACAATTAATCGCCAGGGTAACGATATAGGTGAACAATATCGTTCAGTTGTTTTTTATAAAACCTTGCAGCAAAAAATTGATACCGAATCCTTTATTGAAAGATTGGAAAATGAAAATATGTTTGAAAGCCCAATTGTTACGGAAGTGACGCCTTTTATAGAGTTTTATGAGGCAGAGGAGTATCATCAAAACTATTATGAAAAACAACCCGCACAAGGTTACTGCCAGTTTGCCATCTCTCCCAAACTATCAAAACTAAAAGACAAATTCAAAGATTTACTTAAATAACTATGCATTAGCAACATCAGTAGTATAAAAAGCAAGTACATCTGAATCTTACTTTAAAAAGAAAAAGTAATATCTTTGATTATTTTAATAACTGACGTGCTTTATGACAAAAAAACAATTTGAAGCTAAAGACTTTTCAAAAGAAGCTCTTGAGGAAATAATAACGGGCATTTTAAAGAAGCTTGGTGTACCTGAAAAAGACAGCAGGATCACAGCAGATGTATTAATATCTGCTGAGTTAAGAAACATACCTTCACATGGTTTGATCCGCCTTCCGGATTATATCGGCTTATTGGAAAATGGCAGGATTAACCCTTCACCTGCTATAAAAACAATCCACGAAACGTTGTCAACTGCGGTTATTGATGGTGATGGAGGGCTGGGGACAGTTGTAGCTGTAAAATCCATGGAAACAGCCATTGAGAAAGCAAAAACAGCTGGCACCGGTTGGGTGGCTGTTCGAAACTCAAACCATTACGGAATAGCAGGTTATTATTCAATGATGGCCTTAAAACATGATATGACCGGGATAAGTATGACAAATGCCAATCCTTTGGTGGCACCGACTTTTTCGAAAGACCGTTTATATGGTACCAATCCCATTTCTGTCGCAATCCCGGCAGGTGAACAACCACCGTTCGTAGTAGATATGGCCACTTCAGCTATAGCCAGGGGCAAACTTTATATAAAACAGATAAATGGAGAAAAAGTGAAATACGGATATGTGCAGGATAAGGAAGGTAACCCCAGCAACGAACCGGGTATACTGACAGAAGGCGGTTCAATATTACCCCTGGGAAGCTCATATGAATATGGAAGTCACAGAGGATATTGCATGGCTGCCACCGTTGATATATTATCTTCCATTTTTTCGGGTGCAGGGTTTGGTCCATTCGTGCCACCATCAGTGCCATTCCTTGATCCCCTCAAAGAAAAAGATGGTGAAGGAATAGGACACTTTTTTGGCGCATTAAGAATAGATGCCTTTCAAAGCAAAGAAGAATTCAAAAAAAGAATGGACAAATGGATAGAAACTTTCAAAAATGCCAAGCCAACTAAAGAAAATGAACGGGTTTTAATACCCGGGGATCCTGAGCGGGAAGCTGAAGAAAAAAACAAAAATCAACCCATTAATATCAGTGAAAAACTATCAGGAAAAATTAAAACGATCTGTGAAAAGTATAATGTCGACTTCTAATCAATACCCTATTGGAAATCAAAAAACTCTCGCCTTTGCTCATATTTTAGATCTTGCAAGACAGGAGATTTAACTCTTATGGTAAGGTTATAGCTTCTCCTAAAACCAAATGGTATCCAGTTTATAGTCATCTCCCAGCAATGCAGGTCACGATAAATATTTACTGAAGTATAGGTCAGGTCATTATTTTCAAAATCATACCCGGTGCTTACCCCTATTCGCCATTTATCTGTTAAACGCAGGTCCCCACTCATAGATAATGTTTGAGTATAGTTTCTATCAGCTTCCCGGGTTATCTGGTCAATTTGGCTGTTATAATTAAAATTATATGAGAATCGGAGGTTCCACGGTACTGAGTAATTTATATAACCTTCAGGTACACGTTCAATAGTTGCGGGAGTCTCATCATCAGTATCTCCTTCACGCTCGTCACCTCTGCCTGCTCCATTACCTGCCATGGGAGATAACCCATTACCGTTTTGCCTGCCATTGCGGTCACCTCCGCTCAAAGTGTAATTAAAACTCAAATTCCATCTTGTATTTGTTAGTTGAAGAATATCCCCTCTATCTTCCCAAACAAATGTATTTATCTTTCTGTTGTTTTCATCAACAACGTATGGAGTCCATGTGCTACTGTATGAAACATCAAAATTATCAAACAGCCTCGTTCTGCCACTTACCCTCAAATCTGAGAAATTCAAAGAATCTCTTGCAAGATTATAAGAGCCTGAGATTGTCAAATTATCAATCAATGAAACTTTTCTTTCTATTCTCTCACCATCATCATCTCTCGAACGAACTTTAATCTCAAGGTTATTTGCAATATTAAACCCTATTGATCCTGACTTTCCCTCCGGTGGAGTGCCATACATTTCCCCTTCAAAAATCGAATAAGAAACCGGATCCTCATAACGCGGATCGTCATATTTTTTATAATAACCCCAAAAGGGATCGGCAAAATCAGGCCTGTAGCTAAAGCTGATATTTGGCCTTATAACATGCCTTACTGCAGACACAGGCCCTCTTTTAAACCCCCGCATACCATAAATATTGGTTCCAATACCGGTACTGAAACTAAAATCCCTGGCGGTTTGAAAGCCGGGAACAGTATCTACAACAACTCTTCCATAAAGAGTGTCTCCCTGTACAACCTCATAATAATCATCATTCCACTCCCAGTCGCGTCGGGTAGATTGCAGATACCACCTTTCAGTATAATTTATTGATGATGAAACATTAAAATGATTTAGCAAGTTAAAAGAGTGTGATATAGGTATAGTATGACGCATCCCATTTCTCAAATTGCTCCAGGTTTCACTTTCAAAAAACAATGAATCGGTTGTTTTTATCTCATTTCGTGCGTTCATATTGTAACTCATACTTATATCCTCATACCAGCGTGTATTTGCACCGGATCCGTCACGCCGGAAAGGATAAAACCTGCTTACACTAAAGGCAATTTCCGGCAAACTCATATCAATCTGCTGTGTAATGGTATTTTGGCTATGTCGCAGGTTAGCCGAAAAATTATATCTCCCATCCCTCCAATTTGCCGAATAAGATATGTTTGACTGAAAAGTGTTTGAAAGATAATCATCTGTTGTAGCCGGATCATAACGGCTGTATTCACTTGAACCTGCATTGACATTTGCACGGAACACACTGTTTGGTCTTGCCCTGGGATCTTGATTATGGTTCCAGATTATTCTGAAATCCCTGCGGCGGCTATAACCCGGCAAGCCCTCCTCGCCATCTATGTTTATTGCATAATTCAGATTAAGATTGCCACTATACCTGTATCTTACATTATAACGAGATTCAGCTTTAAGCCCCCAACTTCCCCGGGAATAAATATCTCCTTTAAAGGAAAGGTCAATATAATCACTTATACCCCAATAAAAACCACCGTCTCTTAAATAAAAACCACGGTTTGAAGACTCACCATAAGATGGAATAATAATTCCTGAAGCCTGTCCTGTGGTATTTGGGAAAAATCCAAATGGTATAATGAGCGGTGTAGGAATATTTTGAAGGTAAAAGAATGCAGGGCCGGACACAATTTTGTTTTCCATAACTTTTGCCTTCCTGAAGCCTATATGAAAATGCGGATCATCACTATCGCAGGTAGTATATTTTCCGCTTCCTACATGTACTGTTTCATCCGCCTTTAATTTAACGACATCGCCATGTAAATATCCATCCGCCTCTTCTGTCAATACTTTAACCGACCTACCCTGTTCTGTATTAAAATTGTATACGATCTCTTCAGCCCTGTAACTCTGTCCTTTTTCAGTAAATACCGGTAAGCCACGCATCACACCGGCTGTATCAGGAAACCCGGAAGCAAAAATCTCGTTTTTTGTAAAATCTATCTCTATATAATCTGCTGCAAGATGAATATCCTCATATTCTATGTCAGCCCGGCCATACAAAAAAACTTTCTGATTAATTATCTCAAAACGGATAGAATCTTTTGCGTGATATTGAACTTTTGAATCAAGTATTGTACCTGTTCCTCTTTTCTTTTCTTTTTCTTCCTCAAGCGGAATTGTATCATTCACAGTTTCCGGTTCTATATCCTCTATAGTGATTAATTCCCTTTCAAGTGTGTCGGAAATAGTTTGCTGTCCTTGTATAACGGTATCATTGGCAAAGCTGTTTTCATTATACTGAAATGAAAATGCCGGCATATTTACCGCAAAAAAAGTAATAAATAATAGAAAAAACTTTATGACTATCTTTGAGTGCAATTTATTAAATATTATTTTTGCATATACAATAGAATACGTAACTTTCACGTATTAAACAAAGATGCAAAGCTAATCAAAAAATAAAATATTATAAGTGAAACGCATACTACTACTTTTTGTTATATTTTCTTTTATACTATTTTGGGCCACTGATACTGCTTATGCAGACAAAGGCAAAATAAAAACAGTGGTTATTGATCCCGGCCATGGTGGACGAGATCCGGGGGCATTGGGCGAAAATTCCATGGAAAAAGATATTGTCCTGGCTATAGGCCTGAAACTTGGAAGCTATATTGAAGAAAACCTGCCCGACGTGAATGTTGTATACACACGTAAAACTGATGAATTTGTTGAGCTGTATCGCAGAGCACAAATAGCCAACGAAAACAATGCCGACCTTTTTATTTCATTACATTGCAATTCAAGCACGAACAGAGCAACATACGGCACCGAAACTTTTGTGATGGGCCTTCACCGAAGCCAGGCAAACCTTGAAGTAGCAAAAAAAGAAAACGCTGCCATTCTATATGAGGATGACTATAAGGAAACTTACGACGGATTCGACCCATATTCTCCCGAGGCAAATATTATTTTCACTCTTTATCAAAATGCTTACCTGGAAAATAGCCTTGAAATTGCATCATTTATACAACAGCAATTTAAAGAAAGAGCCAACAGGGTCAACAGAGGTGTCAAACAAGCAGGATTCCTTGTCCTTTATCAAATCACAATGCCCGGAATTCTCGTAGAAGCAGGGTTCTTATCTAACCCGCAGGAAGAAAAATTTCTAATGTCAGAAACAGGGCAAGCTTATATTGCATCTGCTATCTTCAGAGCTTTCCGTGATTACAAAGAAGAGCAGGAAAGACTTTATGCTGCCAGAAAAAACAGTTACCCCGACACAAAAGTCCATGACGAACCATCAGAAACTGAGTATGAGGCAATTCAGGAAGAAGTAACTCAAATCACCGAACAACAGGATGAGCAAAAACTTTTAGCAGACAGTGATTATGAAGAAATAAATCAACATAATCACGAAGATTCTGAGCCTGTTGAGAAAGAAAATATTGAACCGGCAGCCTCAAACAATAATAACATTTCATTCAGGGTTCAAATAGCCACAACAGCTGAAAAAAAACCATTGGACTCACCCGAGTTTTCAATGTTAAATAACGTTGACTACTATTACCACGAAGGTTTATATAAATATACCGTAGGTTGCGAACCAAACCTGGAAGCCGCAGCCGAAATACAGCAAGAACTGCAAAGCGCAGGCTTCAAGGATGCATTCGTGGTGGCCTTTTTTGGTAATAAAAGAATTTCCCCATCAGAAGCTATCAAGCTTCTTAGAGAAATGAAAACTGATAACCAATGACCCTGACAACTTAAGCAACCAGTTTTGACATTTTCCCGTATGGGATAATTATATCTGAAGATATTAAAGAGACAAGCAGTAAGCTAACAATAAATACATGCTAACATAAACAGGAAATGACAAAAATCAGCAGAGAAGTAAAAATAGGAATAGTAGTTACAATAGCGTTGTTTATTTTAATTTGGGGGATCAACTACCTTAGTGGTACGAATATATTTACAAAGCAAACATCGTTTTACACAGTTTATGAGGAAACAAGTAATCTGATAGAAACAAACCCTGTATCAGTTAGTGGTGTTCAGATAGGACATGTTGATAGAATTTTTCTGCACCCCGATGGCAGCGGCAACGTAGTAGTAAAATGTATAATTGAAAAAACTATTGAAATTCCTGATAATTCAATAGCATTAATGCATAGTTCATCTATTACGGGTTCAAGACATATAGAAATGATACTTGGTGATTCAAAAACTTATATTGAAAGCGGCGACACTCTTGATTCCTCTATTCAACCGGGACTACAGCAAGAAATATCTCAAAATATATTACCATTAGCAAACAAAATTGAAAAGATCCTGGTACGGGCTGACACAATTCTTGAAGAAGTAGGCCTGCTGTTTACCGAAGAAGCACGCAAGAGCCTTTCAGAAACCATTGATGACCTGCATAAATCCATGGCTTCGATAAAAAACATCACTCATACGGCCGATTCTACATTTATAAACAGTGCTGAAAAGCTTGCTGCTATAATCAATAATGCTGAATCTATCTCTGCCAACCTGGAAAAAAACAACGAAACCTTATCACACATTTTCCAAAACCTCGAATCAATAACAGATACTGTTGCATCAGCCGATATTGCCCAAACAATAAACAATGCAAACAAATCCCTCGCAAGTTTTAATCAGGTCATGGAAAAAGTAGACCGGGGAGAAGGTTCGCTTGGTATGCTGGTAAACGATGACAGCCTCTACATAAACCTTTCAAAGTCATCACAAGAGCTCGATCTGCTGCTTGAAGATATCCGCAATAACCCACGGAAATATATTAACGTTTCTGTATTTGGAAGAACAGAGTAATCTTATTTATTCACACTTAATTAACCGGAGTTACACGGTTTATCAAAAAATTATGAAACAGCTGAAGTTAACACTTGCATTATTTATAATATTTTTTTCTTCCGAAGCTAATAACAATCCGGATAAGAGTTTGCGAAAATTTAAAAAACAAGCGGAAATTTTCGCAAAAGACCCTTCCCTGAAAACGGCATCCTGGGGTTTTACCGTTTATAATGTAATGACGGGTGAAGAGATCATTTCTGTTAACCCGGACCTGTCACTTATACCGGCTTCAACATTAAAAATAGTAACCACAGGTGCTGCCCTGAACATATTAGGAAAAGATTTCCGTTATGAAACCCTGTTGGAATACACTGGCAAAATTGATGATACCGGAGTATTGCATGGTAACATTTATATAAAAGGTTCTGGTGACCCAACTTTTGGTTCACCACATATGAATGATACAAAACCTTTTGACGAAATTTTTAGCAACTGGATTGATTCGGTGCAAAAGCTGGGTACAAAAGAAATCAACGGCAAAGTTATTGCAGACGAATCGGTTTTTGATAATGAGCTGGTTCCTCGTGAATGGACTTGGGAAGATGTGGGCAACTATTATGGTGCCGGATCAAGCGGGTTGACAATACGCGAAAACAAATACACAGTATACTTTGAACCTGACTTGACCCCCGGGAAGCCTGCCCGTGTTCTGAAAACCGACCCACCAATGCCATGGATAGGCTTTATCAACCAGGTAAACACAGCAGAGCCTAATACAGGTGATAATGTTTATATTTTAGGCAGCCCCTACTCTAATACCAGGTGGCTCACCGGCACTGTACCTGCGGGTATAGCTGAGTTTGGTGTGCGGGGTTCTATGCCGGACCCTGCATATTTCTGCGCCCGCCATTTCAATGACCTGCTTGTAGAAAACGGAATACAGATCAGTGAAGAACCAACTACATCAAGAATAATACAAGAAAGCTATCGATTTGAACCGCAGGAAAGATATACTTTAGCCAGACATCTTTCACCACCGCTTGAAAAGATAGTCGAGAGAGTTAATACCCACAGTGTTAATACATACGCGGAAAACCTCTTAAAGACAATAGGTTTAAATAAACAAGGCGAAGGTTCCACAAAAGCTGGTATTAAATCTGTAAAAGAATTCTGGTCAAACGAAGGAATAGACATTCAGGGTTTATACATGCACGATGGTAGTGGCCTGGCTCAAAAAAACCGGATAACGCCACAGCAATTGACTGACATATTAGTAAATTTGGCTAATGGGCCACAAGCCAGCCCCTTTTTGGAAAGCCTGGCTGTTGGTGGTCGTACAGGTACTCTTTCACACCTTTTCGGTGGAGATTTATCACAAGATAACCTAATTGCCAAAAGCGGCTTCCTAAGCAATGTAATAGGGTATGCCGGATATACCAATACAAAAAACAATGAATTTTTAGTATTCGTTTTAATTGTAAACGACTATGACGGTCCGGCGAGAATGATGAGAAACAAAATGATAAAATTACTGGATAATATATCACACCTTAATTAACCACTCGTTTTACCTAAGCTTTTATTAAAGTTTTTAATTGCATTTTTGTTAAAATGTAATTACTATTTTTATTAGGTAGGTTAAAAATAATATTATAATTTAGCAACCAATCAATATTAACAAACTGATTTTTTTATATTGATTTGCGTCAACTAATACAAACACAAACAACTAAAATTTATATATTATGCAAAATATTGAATGGAGCAAGCTCCCCTTCGGTTATTTTAAAACAGATTACAATGTACGCTGCTATTATCGTGATGGAAAGTGGGGTGAGATAGAAGAATCAACCTCTGAACATGTAAATATTCACATGGCAGCTACCTGCCTGCATTATGGACAGGAAGCTTTTGAAGGCATGAAAGCCTATCGTGGCAAGGACGGTAAAGTCAGGCTGTTCAGGTGGGAAGAAAATGCCAGGCGCATGCAAGATTCTGCTGAAGGTATTATGATGGCTAAACCACCTATTGATCTTTTTCATAAGATGGTAACCAGAGCCGTTAAATTAAACGAAAAGTACGTGCCTCCATATGGCCATGGAGCAGCCTTATACATAAGGCCGTTACTTATAGGCACAGGCGGACAGGTAGGTGTAAACCCGGCAAAAGAATATCTTTTGCTTGTGTTCGTAACACCTGTTGGCCCATATTTCAAAGAAGGATTTAATCCTGTATCAATACAAATTGCCAATGACTATGACCGGGCTGCTCCGCAGGGTACCGGAAGTATTAAAGTAGGCGGGAACTATGCAGGCAGTCTTCAACCAACTGAAAGGGCAAAAGCCGAAGGTTATGCTGCAGTGCTGTTCCTTGATGCCAAAGAAAATAAATATATTGATGAAGCAGGACCTGCTAATTTCTTCGGTATAAAGAACAATACCTACATAACACCTAAATCTACATCCATCCTTCCATCAATTACTAATAAGAGCATTATGCAGCTTGCCAAAGACGAAGG
>SLSZ01000252.1 GCA_007130125.1 Bacteroidales bacterium
TCTGCACGATAGTAGTCAGGGAACATTGGACGTAAAGCCCTGTCAACAAGCCTTGATGTTAATATTTCATGTTCGCTCGGGCGTGCTTCACGTTTAAAAAATCCCCCGGGAAATCGCCCCGTAGCAGCATATTTTTCCTGGTAGTCAACTGATAACGGCAAAAAGCTTTTATTCTCCGAAACCTCTTTTTTCGCTACAACGGTTGCTAAAAGCATTGTATTACCCATAGTCAGCACAACCGCTCCATCTGCTTGCCTGGCAAGCTTACCTGTTGATAATGTAATGGTCCTGCCATCACCTAAATCAATCTTTGTTTGTATTTCTTCTTTGTTCATATATTTTAGATGTTTGTTTTTCGGGTTTGTGTTTTTAAAATTTATGTTTTGGATATTAAATTTGTTTTTGAATATTTTTATATAACAAAAGTACTAGATAGTATTAAAAAACAAAAACAAATAATTCAAGGTAAGTAATTCGTTTCACAGGATCTATTATTGAAACTTTGCTGTATCTGCAATTTGTAAATTGGTATAAGCCTTAAATAATGTTATTACTTTTTCTGGTTTTTACCGGAATATCTTTATTTTATTTACCTGTATTACTTATTTCAGATAAAGATATACGGGTATTACATGAAAAAGCATAGTAAATACAATGAAATAACATGTAATACCCGTACAGATATCTATTTTCTAATTCCCAGCTTTTTAATTAAAGCCCTATATCTTTCAACATCTTTTTTCTTAAGGTAGTTTAACAAGCTTCTGCGTTTCCCTACCAGGTTTACAAGAGCTCTGTGAGTCACCTTATCCTTTTTGTTCTTTTTCAAATGGTCCGTCATATGACTTATCCTGTGTGTGAAAAGAGCAATCTGGCTTTCTGGTGAACCCGTATCTTGCGGTGACTCCCCGTGTTTTTCAAATATATCCTTCTTAATTTCTGGTGTTAGAGACATACTATTCTTTTATTATTTTAATGTTTTGTTTTTATTTTGACTTTAAAAGGCGTGCAAAGATATTTGAAAGAATTTATAATAACAAATTTTTCCTGTTATTTTTGCCTGATGTTTCATTTTTGAAAGCCCGGAGATATATTTTTTTAGTTGGTATAATTTATTATTTATTCTGTGTTTGTTGATTAGCAACAAAAGATAAAAAAATATATTTTTGTGATAGTTGCATGTTAATAAAATAAAATTGAAAAAGAATAGTTGTAATAAAAAAAGTAACGGTTTGAAAAGAAGAATAGCATATAATCACCTTCTGTTGGCTTTGTTGTCGGTAATAATAATCTTTGCCGGTTGTTCTACCCAAAAAGACAGATTTGTTAACCGTGCTTATCACATTATAAATGCAAAATATAATGGATACTTCAATGCTCGTGAAAGCTACCGTGAAGCCTTGCAAAACCTTGAGAATGCTCACAAGGATAATTACGAAAGCATATTAGAAATATTCAAATATGGCACGGAGGATGACCTTGCAGCCATAGAGTCAAATATGGATGTGGCATATAAGAAATCAAGCGTGGTCATACAACGTCATTCTATGAATATAAGGGGTGTTGAGCATAATACTATGATAGATGATGCGTATTTTTTGATCGCCCGGTCACATTTCTTTAAACAGGATTATAATCTTGCCATACTTACTTTCGAATATATTATAAGACAATTTGATACACCTTTAAAATATGAATCGAAGATTTGGATAGCTAAAACCAATAATTTCATGGGCAGATTTGATAATGCGAAGCAGGTATTACAGATATTACAAAATAATTATAATGAAGGTGTTTTGCCCGAAGATTCACATAGGCTCTTTTACCTGGTTTATGCAGACCATTATTACAAGCAAGGCTTGTATGATGAAGCTATACCATATATGAAGAAAGCTGTTGAAGAAACCGGGAGAAGAAATAACAGAACAAGGCTGGTCTTTATTTTGGGGCAGACTTACCAGGAAACAGGTGATTATGCCAATGCTCAAAAAGCTTATGCCAGGGTATTACGACTTAACCCTGATTTTGATATGGAGTTTCGTGCAAGGATCAACATGGCAATGGCTTACGACCCTGAAATTGGTGGTGGAACTCAAATAAGGGAGCAACTTGAAAGAATGTTAAGACAAGACCGTAACAGAAATTATCGCGATCAAATATATTATGCACTTGCTAAATTATCCGAAAATCAAAACCAAAAGGATGAAGCAATTGATTATTATATGAAATCAACCCAGGTGAGTGATGGAAACGATATACAAAAAGGGTTATCGTTTTTAAGACTTGGGGAAATTTATTTTGACAAGGAAGAATTTTATAAGGCTCACAATTACTACGACAGTACTGTAACTTTTTTACCCGGCACCTATGAAGGTATTGAAGAAATTCAGGAGAAACATGATATTCTTAGTGACTTGGCCGTAAACATTAAAATTATAAACAGGGAGGATTCATTACAGCGTATTGCATCATTGCCTACGGCAGAAAGAAACAGGATCATTGATGAAATTATTGAAAAGGAAAGAGAAGTAGAAAGACAAGAAAGAGAGCGCGAAAGGAATATGATGCTTGCAGGTGGATCCGGAGGAAGAGAGGAATCTCTTCGGGGAGCCGGTGGTGACAGGCAAGGAGGTTGGTATTTCTATAATCCATCAGCAATTAGTTTTGGTGAGTCAGAATTTGCTTCTCGCTGGGGTGAAAGGAAGTTGGAAGACTTGTGGAGAATTAGTAATAAGCAAACCTTTGCTTTTGACGATGGCATGC
Source organism: Bacteroidales bacterium (assembly GCA_007130125.1). Lineage (GTDB taxonomy): Bacteria > Bacteroidota > Bacteroidia > Bacteroidales > UBA7960 > PUKZ01. The sequence continues at coordinate 2,764 of SLSZ01000252.1, forward strand.
AGATGGATGTGCCGGATGACTTTGTTGAAGGTGAAGCCTTTGGTGATGGCTATTCAGATATGTTTAGCAGGGAAACCTATCTGAATAATCTGCCATTGTTACCTGAACAACTTGAGGAATCAAATGAAAAAATCATTCAAGCATACTATAATAAAGGTTTGATATTCCGCGACAGACTTGGAAACAAAAAAAAGTCTGTTGAGGCTTTTGAAACTCTTAATAACAGGTTTCCCGGAAATGACCATACGCTTTATACATATTATTTCCTTTATGACATTTTTGAAAAAAATGGAAATGACTTTAGGGCAAATACGTATAAAAATAAGATCATCGAAGAGTTTCCGAATTCTGATTTTGCTAAGATTTTATCAGACCCTGATTATGCTCAAACGCTGCTTGAAAGACAAAACAGGGGCAAACAATTGTATAGCCTTTCTTATCAAGCCTTCATTAATAAAAATTATGAAGAAGCCCTGGAGTACACCAAAGCCGCTGATACTCTCGACCTACACAAAGAGCTTGCCGGCAGGTTTGCCTACATTAAAGCACTTTCACATGGAGCATTGGGCCATGAAAGAAATTTCAGAGAAGGTTTGAATGTGGTTGTGAATAACTATGAAGGTGAAGCAGTATATGAACCCGCAAAAAACTTGATAGCTTCTTTGAGCGAAGGAGGATACTCATTAGCAGATGCAAAAGTCAGAGATCGCGGAACAGACAGAGGTGAAGAAGGTGAATCGAAAAAAGATGAAACCGAAACCCCTGAAACAGTTGAGTTTCATTCAAAATATGATTATAAACCCGAAGCAATTCATTTCTTCGTCTTTGTTGTTAATACCGATGAAATTGAAATAAGGCAGCTTAGAAATATAGTAAATAGTTTCAACCGTGAAGCATACCCTGACAGAAACCTTACATTAAGCAATGTGTATCTTGAAGATGGTAAGCAAATCCTGACTGTCACCAACTTTGAAAATAAACAGAATGCAATTGAATATCTTAATAAGGTTGTTAATAGCGACGAGTTGTCAAATGTAAACATAAAACATCTCCAGGCTTTTACAATATCGGTGGAGAATTATCCGGAGTTTTACAGGGAAAAGGATTTAAAAGGCTATTTGGAGTTCTATGAACATTATTATAAATAGTCAAAGTATTTTTGAAAGATTGTTTTTTTGTTTTAGATTTGCATTGACAATTGTCGCATCTGCTGCGAAACATAATATAAATAATAACGTAAAATAATAACGTAATAAAGTAAAATAATGAAAAGTAATAAGAAAAAAAGCGATAATAAAATGGCGAAAAATAATGAAACGGATCACTCCTCAATAAACCTTATTGGAGCTGGTACTAAGATCAAAGGAGAAATTAATTCTAGCGGTGATATCAGAATTGACGGTACGTTAATAGGGCCTGTTACATCAAAAGGAAAAATTATTGTTGGTAATACCGGAGTTGTTGAAGGTGAGATATATTGTCAGAACGCAGATCTTTTTGGAAAAATTGATGCTAAAGTGGAAGTTGAAGAACTCTTATCACTTAAATCAACAGCAAGACTTTCAGGTGAAATAACAACAGATAAATTGTCTATCGAACCTGGTGCAATATTTACCGGTTCCTGCACTATGGATAAAGGTAAGCCTTCACCATTTGGCCAAAAAGAAAAGGAAGAAACAGAAAAACAACAAAAAGAAGAAGTAAAACAATCTTAAAAAATAAAATTCAGGGAGTGTATTGATTAAATTATTGTTTATCAATATACTCCCTGATTGTTTTGATATGTATAATCCAAGATTTAAAAAGTATCTTATTAATCTGTTATTGTTGACTGTTATAACATTTATATTAAGTGTTATATTCAGTAAATACGGAACTGAGCAATATGTTTCAGATGCAATTTACTTTTTTGCTCCATTTTTTTTCATTATTTCACTTGCCGGAAGGATACTTATTGAGTACCTGAGGTATAATAACAGCAAATGGTTTAGCTATTCAATCCTGGGCACAAGAGTAGCAAAATTTATTATTTATATTGTGATAGTACTACTGTATGCCTTTAATAACCGTGATGACGCTGTTAACTTTATTCTTACTTTCTTTGTGTTTTACCTGGTATACACCTATTTTGATATCAGAAGCATGTACTCTATTCTAAAAAATGATTAAAAAAGTTTTTGTTGTTAATAACTTTCAGATCTAACTTTATTTCCTGATTTTTTAATCATAGACTTGTCAAATACCGGATTGTTGTTGATAAATTAACAAGGTTAATTGACCTTATTAACATAGGATAAACAAGTCATTATTAATCTTTTATTATGTAACTAATCATTGATAAGTTAAATGCAGTCGTGATTATAAATGTCAACATCCAGTTTTGTTCTTTCTATAAATTAATATTGTTTATCTTTGGATTTAAAAAAATGTTGTTTGAGTTTATGTTATTTTTCCATTTTAAATATTTTATTTTCTATAATAATTTAAATTATAGTGTTTGTTGGTTTTAAAGCTTAGCTTATCAACACTTTGTTAAAAAAAAGAATTAAACTCAATAAAAAAAAGGTAAACTCTTAATTTTTTATTTGAAATATTTCATAAATTGCGCTTCATAAAAATCGTTAAAGGATGCTTCCAATAATAACAAAAAACGGACTAATGACCAACACAAAGGTTTGCTTTGTGGTAATAGCATTAATTATTTCCGGATTTTTTGTTACCGGCCAGGCAGGTATTGATGATAAGGTTGAGTCGGAGAAATATGAGAAAAAGGAAGATGATAAAGGATTTGATGCCGGAAAGCTGATTATAGGCCATGTATTGGACGCCTATGAATGGAAAATAGCAGAGATTGGTGAGACATACATATATATTCCACTACCGGTAATACTATATTATGAAGGAGACTGGCATTTTTTCTTTTCCAATAAAATTAAGAAGGGAGAAGGTACATATAAAGGTTTTGGAGTTGCAAAAGAAGGACCTAAAAAAAGTAAAATCGTAAAAATGCTTGATGACGGTAAAACTCCTGATCCTGATGCCGGCATGCTTATAGATCTGTCTATAACCAAGGTGGTTTTTGCTATTTTTATTAATGCTGCACTGCTTTGCCTTATACTAATAACGGTTGGAAAGGCTTATAAATCAAGAGGTTCTAAAATGGAGCCTACCGGACTGCAATCATTCATGGAGCCTATTATTCTGTTTGTAAGGGATGATATTGCAAAGTCCGCAATAGGTGGAGAAAAATATGAAAAGTTTGTTCCATACCTTTTGACTTTGTTTTTCTTCATTTTTTTCAATAACCTTATGGGTTTGGTGCCATTCTTTCCCGGGGGTGCTAATGTTACGGGAAACATTTCCGTTACATTCACACTTGCCTTTTTTACTTTTGTAGCAACACAGTTTTATGCAAATAAAGGGCACTGGAAACATATTTTTAATACGCCGGGTGTACCTGTTTTTCTTAAAATTCCAATACCTTTGATGCCGATCATTGAGATTGTTGGTATTATAATAAAGCCTTTTGTGTTGATGGTCAGGTTGTTTGCTAACATTACGGCAGGACACATGATCATAAAAGGATTTTTGTCACTTATATTTGTGTTGGGAGGTGTGGCAACGGCAATGGGAATGGCTATCTCTCCCGTTACATTAATATTTTTGATATTTATGAATTTTCTTGAGCTGCTTGTAGCATTCTTGCAGTCATATATATTTACGTTCTTTAGTGCAATATTTTTCGGCATGGCTGTGCCGGATGAACATCACTGATAATTAATTAATTTGTTTAACCAAATATTTTTTTATTATGCTGAATTTAATGGTTTTACTTGAAATGACAATTGAACTTGCTCAGCAATGGAGTAAGTTAGGTGCTGCATTAATTGCAGTAATTGCTGTGTTTGCTGCTTCCTGGGGTATTAGCCGGATTGGTGTTCGTGCCCTTGAATCAATAGCACGTCAGCCGGAAGCAGGCAATGACATCCGCTCCTCAATGATTGTGTCGGCAGCCCTAATTGAAGGTGTTACCTTCTTTGCAATTGTGGTTTGCTTGTTGGTGCTTTTTGTGTAGTCTTTACAAAACAGCAAAAAAACATTTAGGGCTTCGCCGTAGTGAAGCTCTGAGTTTATTTATATTAGATAAAATATAAGTCAAGCATAGTTGATTTGTTTTTAGTCAATACTTAATAAATATGCTGGTATTAACTTAATTAAACAATAATATTCATCTGTTGATTGATTTATAGTTTCTGTAATTTTTGAAGTATAATTAAAAAAATGAAATTATGGAACTTATAATGCCAGGCTTAGGTGTGATCTTTTGGATGACACTCTCTTTTGCTATAGTCTTGTTTATTTTGCGAAAATTTGCATGGAAGCCTATTCTTAGTACAATTAAGGAGCGGGAGAACAGCATAAAACGCTCTTTGAAAAATGCCGAGAAAATGGAAAATGAAATAGCAAAGCTCAATGAAACCAAAGAACGTATTATTGCTGAAACCAACAATGAGAAAGTCAATATCATTGAACAAGCGAAAATCAACAAGGAAGAAATATTAAAAGAAGCTAAAGAAGAAGCTAAAGAGCAAAGTAAAAAAATCATTGAAGAAGCAAAGAAATCTATTGAGATAGAAAGAAAAAAAGCTGAAGCTCAAATTAAAAAGGAAATAGCTGTTTTATCAATAGATATAGCAGAAAAGATAATGGTTTCTGAGTTGTCAGATAAGCAAA
>SLSZ01000031.1 GCA_007130125.1 Bacteroidales bacterium
CAATTATTCAAAATTAATTTTGTGGAATGAGCTATCAACCGCGTTATTACAGGGACAGTTTTTCAACTGAACGTTTTCACTCTTTCAAAATTGTTGTGGACGAAAGTGATCTGTGGGTTGGTGTTGACAAAGGGTCATATTGTTCTTCAATGGGTGATTTTTGTAAAAAGATTGTGGTGGATCTAAGAGAAGAAATTGAAAAGTACATAAAAACCTTACCTGTTTTTTTAATTTCTCTCGAGCCTATAGAGGCTAATGACAACATGCCTGATTTTGCTAAAGAGTTGATACTGGCTGGCAGCAAGGCCAGGGTTGGCCCGATGGCTGCAGTAGCGGGATTCTTTGCCGGTTATCTGGGCAGGAAGATAATAGAAAGTTATAAAATTAAGGAGTTAGTGATAGAAAACGGAGGTGATCTTTTTGCAAAGATTGTTAAGCCGCTTTCGGTTTCAGTATATGCCGGGGAGACATTTTTTTCGGGTAAAACTGGAGTTTCAATACCACCGGGTACTTACGGCATATGCACTTCATCAGGTACGGTAGGTCATTCTTACAGTATGGGCAAGGCTGATGCTGTGATGGTTGTTTGCAAAGATATCACTCTTGCCGATGCATACGCAACTGCACTGGCAAACAAGGTAACAAAACCCGGAAAAGTTGATGAAATTATAACCCTTGCAAAAGAAATTGATGAAATTTTGTTCTGTACTATTATTTGTGCAGATAGAGTTGGGGTTTGTGGTGAGTTGAAATTTGTTTGCTGATGTGCTGCGGATTTGTGTGAAACGGGTTTATGCAATTTGGTTAAATTGTCTCAGGGCGATATCAATTCTTTAACAATAAAGCATAATACTTCCTTTGTTATAAAAAGCGACCAACATAGTTAAAAGGGTATAATTGTTAATATCTATCATGCTGATCCTTAATTCGTTTATAATAAGATATAAAAAATGTGTTAGTATGACGTTTTTTAATCAGATTTTTGTATTATTTTTATAGTGGCATTTAGTCATTTCAAATAAAAATTTACTTATTTAATATTAGACCTATGAAAAAACATTACTTTTTGCTTTTGATATGTCTTTTGACTGTCAAAACAGCTTTGGCTCAATCTCCGGTAATTACGGTAAACCCAACATCGTTTGATGAAAAGTTGGAGGTTGGAGAATCTGTTTATGTAAACGTTACTATTGAAAATAATGGTAACCGGGATTTGAAATGGTCTGTTTCAGGTGAGAAAGTCTCTTTTACCAAAGAAGACTATGCAGACTGGACACTGCCTGAAAATCAGGACCATATTACTGACCACGTCTGGTTAACCCAGGCAGATGTGTGGGGATTATTTAATATTAAAAAAGAGAGTGGTTTCACTTATGAATATTCTCCATTGGGAACCTTGTGGGCTATGGGGGCTACAAGTGAAGTTAACCCTGAAGATTATGTACCATGGGTTGCTGCTATACAAGAGAATCCAATGAACATGATTGATGAAACTATGTCAATGTTGTGTATGGAAGAAATGAGGTTTTTTGATATAGAATTTCATAGTTACAATCCTCATCCGATGGCTGGCGGAGGGTATTCATATACTCGTCATGCGGTCTACAGATGGATTAAACCTGAGTTATATTCTGGTAATATTAAGCCCGGCGCGTCGTATGACCTTGAAATAAAGCTGGATGCCGAAGACCTGGTGGCAGGTTTTTATACCGGGGAATTGGTTATCGAGAGTAATGATGTAAATAATCCTGAAGTTTTTTTGGAGTTTGATCTTACAGTTTCGGGAGGTGCACCTTCCATATCTGTTAATCCCCTGGTTCTTGATTTTGGGAATAAAGTTATTGGAGGAAGTTACACTAAGCAGCTTACTATTTTTAATAGCGGTGATGGTTTTTTGGAAATTTCCGATATTATTATGGAATCAGAGGTGTTCTCTGTTGAGGAAAGCCAAATATCAGTTGCGCCTGGTAAAGAATATGAGTTGGAGGTGACGTTTTCACCTGCTGATGTTGAGGAGTATACAACTGTTGTTGAGTTTGTCAATAACGTTGAAGGTAGCTCACCATATACTAATTCGCTTACCGGCGAAGGTGTTGATGTTCCGGGGATAGCAGTGGATCCATCTTCTTTTGATGTGGAACTTGAATCAGGCCAAACAACTAGCAGAATACTTAATATTGAAAATCCAGGTGATGGTATTTTGGAAGGGACTATTAACTTAATACCAGCCGATCCGGAGGAAGTAACATTTGTCAAAGAGGATTATGCAGACTGGACAGATCATAATAATATTGACGTTATTACCCCGGGAGTTGGGATTACAAGGCAGAATTCTCAAGGCATTTTCAACATTATGATGGAAGACTCATATCAATTTGGTGTATCTCCTGAAAATACACTGTGGGCATTTGGTTATTCCGGAGAGGTTGACCCCGAAGAATATAGTGATTGGAGGTCAGCGGTGAACACTTATCCCCCGGGGATGGTTAACCGGCCTATGTCAATGTACATTGAAAATCAAGACAAGTATATAGACATTAAGTTTCTTAGTTGGACCCAGGGTGCTGATGGCGGTGGTTTTTCATATATAAGGGATGCAACCGTTAATTTTATTGAAATTGAATCATATGAAGGCTCCGTTGAGCCGGGTTTGACTGCGAATTTGGATGTCCTTTTTGATGCTACTTATTTGAATGCCGGATTGTATGAAGGAACTATTGTTATTAATACTAATATTCCTGATAATCCACACGTTAATATACCTGTTGTTCTGACAGTTACCGGAGAGCCTGAGATTTCAGTGCAAACGGAGCTGGGTTTTGGCAATGTTTTTGCCGGTTATGATAAAACGCTTGAGTTAGAGATACAAAACACAGGTACCGATGACCTTGAGATTACTTCAGTTGATTTGAATGAAGGTGTTCACTACACAATTGATGATTATGATGGAGTTATTCAGCCGGGCGATTTGGGAACTATAACCGTGACATTTGCCCCACAGTCAACAGGCAGCTTTCCTGATATAATAACTATCAATAGTAATGATCCTCATGAACCGGCATTTCTGGTTGACCTTTCCGGCACAAGTACTGAACCACCCGTAGTTGATGTAGACACAACTCCCATTGTGGAAACCATTAATTCCGGGGAGTCAATAAGCCTGAATATTGATATTGGAAATACAGGCAACTCTAATCTTGAAGGTCAGTTGGGAGCTTATATTTCAGACTCACTATATTTTGAAAAAGAATCTTATGCTGACTGGACGCTGCCTGAAAACCAGGATCATATAACCAATGCAGTCTGGATTACAAGAGCAAATACCAGGGGGCTATTTAATATTAAAATAGAGGATGAATTTGACAACAATAATTATTTATCACCATTAGGAACTGTTTGGGTATCAGGTTCGGGATTATCTGCAGAATGGGATGGATTTAGTACATGGGACAATGCTCATGGTGCAAATCCACCCAGTATGGTTGGCAATATTATGTCGATGGCTTGTATTGAGGAGTTTAGGCTTTTTGATATGCATTTTCATAGCTGGGTTTCCGGCGGGCAAGGTGGTGGTTTTTCTTATACAAGAGTTGAAATACCAACATGGATTAAGATTTTTGACCGGGATTTTGTTGTAGAGCCCGGCCTAACAACATCTAAAGAGTTTTTCATAGACGCAACTAATATGGTTGTTGGAGAATATGAAGCTAACCTCACAGTTGTTTCAAATGACCCGGAAAACCCACAAGTTGATATTCCTATTAGTATTACTGTATTGGGCGAACCTGAAATATATGCCGATGATATTCTTGAATTTGGTGAAGTACCTGTGGGTAGGTCGCATAGCAAAACTCTGACTATCTACAATGTCGGAGCAGATGTTTTGACGATAAGTGAGCTTTCAAATTCGCTTAATGAATTTGAGATTGTGGACTTCGCTGAAGTTAACGTGAATCCGCGCGACAGCGTTAATGTTGAAATCGTTTTTTCACCTGATGCAGAAAATATTTACAATGATGTTTTGATTATTACATCAAATGATCCCGAAAATGAAACGATAAATGTTGCACTGCAAGGCACAGGAATTCTTGCACCTGAAATTGCCGTGGACCCCACAGAGATAGATGTTTTACTACCTGTAGGGGTGACGGAGAATTTTGAAATAGTAATCGATAACCTTGGGGGTGCAAACCTTGAATGGGTAATAGAGCTAAGTAAAACTTTCACCAAAGAGGATTATGCAGATTGGAATTTGCCGGAAAACCAGGATCGTATTACAGGTAATGTTTGGATTACAAGGAAAAATTCCCAGGGGATATTTAATATAGCAAAAGAAGCCGGTTTTGCGACCTCGTCTCCGGAAGATACAAAGTGGGCTATGGGTTTGACTGAAGACCTTGAACCGGAGGATTATACTTCATGGGTGAATGCACATGATTGGAACCCTCCGGGTATGGTGGGAGAAAACATGTCTCTATATCTTGTGTCAGATGATATTTATTTTGATATAGTCTTCCATAGCTGGACCTCCGGTGGTAATGGCGGTGGGTTTTCTTATACAAGGCAATTGCCATTACCTGATTTTATATCATTCAGTAATACAGATGGTGAACTGTCGCCCGGTGGTAGTGAAAGCTTTGAAGTTATAATAAATACTGAAGATCAACAAGGCACGTATTCGGGATTTTTCCATATTGAGAATAATGATCCACTAAACCCGATAGTTTTTATTGATTTGGAAATTACCATTGGTGGTGTTTATGTTGAGAATCCTGTTTCCGATGTTAGAATAAATCAAGGATTTGAAGCATACACTATTGATATTTCTGATGTGTTTAGTAATTATGATATAGGAGCTTTGGATTTTCTTCCAATATCAAGTGATATTGATGTGGTTACAGTCGAGGTTGATGGAAATGATTTGATTATTACTGAAGTTGGTGGTGGAACGTCGTTGATAACCCTCAGAGCAGAAAGTAGCGCGGGTAATGTTGAATATGTTGATTTTGATTTTACTGTCAATGTACCTCCTGTTGTGGTAAATCCTTTGGATGATATTACAGTTTATGAAGGCTTTGAAAGTTATGAAATTGACATATCAGATGTTTTTGCCGATGATAATGATGATGAGTTATATTTTTCTGTGGAAAGCAGTGATGAAAGCGTTGTTATTGCCTCGATAACCGGAACATTATTAAATATTCTTGAGGAAGGCACAGGCAGTTCAACAATTTCTGTAACAGCTGATGACGGGATGCTTGACACTACTGAGAGCTTCACTTTCACAGTAACAGAAACAACAGATATTGAAGAAATCAGTATAGCTGATATCAATTTGTACCCAAATCCAACAAGTGGAAGTTTGACAATAGGCTTTGGAGACATATCAGGTACTGATGATATCATTGTTGAAGTAATTACACCCAACGGACAAAACGTTTACAGGGAAGTCTTTTCGGGCAACAGGTCAGAATTGGAGCTTGATTTGGCAATGCTTAACAGTGGTATATATTATCTGAGGATTACAAAAGACAGTGCTACAGTTATAACAAAACAGTTTATAATTTACTAGCGGATTTAGTACTTACGAAAACGCCGCATACAGAAAATCTCTGCATGCGGCGTTTTTTTGTGGGCCCAGTTGGACTCGAACCAACGACCAACTGATTATGAGTCAGCTACTCTAACCAACTGAGCTATGGGCCCGAAATTTTTCATTTTTGAAAGTGCAAAGATACAATTTTATGTGCATATTTGCACTCGTTATGAAAAAAAATTATTCAAATAATTCGGTAAAACATATCATTTTCGACCTTGGCGGTGTTATAGTCGATATTGACTTTAACAGAGCCATCAATGCTTTCATTGAATTGGGTGCTGAGGACTTTGATGCTTTTTTCAATCATGCAAGCCAGGTAAACCTTTTCGACCGTATGGACAGGGGAGAGGTGAGCCCGAAAGAATTTCGTGATGAGTTGCGCAGTATTACGGGTTTGTCTGTTAGTGATGAACAAATTGATAAAGCCTGGAATGCCATAATAATCGGGCTGCCGGAAAGGAGACTACATTTGCTTAAAGAATCCGGGAAAAATTACAAAACTTATCTGCTGAGCAACACAAATGCCATACATATGAAAACTTTCACTGAAATGTTGAAAGAAGAATTTGGCTCGAAGGGGATAGAAACATATTTTGACCAATCATACCTTAGTTTCGAAATCGGTATGAGAAAACCGGAGGAAAGGATTTTTAAGCATGTAATTAAGAGCAATAACCTTGATGTTTCGGAAACTTTGTTCATTGACGATTCACCTCAACATATTGAAGCAGCAGCTGCACTGGATATTAATACTTACCTTTTTAGGCCGGATGAGGAACAGCTTGAGGATCTGTTTGAAGATGGACTTCTTCGAAATTTTTAATGGAACGCGGATGACGCGGATTTGACGGATAATCACTGATAATTTATCCGCGACAATCTGCCTAATCCGCGTCATCCGTGTTCTATTAAGTTGATTTTCTCCAGAACACCCAACACTTCGTCAAGGCTGGATAGTGTCATTAGCTGTATACGCAAGGGTTTGAAGTTTGGGATGTTTTTGAAGTATCCGCTGTAGTGCTTACGCATTTCGAATATCGCTGTTTTTTCACCTTTCCACTTTACTGATTCCAGGAGGTGTTCTCGGCAAATTTGTACTTTTTCTTTTAGGGGCACCTGTGGTTTTTCTGTGCCGGTTTTCATATAGTGTTTTATTTCATCAAACACCCATGGGTTTCCAATTGCAGCTCTGCCGATCATAATTCCGTCAACCCGGTGTTCTTCAAACATTTTTTTTGCACCCGGCCCGTCATTGATATCGCCATTTCCAATTATTGGTATTTTGATGCGTGGGTTATTTTTTACTTCTCCGATCAATGTCCAGTCTGCTTCGCCGCCATAAAGCTGTGCTCTTGTGCGGCCATGAATAGTCAGGGCGCTTATGCCTTCATCCTGCAGGATTTCAGCTATCTGCATAATGTTCTTGTTTTTCTCGTCCCACCCGAGTCTTGTTTTGGCTGTAACCGGCAGTTTTACAGACTTAACCACTTCCCGCGTTATATCCGCCATTTTGGGAATATCTTTCAGTAATCCGGCACCTGCACCCTTTGTAGCTACCTTTTTTACCGGGCATCCGAAATTGATATCTATGAAATCAGGAGATGCCGATTCAGCAATTTTTGCTGCTTCTGCCATTGATGCCGGATCAGCACCGAAGAGCTGTATTCCAACCGGCCTTTCCGGTTCCTTTATATCAAGCTTCGCAAGGCTTTTTTTTGAATCACGTATCAACCCGTCGCTGCTGACAAACTCAGTATATACCACATCTGCTCCATACCTTTTGCAAATAAGCCTGAATGGCGGATCGGTAATATCCTCCATGGGTGCAAGATGCAACCCGCCTGCCGGAACCTTTATGTTGCCTGTTGTAAAC
>SLSZ01000191.1 GCA_007130125.1 Bacteroidales bacterium
TACTGTGATTGTTATGACTAACCAACGATACATAAAAAACGAAAAGATGCTGTCTCGGGAGGAGAATCTTAGCCTCAGAGAAAAGAAGGTAGCGGTTGTAGGCTGTGGAGGCTTAGGTGGTTTCATTGTTGAAGAGCTAGGGAGGCTTGGTATAGGACACATTACTGCTGTTGATGGAGATGTTTTTGAAGAATCAAACCTTAACAGACAATTGTTATCAGATGCTACAAACTTAGGACAGCGTAAAGCAATTGCAGCAAAAGAGAGAATGAAAATTGTTAACCCTGAAGTTGAAATTGTGCCTGTTGAAGAATATATTGATGAGAAAAATGCGGAGACAATTTTGAAGGGCCATGATGTTGTTTGTGATGCTCTTGATAACATCCCTTCACGCAAACTTATAAGAGACATATGCAGAAAACTTGATATCCCCTTTGTTTTTGGCACTATTGCAGGTTGGTATGGATATGTTTCTACGGTATTTCCTGATGATAATACTCTCGATTTGATATATGATACCGATGAAGCCAAAGGCGAGGAGCAGGAACTGGGCAATCCTTCTTTCACACCTGCACTTGTCGCTTCACTTCAGGTTGCCGAAACTCTTAAATTGCTTACTGGCAAAGGTGAATTGTTGCGCAAAAAGTTGCTTTTTATAAACAGCCTTGAACATAAATACGAGATTATTGAGCTTGATTAACAGATTGGTTGATCTTTATATCCCAATGCTTTTGCACATGACTGCCCTGCCAGCCAGCCTGTTGAGTAGGCTATCTGAAGGTTAAACCCTCCGGTATCACCGTCCAGGTCAATTACTTCACCTGCAAAATATAGGTTGTTTATCAGTTTTGAGCACATTGTTTTTGAATCAATCTCGGTAGTGGGAACTCCTCCTGCAGTGATGATAGCTTCTTTAAAAGATCGGTAGCCTTTAATCTGAAAAGTCAACTCTTTCATGAACATTTTTATTCTGCGCCTTTCTTTTGATGTAACCTGATGGCCTTCTTTATCTGGATTAATAGCAGTTTCGTCAAAAAATACAGGGATGATCTTTTTAGGGAACCAAAGTTTGGCAATATTCTCGACCTTTTTATTAGAATGCTCTTCAAGGTCACGAAGCAGGCGGTTATCTAATTTGTTTTCATCCAAAGCAGGCTTTAGGTCAATTGAAATGTTTACAGTGTGATTGCTTCTTAAATCATCTACAACATAGCGGCTGATAGTTAAAATGATCGGGCCTGACAATCCAAAATGTGTGAAAAGCATTTCGCCAAACTCTTCTCTTTGTTTTTTACCGTTGACCCATACGACCGCTTTTACGTTTTTTAAAGATAAGCCTTGCAGTCGTTTTGCGATATCCCCTTTTGTTTCCAGTGGAACCAGTGCAGGTCTTACAGGTTCAATAGTGTGTCCTGCCGATTTTGCTAAAGTATAACCATCGCCATCTGACCCGGTTGCAGGATATGACATTCCTCCGGTACAAATAATTACACTGCCGGTTAAAACTCTCTTAAATTGTCCGTTTTGGCTATATTCAACTCCCTGAACGGATAGGTTATTGTCATAAATAAGTTTTTCCACTTTAGAGCCATATCGAATCTCAACGTTATTTGCTTTGGCCTGGTTAAGAATTGCCTCCAACACATCAGAAGCTTTATTGCTTTTCGGGAAAACTCTGCCTCCTCTTTCTTCAGTTGTTTCCACACCATTTTTTTGCAATAAAGTAATTATATCTTTTGAAAAAAAGTTTGAGAAAGCATGTTTAAGGAATTTGCTTTTTGGCCGGATATAATTGAAATACTCTGATTGACTTGCCGTATTTGTAATATTACACCGGCCTTTTCCGGTTATCAACAATTTGCAGCCTGCCTTGTGCATCTTTTCCAACACAAGAACACGTGCACCCATTTCAGCTGCACGACACGATGCTATTAGGCCGGACACTCCGCTACCAATGACTACTATATCAAATTTTTCCAAATTGCCGGATTTTATAAAAAAACAAAATTATCATTTTTCTTTGATTGTAAGTTTGCAGATTTTTTATGGTGTTTACCGTCATTTATTTATCGAATGATTGTTAATATTGTTTTCAAAATTGCACCATACCATCATAGGGCTTTACGCCAAAACAAAACACTGTTTTTGTTTATATAATCATCACCTTATGATTTATCCAGGTGGTTTATATAATCAAAATCTGCCAAACAAATAAAGCATTAGGATTGTTTAAGGTTTATTACCTTTGCAAAAAATACTGATCATTTAGTTTTTAGTGTTATGTTACCATTCGAAGATGCTCAAAAAATAGTTTTGGAAAACGCCCGTTTTCTTGGTACTGAGAGGGTTGACTTTAACCATTCTTTACACAGGGTGCTTGCAGAAGATATTGTTTCGGATATAGATATGCCTCCATTTGATAAGGCGGCAATGGATGGATATGCCTGCCGCAGGGAAGACCTTGATATGCCATTGAAAGTACTTGAGACAATAGCAGCGGGAGAAGTTTCTTCTAAGAAAATTGACAAAGGCGAATGTGTGCAGGTGATGACAGGCGCTCCGGTGCCGGAAGGTGCTGATACGGTTGTAATGGTTGAGCAAACAGAAACTGTTGAACAGGGAGTTATCAGGTTTACCGCCGGTAAAACACAGCCTAATATAGCTTACAAGGGTGAGGATGTAAAAAAAGGGGATATCGTGTTGACAGAAAGCACATTTATAAAACCACAGCAAATTGCTATTCTCGCTTCAGTAGGGTGTGCGTTCCCATTGGTGGCAAAAAGACCTGAGGTCATGGTTATGTCAACAGGAGATGAGTTGGTTGAGCCAAACGAAATCCCGGGTGAAGGACAGATAAGAAACTCAAACAGCTCACAGCTTATAGCCCAGGTTGAAAGCTGTCACTGTAATGTAGCTTATGGCGGTATTGTCCCTGACGATGAAGAAAAGACGAAAAAAGCAATTGGCAAAGCACTCAAAGAAAATGATGTGGTTATACTGACCGGAGGTGTTTCAATGGGTGACTTTGATTTTGTGCCGGAAATGATGAAGCAAAATGGTGTTGATATACTTTTTCAAAAGGTGGCTGTCAAACCCGGAAGACCTACAGTTTTTGGAAAGACCGGCTCATCATTTATTTTTGGGCTGCCCGGAAATCCGGTTTCAAGTTTTATTATTTTTGAATTGATAGTGAAGCCATTTTTGTACAAACAGATGGGTTATAATAATAAGCCCCTTGAAGTTAAACTGCCAATGGCGGAAGACTATAAGCGCAAAAAAGCTGACCGTATAGCCTGGGTTCCGGTTATGCTAAATGCTCAAGGTGAAGTTATGCCTACGGAGTATCATGGCTCGGCTCATATACATGCTATTTGCGAGTCTTATGGAATGATAGCTATACCTAAAGGCGTTTATGAAATTAAAGGAGGAGAATTAGTAAATGTTAGACCGTTTTAACCGTAAAATTAATTATCTGCGCATCTCAGTTACCGACAGGTGCAATCTTAGGTGCTTGTATTGTGTTACTGGCGATAAGTTAAAACTACTTCCTAAGGAGAATATTCTGTCTTATGAAGAGATCAGTGAAGTTGTAGATGTTGCTGCCGGCTTTGGTATTGATAAGATACGCCTTACAGGGGGTGAGCCTTTGGTGAGGCTTGATATAGTTAAACTTGTTGAAATGATCAGTAAGTCCGGTAAGATCAAAGACATATCAATGACTACCAATGGTATGCTTCTCGAAAGTTTTGCAAGGCCTTTGTCTGAAGCAGGCTTGCATAGGGTAAACATTAGCCTTGACACTCTTGACCCGGAAAAGTTCAGACGAATGACCCGGGGAGGGGATATAAATAAGGTGTTTGCCGGTATAGAAGCTGCTAAAAAGCATGGTCTCAATCCAATTAAGATAAATTGTGTTGTTAAGAAAAGCTCTGATGAACCTAATGCTTCTCAGGTAAAAGAGTACTGCCTTAAAAACGGACTTCAACCACGTTTTATCAGGCAGATGAACCTCAGAACAGGTGTTTTTAGTACCGTAGATGGTGGTACAGGAGGCAATTGTGCAAAATGCAACCGCCTGAGATTAACCAGCGACGGTAAAATAAAACCCTGTCTTTTCAGTGATGTTGAATTTGATATAAAGGAATTCGGAATAACCAGGGCTTTTGAGCTTGCAATTGAGGCAAAGCCAGAACGCGGAAGCCGTAATCACAAAAATGTTTTTAGTAATATTGGTGGGTAAATGCCATAAAACGACTATGGTGATCTTGTTTCATAATAAATGATTTTTTCTTATTCTAACCATTCTCAATAAACTTTTTTCCCGATATTCAGAGGATTTTTTATTTAAATAAAAAATTACATAGGGTGATTTTTAGTATAAGGGTCATATTAATAGAAAGCGCAATTTTCTATTAATATAAACCTAAAAAATTACAATTATGAAAACTAAAGATCTAACTTCAGCTATTGCCATTGTTTTACTGGCAATTTTTTCATTGGGACATTCTTACTCACAGGGTGAAGCTTCAGGTTTTGATGTTGTTAGCGGCAGCATTAAAGATGCTAATACAAACAGGGCCGTGCCTTTCGCACATGTTTTTATTCCGGGCACACACATAGGGACGGTTGCTAACCTTGACGGGGACTTTACCCTTAAAATCCGAAAAGATTTGAACGCAAGGGAAATAGGTATTACTCATCTTGGATATAAAACTGCCAGGTATGAAATTCATGAAAGAAAAGGACGAAAAACAGATTTCTTAGTTGAGCCTCATTCAGTAACTTTGCAGGAAGTGTTGGTTAGGCCTGTTGACCCCAGGGATGTAGTTTTGCAAGCACTTAAGAAAAAAGAAGAGAATTACCCGAATATACCTTATGTTAATACCGGATTCTACCGGGAGACCATAAAACAAAAGAACGATTATATATCTATCGCCGAAGCTGTAATAAACATATATCAGGGTCCTATTACTTCACCGTCAAGAGCGAATCAGGTTAAACTGGTACAGGGTAGAAAAAGTGCAGATGTTGAAGATGCCGATACTTTGGTGCTTAAATTGCAGGCAGGGCCAAATATGGCAAATGTGCTTGATATTGTACATAATTCTGAAGTTATTGTATGTGAAGAAACCATTGATTATTACAATTATGAATTACTTGATATAGTTAAAATAGAGGATGAAACTAACTATGTAATAGGATTTGAGCCCAGGGTAATAGTGCCATTTGCACTTATGGAAGGTAAACTTTATGTTTCTACAGACAATTATGCAATTACAATGGCTGACTTTTCTGTTGATTTGTCAGACAAAGATAAAGCTGCCAAGAATTTCATAAGGCAAAAGCCAAGAAGACTTAGGTTTACTCCAAGAAATACACGATATCTTGTAACTTATACCAAAATAGATGGTAAATATCACCTAAATTATATTCGTAGTGAGATTGAGTTTTTTGCTGACTGGCGCAGACGCCTTTTTAGAACAAACTATAGCGTTATGCTTGAAATGGCTGTAACACAAAGAGAATCTGAAAATGCCGATAGATTTCATTTCAGAGATGCTTTAAGTAAAAGAAATATTTTGGCTGATGAAGTTTCAGTATATTTTGAAAAAGATTTTTGGGGAGAATACAACACTATTGAACCAGATCAATCAATAGAGAGTGCTATTCGCAAGTTGAACAAAAATTTAAGCAGCGATACGCAATAAATTAAAATTAGACTGTAATTTTGATATTTGTGTTATCTAAACACAGAGTATTGAAAAAACAGCTTTGATTACAAAAAAAGCATGATATGTTGTTGTAAAAACATAAAAAAACAAGATAAAACAATGACCTTTGGGTTAAATTACAATCCCAAAGGTCATTACTGATAGTAAAAAAATGGTATTGAAAAAGCTTGATAAACAATCACATAAAAAAAGCAATGATGTTGCTGAATTTGAGGTGCTTTTTAAAACTCACTACAAATCATTGTGTGTTACAGCATTCAATATCGTAAAGGATTTAGACACAGCTGAAGAGATTGTTCAGGATTTTTTCTATAATTACTGGAAAAACAGAAAGTCAATAAATATTAAAACATCAGTGAAGGCTTACTTTTACAGATCTGTATATAACAGCAGTCTCAAGCATATTAGAGGTGCTAAAGTGAGACAAAGGTATTCGGATTATGTCAAAAGCCGGGAAAGCGTTGATAATAACAATGCATCTCAGGAAATAGCAGCTAAAGAATTATGGCAAATAATAGAAAGGACACTTGATGAATTACCTGAGCGATATGCGAATATTTTTCGAATGAGCAGATTTGAAGCTATGAAATACAAAGAAATTGCAGAAAAGCTGTCCGTTTCTGTTAAAACAGTGGAAGCTGCAATGGGTAAAGCACTTTCTGCGTTTAGAAAAAATTTAAGTGATTATCAAGATTGTATATCGTATGATAAGAACCAAGCAAATATGACTGATAAAATACAATAATATAACTATGCCATGGAAAAAGATGTATTCACACAATATGATTATGAGCAAATTGCACGACTTATGGCCGGTGAGATGGATGCCGAGCAAGAGCTCATATTCAGAAAGAAGCTCATGACAGAGCCTGATAAGCTTAAAGCTTTTCAAGAGCTGGAGGAGGGCTGGTCAAACATTTCAAACCAGGAAGTTTTTAACGATATAGACGCTAATAGTGCCTGGGATAAACTAGAAAAGCGCATTATACAAAAATCATCTGCACGGAAAACCAAAATTATGCCCACATGGATTAAATGGGCTGCAGGCTGGCTGATTATTTTTACTCTTGGTGTTTCTATTTGGTATGCCGCTAAATACATTCCAACAGAAGAAAGTTTATATACTCTGGTCACGTTTGATGAGGATTACACCCACGTGCATACTCTTCAGGATGGATCAATAGTCTATCTCGGCAATAATACAAAGTTTTCATACCCTGAAGCTTTTGCGCCAACACAACGTTTTGTTAAACTCCAGGGTGAAGCTTTTTTTGATATTGCACATAACCCAAATAATCCTTTTTTGCTGGAAACAGAAGAAGCAATCGTAGAAGTGCTCGGTACATCATTCAATATAAAAACCCTTAATGATAACAGCATGGAGTTGTTTGTTGAAACCGGAAAAGTTAAAGTAAAACTTAAAGGGAAGTCACAAGAACCGGTTGTTGTCGAATATGGCGAGTTGCTTACTGTAAAAGCCGGCCAGACAACTAAAGTTACTGCTCAGGGTCAATATAATACGGCCTGGAGAAAACACCACATGCATTTCAAAGATGAAAAACTTGAAAATATCATTAAGGTACTTAATCAAAACTATCCTGTAGTTTTTGATATTGATGAAGAGTCCCTTAAAGAGCGTAAACTTACAGTTACTTTCTATAACACTTCTGTTAATACCATGACAGAGCTTATATCCAGGTCGCTGAACATTGACTTTGAACAAAAAAATGATTCTTATATAGTTTTTAAATCAAAAGATTGAAATTAAATAGTAAATATCAGCAGGTTCGCTTTAAGCCATTATTTATTATATGGCTATGGGTTTTATTTGCTTTGTTTTTATCGAAGACCAGTGTCCATGCAAATGAAAATCCTGATGAGATTGAGGTACGTCTTTCCCGTCAGACTAATACTTTATATAATATCTTTAATCAGATAACAAGGCAAACAGGTTATTTTTTCATATACGACAGTGAAATAGTTGATAGTGACAAAGAGATTAGGATTGGAAGAACTCACAAATCTTTAACAGAATTGTTACATGAACTGGTTCCTGACTCCAGCCTTGAGTTTGATATAATTGAAAATCACATATTAATACATCGTCCGGTTGAAGAAAAAGTTGAAGAAGAACCTCTTGATGAGCAACAGAAAAGTTACGTTATTTTACGGGGAAGAATATTTGATGGCAGTACTGCTGAACCTTTGCCATATTCTACTATAAGCCATGCAAAGTCAGCCAGAGGTGTTATTGCCAATGAAAATGGTATTTTTAAACTCAGATTGGATTACAAACACATAGAAGACTCTCTTACCTTTTCAAGCCTGGGTTATAAGGCCTGCAATCTTCCCGTGAGTCTTTTAAAAAAAGGGTTTGCAGACATAGCAATGGAATTTGAGCCCATATTCTTGGAGGAGTTGACAATTAGCTATTTTGATCCCTTAAATGTTTTGGAGAAAGCACTTTCGAAAAAGAAAGACAATTATCCTAATGAGCCCTCTAATCATATAAGCTTTTACCGTGAAGGAATCTTTGTTGAAGAAGAGGTTATGTACTACTCTGAATCAGTGATAAGCGAATACAGGCCCTCATATGAGAGTTATCAGCAAGATCAGATGAAACTGCTTCAGTCAAGAAGTATAAAAAATTTAGACAGTAAAGACACATTGATTTTTAAGTTGAAGGCCGGTTTAGGCGGGGCATCACAGATGGATGTGATAAAAAATGTGCCTGACTTTATAGATAGCCGGTTGATGCGTAATTATAACTTTTTGCCGGCAGGAATGGTAAAGGTAGATAACAGATATGCATATGCCATTGACTTTGAGGCAAAGAGAATGGTGCGGGAAGCTATTCACAAAGGCACTATATATATTGATAAAGAAAGCTATGGTATTGTAAGCGTTGATTTTGAAATTAACAGAGACTATATAAGAGATATACAAAGCCGTTTTATACCTCGCCCCAGTCCAAATTATATTGTTAATATGCAGAGTGCTGAATATATTGTAAGCTACAAGCTGCATGACGATAAGTACCATTTGAACCATGTAAAAGGTGAAATAAAACTAAGGGTCAGACCGCGGAACAGGTTGCTAAGAAAAACTTACTGGATCTTTTTTGAAAAGGCGACTGTGCAAATTAATACTGAAGATGTACAGCGATTTCGCAGAAGAGAGACGATCAGGAAAAACGTTATTCTTGCAGAAGAAAATTTATCCTACGATTACGAGTTCTGGGGAGATTACAATATCATAGTCCCTGAGAAAGAAATCAGCGAGTCGCTTAGCAGGATCACCGGCAAAATAGAAAGCCTCGATTTAGAATAACCGTAATTTTTATAATACAGGGTTGCCATCATGAATTATTGCAACCGGTATAAAAACTTTCTCACACGGAAATGCTTAGTTTATAAATAATAAACATGCTTGTTTATTATTTATTTATCTGCATGTACAAAATTTATATCAACACCACACTTTTTATAACTGCCAACACAAAAACAATTATACCTAAAACCCAAAGTAAAACAAGTATTATTGGCAGGCTTCCGGATTTTGAATTAATGTCAAATATCAGCTTTGCTCCCAGGTAAATCAGTCCGATAACAGGGATTACGATAGTAAGCAATAATCCGGTAAAGGCAATAGCTGACAGCCAGCCTGGTTGAATTATATCTTGAAGCAAATAGGGTACCCTAAGGAAGTACGAAAAAGGTTCAACTCCCGGTGCAATAAAAGAAATGATTATAGTTACCATCATAAACAAGCCGGCCATTACAAGGGCAATGCCCAGGATTATTCCAATGGCTTTCAGGAGTGCCCCGAGAATATTTGCTAAGGTGTTTGAAGCCTCTTCGTCATTTCTTTTTTTTTTAAATTTTTCGCCGGCTTCTTTAGAAAGGTTGTCTATATTGGTTTTTACACCCTCCATTTCCTCCTTAAAAGATTTTTCAATATTAGAAATGTTCACTTTCTCTCCACGCATTTCAAGTTTTTCGGCTGTGGTACGGGCTTTTGGCACAACTATCCAAAGTATTATGTAAGCTATTATTCCGCTTGAGTATAGCAGGGTCAATAAAATAAAAGCAATGCGTATCCATGTCGGATCCACATTAAAATATGCTCCGATACCACCGCAAACACCGCTCAACATTTGGTTGTCAGGATCCCGGTAAAGCCTTTTTGATGTTTTTTCGGTTTTTGGACTTTCTTTTTGTTGCCCTGTGCCCGGATCGGGATCTTCATCCTTCATTTGGCCTGGCTGTCCGAGCTGAGATATTATAACATCAATATCTTGTATTGTTACTACCTGCTTAGAGCTGCTTATTTTATCCTGAAGCATTTCAGCTATCCGGCTTTCTATATCGGAAAGTATCTCATTGCCACTTTCGTCGTCAGAAAAATGGGAGCGTACATTGCCAAGATAGTTGTTAAGCTTTTCGTAAGCGTCTTCATCTATGTGAAAGACTATGCCGCTGATGTTTGCTGTTACGGTTTTTTTCATTATAAAATGTATTTAATATCCTGATTTCTAATGAGTTTGTAACGGGTGACGGGTGACGAGTAACGGGTGACGGGTGTGTATTTACATGTCTCGTTACACGACACGTGTTTAAAAATTAATTTTTATTGTTTTCAGTTAATTTATTTACAGATTCAACAAGATTACTCCATGATTTTTTTAGCTCCGACAGAACTGTTTCTCCCAATGGTGTTATTTTATAATACTTTCTCGGCGGGCCGCCGGTAGATTCTTCCCATCGGTAACTTAACAATCCGTCGTTTTTTAACCTGGTAAGAAGAGGGTATATCGTACCTTCAACCACAAGTAGCTTGCGGGCTTTTAATTTTTCAATTATTTCGGATGCATAAGCTTCTTTTCCTGCAAGCAATGACAAAATACATAACTCAAGAACCCCCTTACGCATCTGTGCTTTTGTGTTTTCCAGGTTCATAACTTTACTAAATTTTGGACAAAGATAATAAAAAGTACTATGCAAAACAAGGAACTGGTGAAAAAAAACAACAGGTTTTTTTTTAATCTAAATATTTTTTCTGCTATATTTAATGAATTAATAAAGCCGGGCTGAAATTTAGAGAATAATTTTTTTCATATTTGTTAAAATCGTAAATTTGTTACTAACTAATAAACTATTATGGAAAAGTCAGTTATAATTGTTAAAAGTTCAAGCAGTAAAAAGAAATTAAAAAGATTCCTGGATAACATCAAGAATAAGAAAAGATTCGATGCAAAAAAATATACAGGATCTCTTAAGGGTGTTTTCGGTGATGCTTTGGAATATCAAAAAAAGGTGAGAGATGAATGGGCATAGAATACTTGTTGATACTAACATTTTGATTATGCTTGTTGAAGGTATGAAAATGTTGCCAAAATATTGGAAGATTGCCATGTGTACGTTTCAGTTATAACAGAAATGGAGTTTTTAGGAGTATATGGTATAAAGGATTATCAAATAGATATTCTTAAAAAATTGATTTCAGATTGTACAATAGTTGACATTAATCAGGATATTAAATCAAATACAATTGCAATTCGTCGAAATAATAAAATAAAACTTCCGGATGCAATTATTGCATCTACAGCAATAATGCTTGATTTGCCTTTGGTTACTGCTGATAAAGACTTTAAATCAATAGATGATCTAGCTTTGGTTCTTTTTGAAAAATAAAATATTCTCTTAATTCTTTATATAGTATCAACTGCAAGTTGCATTCAAAAAAAAAAGATTGTAACGTTTGAATAATTGATTCATAGCTAAGAATTTAAATATTTTTAGTATACTTAAAAGTATGCTAAATATATAGTTTTTCTGAAATGTTAAAAATATCACACAAACACAATCTACTCTTCCTATATGTATTTTTAAGATTTAATTTCGTTAGGTCAGCATTACTTTTCAGCCATCTTATTCCAAAACTCTCACAGCATCGCCATAGCCAGGGTGCTTAATTCGCAGTATTTCAGCAGTGCTTCTTTTATATTTTTTTTCTTTATCGGCATCAAAGAACCGCAATTTATCTTATGCTATTATTGCTGCGCCTCTGTCTGTAAACTCAACCACAATTATGTCGGAAACATTTCACAAAAGCAATAAAAATAACTATCCAATGAGGCGAACTTTATATCGCAAAGTAAAAATGTCCAAAAAAATAATCGTAATTTTGTCAAACCACTATTTAGCTTAAAGAAATATTGTGACATGACAAAACTTACACATACAGATAAAAAGGGCAAAGCAAAAATGGTAGATGTCGGCAATAAGCCTCAGCAATCGCGCACGGCTGTTGCCAGGGGGTTTATTCGTTTGCAAACGGATACAATCAAGCTTATCAAAGAGAACGACATGAAAAAGGGTGATGTGCTTACTGTGGCTGAAGTTGCCGGGATACAGGCCGCCAAACAAACTTCATCATTGATACCTTTATGCCATCAGTTACAGTTGACTAAGGTAGATGTTAAAACCGAAGTCACAGATAATGGTGTTGAAGTCATAGCAACAGTAAAGTGCTCCGGTCAGACGGGCGTAGAAATGGAAGCTCTTACCGCAACCAGCGTGGCACTGCTCACGATCTATGATATGTGCAAGGCGGTGGATAAGGAAATGGTGATTGAGGAGGTGGTTTTGGTGGAGAAACAAAAGAATTGATCATGCGGTTTAGTGATTAAAGGATTGATAAGGCATAGATCATGGAGCATAGAGCCGGAGAGCTAAGGGAATTAAGAGAACTAAGAGAAAATAAATGGAGTAATCGGTAATCAGTAATCAGTAACCGGTCGTTGAACATTGATTATTGGTAATTGGTATTCTGCAGCATACTGACTGAAAGCCTGAAATTGCCGACTGAAGACTGCCTTTTTTGAACTTTGGATTTGGAATTTGAAACTTATTTTGGATTTTGAGCTTGGGGTTTGGGATTTTTAAAGTGTAGAAAGTTAGTTTAAAAAGTAAATTAAAAAGTAATGAGCAATATAAAAGAACTTAAGGTTTTATCAGTTAACATTTCAACAGAAAAGGGCACTATCAAGAATCCTGTTGATTCAATTACTCTTGATGACAAGGGGATTGTTGATGATGCACATTCCGGGGTATGGCATCGCCAGGTAAGCTTATTGGCAAAAGAAAGCGTTGATAAGTTTTCAAAATTAGCCGGCAGGGAAATAAATTACGGTGAATTTGCTGAAAATATTACTACTGAAGGGTTTGAAGTATATAAAACTTCGCCTCTTGACAGGCTTATTTCTTCTAAAGTGGAGCTGGAAATAACACAGATAGGCAAAGCATGTCATGGCTCACAGTGTGCTATATTCAGAGAGGTAGGTAATTGTGTAATGCCCAAAGAAGGTATTTTTACACGTGTTATCAAACCCGGGAAAGTTTCACCGGGTGATGTGTTTACTTATCATCCAAGGGTTTTCAGCTTTCAGGTAATTACGCTCAGTGACCGCGCCAGTCGTGGTGATTATGAAGACCGCAGCGGGCCACGAATAATAGAAATTATAAATTCACACTATGAAAATTCCCCGAGGCAGGTGAAAATAGAACATACTATCATTCCTGACGAAGAAGACAATCTGAGAATATTGCTTGAAAGGGCTGCTGCTAAAAATGTTGATGTTTTGATAACTACCGGTGGAACAGGAGTTGGACAACGTGACATTACCGTAGAAACGGTTAGGCCTATGCTTGACAAGGAAATACCCGGTATCATGGAAAGCATACGTATAAAATACGGCTCGCAAAAACCCAATGCATTGCTGAGTAGGGGAGTTGCCGGCCTTATGAACAACACCTTTGTTTATACCCTGCCGGGAAGCGTAAAAGCTGTCAATGAATATATGACAGAGATATTAAAAACACTGGAACATTTGATTTATATGAGGGAAGGGCTGGATGCGCATTGAATGCATAATATGTAATTCTAATATTGGTTCAATAAATCCCAAATACCAAGCTCAAAATCCAAAATAAGTCCAAAATCCAAAGCTCTAAACCCTGATTTAGCCTGTTTGGGATTTTATTGTTGGGATTTATTTTGAACTTGGGATTTAGAGCTTGGGATTTTTTTATGATAGAAACTCCAAATTACATTCGATTCTTTGTAGGTTTCAGAAGAGTGCCCTCACCTGCACATTCCCCGTATGCACAACCGGCACATCGGGTGATTTCCGTCCATTGTACGAAAGGTTTAGCTGCAGGTAGGATGTAAGGTTTTGCTGCCAGGTGATGTTCCATATGCCGTTGTTGCCGGCTCTCAAGCCCTGAAGCATTTCAAAAGCAAGTGGAGTGTTTTCATCAAACGGGTAATCAATATTAGATAACTGAAGCCTTACATTGATAGTTCCTCGCGTTGGGGCATTATAGCGTACTTCAGCTCCGCCCCTGTTAACAACAGATCTTTCACCTGCACTGTGTAATGTTTCTTTTCTTGTTTCATATCCATAGAAGAGACTTATCCTCATATTGTTGCTGTACTGAAAATTAAGTCTGGGTTCTGTTTCTGTGTAGCTGATAGCAAAGGTTCGTTGTTCGAGGAACTCAGATTCATTCGTTCTGTCACCAATGTTTGATTGCAGATTCAGCGAATATTGTTTTGTAATGTTCCATCTTAGACGCATGCCTGTGAATCTTGTTGTGCGATGTTCGAACCCGTTACTCAGTAAAATCTTATTGCGATTATCCTGGATTGTCCATTCAATACCATATACGGGGTGGGTACGGTTAAAATGCAAGGTGTTTCGCAGAAGGCTGTTCAGGGAAATTAATGCTGTATCAGCAACGTCAGTTATAAAAGGGTTAATATTATTCCAATCCTGTTCTCCTGTTGTTTTTCTGTCGATCCTTATATTAAAGCGGTTGCTGAAACGCGAGATAAATTTACGCAAACCTTCAGGATCATCCCAGAGTCTCGAAGGTTCAATGTTCAATGTATTGCTGAGTGCTGTCGAGTAGGTGCGTACAAACTCATCGGTAGGCAAAAACACCCTGATGTAATTTGCTTCTTCGGGAAACTGAGCTATTTCAAACTCATCAAGCTCAGGGATGCCGTTTTCGTTATAGTCGTTCCAAACGTAAACACCTTGCCCCGGTGGTACTTCAACGTACATGTATTCGCGCTTTCGCTCCATACCTGTTGATATCTCATAGAAGGCATTGTTTAAGGCAAACCCGTCAAGGAAGCGGCTGTTATTGGTTATTCTCCCCATTAACACTTCTTCATCCTGTATGTCGTCTATGCTTTCATTTGTTACCTTTAAGCGCCTGTAAACTGCATTAAGATTAATGCGGTGGTTGACGTTTGGGCGGAAAACATAACTAAGGCCATAATCATCTGCCCGGGTTGCATGCTCAAACTGGTTAATTGCAGGTAAATAATCGTTTCGAATTTTATAGTAAGCTTTATAATGGTGCTTGATAGTGTCAGGATTATTTACATAAAACATCCATTCGTTAAAAGAAAAGCTTGGGGTTTTCAGGTGTTCATCATCATCTTCAAAAATCCTGTTGTCTTCGATATGGCTTTCTATGCCTGCTGTCAGGTTCCATAGACTCCTGCTGATATTTGCACGGTGGCGGTAAAAACTTGATTCTAAAAAGCCTGAAGTGTTAAGATAACTGCCGGTGTAGTTTAATTTAGTTTTGCCTTTTTTCAACCGGCTGTTTAGCCTGTTTTTAATACCCGTAAATCTGCTGCCGGATACAAAAGAGTTAAAGCTGTATTTAATGTTACCGGTTTCCGGATGTGTTAACCCTATGACAAATTCAGAAACATTTTCGGAGTCTTTAGATTTAAAGCCTGTCAAGTTCCAGTCACGTTGGAACTCTACACTTCGATATCTTTCCAGGGGAGTAAAATTTGCCTGTACGAGTTCGTGATTAAGGTTTAAATTCATTTTCCATTGTCCATCTCTGAAGTTTTTTAATTGCCGGCTATGATCAAAGTATGATTTAAAGCCGTGCCCGATATTTGTTTCGCTGTGCAGGTCTGAAAAGAGGTTTATATCATGGTTTGTCATAGCCCATTCAATACCTGCTGAGGTATTTATGGAGAACTGATAGTTTGTTTCCAGGGTAAGCATCTGGTCTTGACGTGGTGCTGCAAGTCTGATTATCGGTTCATGAGTGCCCTGTGGTATACCATTTTGCGGTGCGATCCACTGATATACCCTGCCGTTGGCATTACTGCTAACCTGGCGGTAATTACCGTTACCATCACCCACATATGTATAGCCTACCCTGTAAACAGCCTTTTCCGGATCAATGGAGTAAACAAATACCGAATCATAGCCTAGTGAATCTGTCATCATGTACATTACCTGGTCATGCTGAAAACCTGTAGAGTCAACATTCCAGTCGAACGCATAATGCAGACTGTCGCCAACCTGGGAAAGCAATTCCCGGCGTTCATCAGTTAAATCCATAAACAGGGGTTGGTTTTTGTGATCTTGTTCGGAAAAAAAGTTGAGGTTTACGTTAAGATTGTTTTTTTGGTATTCGGTACCGACAAAAAACATTGACCTTGTATAATTTCTATCGGCATATTCAAATTCTATAAGGATACGGCTATCTTTGGTAATTGGCCTGTTGGGTGTAAATGTAATCTCAGCCATATTGTAATCGATTATATAGTCGTGTTCTTTTCCTCTTGTTAGTGGCTCACCGTCAATATAGACCCGCTCACTACCCGCTATTACCATTATAAAAAGTTCATTTTGGCTGCCTGTTAACTTGTATGGGCCCTGGTTTCCTTCATTGCCTTTAAATTCGTTGCGTGCATATTTTCCCCTTGCTATTGCGGCAGCTCCGGTCACTTTCAGGGTTCCATCGCCAATAACCTGGCTGTCATCACCTTCAAAAGTATAAGAAAACCTGGCACCCTGGGCTTTTTTGTTGAAGTTCATAAAGTAGCCCGGAGGGTTTTTAAGCTCAAAGTCGCCGGCTATAAGATCCGATTGTTCACCGGTTATTTGTATATATACTTTATCAAAATCCTGCAGGTGCTGGGTTGTACCTTCAGGTTGAAAAGGTATATGCTGGTCTGATATCACGGCTTTAATGGCCAGTTTTTCCGAAAGCATGCCTGCCAGTTGTAAATCCATTGATGAGTTAAGTACCATATCCTGCCTGTTGCCCATTGAAATACCCCGTGTTATATTTCCCGAGCTGGTGAGGCCTTCAAAATCGAGGATGCTTTCATCTTTGCGCTTTGCAGGAGCCCTGTGATGTATTATCTCTTCACCAAGTCCGGGTCGGTGTATTATTGAAGTATCCTTGAAAGATACCGGCTTACCCAGATGGTAGGGGAATACCCTGTAATGACCCCATATAACTTCTTCCTGCCAGAAGTATGGTATTCTGAGTTCAAGCCTTGCATTAACAGCATCAAGCGAATAGAAAGCCTGGTTAAGCTTAAGACTGTCAGGGCCGTATATTTCAAAAGAATCAGGAATGATACTCAGAGTGTCAAGTTTGACTGACGTCTCACTGCCGTAAACGCTGAACTCTCTCGGCTTATCTGTTATCTGTGATGATAAAGAAGAGAAACTTAAAAAGCAAAAAGATATAAATATTATGATAAACCTTGTTTTCAATAATACGGCTTTGAGATTAAAATTTTTCTGTTTGATTTGTTATTACAAAAATACCAACAGATATGTTAAAAAGAAATAGAATGTTTCATAAAGTATAAAAGTTTATTCTGCTTTTTACAAAAATCAACCGGATCATAAATAAGGAATTCAGATATAATACCAAAGGAGGTTTTGAAAGACAATTTTTTATTTTGCGACTTGATTAATAAATACCGATTAATGAATGATGATTTTTTATACAAAAAACGCTATAATGACATAGTTTGACGTAGTTATGATTTATATTTGTAAAAGATAAAATGCTAATTTTAAAAGCTAATACCAAACTTTTGACATAATCATGACTTTAAAACTAATTACAACATCAGACCTTCATCTTGGAAGAAAGTCTTCAGGTATACCTGAGAATGCTGAGCAAAGCTCATCAAAGCATACATGGAGCAACGTTGTTAAGCTTTGTATTGATGAAAATGTTGATGCACTTATTCTTGCCGGCGATATTGTGGATCGTGATAACCGCTATTTTGAGGCTATTGGACCTTTACAATCCGGTTTTGAAGAATTGAAAAAGGCTGGTATAGTTGTATATATGGTGGCAGGGAATCATGATTTTGATGTGCTTGCACAGATTGCCGGCAATGAAAAATATGATAACGTTAATCTTCTCGGAGCCGGAGGAATATGGGAGTTGAAGAAGTTTTCCAAAGGCAACAACCAAATACAACTGGCAGGCTGGTCATTCCCTAAAAGCTATATCAAAGAAGACCCGCTTTTTAGTTTTAACAATATTAATATTGACCCAAATTACCCGGCTATTGGAATTTTGCACTGTGATGTTTATGACCAAAACAGCCCTTATGCTCCGGTTAATTTAAATAATCTTGCCAATAAAAATGTAAATGCATGGATTCTTGGACATATCCATAAACCTGATATATTGAAAGACAACAATCCTTTTATTTTTTACCCTGGCTCTCCTCACGCTTTTAGCGCAAAAGAGCCTGGAGTTCATGGTGCTGTATTGATGGAGATTGATAACAATGGCAGAATAAATACTAAAACTATACAGTTATCGCCGGTTAGATATGAAAGTATTGTTGTTGATGTCACAAATGCAGATGATGAAATCACATTAAGAGATAAAACAACTATGGCTTTGTATGATAATGCAAACGCAATGGTTGATAAGCTGGAAAATGTTGAGTTTTTGGTTTATGACGTGCATTTGGAAGGTGTTCATTCCAAAATTAAAGAGTTGGATAAATGGACGGCATCACTTACCGATTATGACGGGAAATTGGATATCGGAACTAAATTTTTAGTCAGAAAAGTTGAAAACTTTGTAAAACCTGCAATTGAAAATCTCGAAGAACTTGCGAAGCAACCCTCGCCCGAAGGTTTGCTGGCAGAAACTATATTGGCATTACAAAATGGCAATGATACGGAGTTTCTGAATGAAATTAAAAAAGAATGGGAAGATAATTTTAAAAAAGTCTCCGGATCAGGAACTTACCAACCTTTACAGAATGTAAAAAACTTCAATAAAATACCCGATAAAGACGCAAAAGAGTATATAATAAAGGAATGTAACAGGTTGCTGGCAGAATTGAGGATGCAACAACAAGAAAGTTAGACAGTTTTAATTCCTCGCAAAAACCGCAAAATTAAATTAACGCAAAATTCGCAAAGACAGTGACAGAAAATGAAATATCTTATAAAGTAATTGGTGCAGCAATAGATATCCATAAAACTATTGGCCCTGGATTGTTAGAATCAGCATATGAAAATGCTTTAGCTTATGATTTAAAAGAGTTGGGTTTTGATGTTAGGCAACAAGTTTCAATGCCTTTTGTTTACAAGGAAGTAAAGCAAGAAGTTGGTTATAGAATCGACTTACTGATTAATAACAAGCTAATCATAGAAATAAAAGCTGTTGAAATAATAGCACCTGTGCATTATGCCCAGTTATTAACATATTTAAAATTATCCGGCATAAAGCTGGGCTTATTAATAAACTTTAATTCAAAAACTTTAAAAAATAA
The DNA here is from genome assembly GCA_007130125.1 of Bacteroidales bacterium. Classification (GTDB taxonomy): domain Bacteria; phylum Bacteroidota; class Bacteroidia; order Bacteroidales; family UBA7960; genus PUKZ01. The sequence continues at coordinate 19,389 of SLSZ01000191.1, forward strand.
TGTTCATAGAGTAGTTAATGGTCTATAAGCTTTGCGTAATTTGCGTTTATTAAACTTTGCGGTTTTTGCGTGGAGCTTTTTTAAAATAAAGAAATAACCAAAGATCATCTAACCAAAACAATTGATTTGGGTTAGTAATTATAAAATTAAGTCTTTAAAACAATTTATTTCAAAATGCAAAAAACCCCACTCATACTACAAGAACTGTCTCTCCGAAAGATGCCTGGTTTACCTAAAGGATTACCTGCATATAAGGATCTGGCGACTAATATAAATATAGTCGCGGGGCCTAATGCATCTGGCAAAAGTTCTACTGCCTGGCTTATTCAGCAAATAATTTGGCATAATAAAACACAAGGCATTCAGGCTGATAGTTTGTTGAATATAAATAAAGAGCGTTGGGAGGTTAAGATTGACTCAAAAAATATTACTATACTGCGTGCCGGTATTAAGGATGAATTAACCGGGCTGCCGGCTGCCGAAGACTCAAGTCGGTACATGCTGGCATTGCACGAACTGTTTGCAGAAGATGAAGGCGGACTTGCAAAAAAGATAGTTAAAGAATCTATTGGCGGAGTTGATCTCGACAAAGCCCGGGAAAACCTCGGATATTCAGGTGATATTAAACGTAAAGCAATTGGTGAATTTAAAGAATATGAAAAAGCCGGAAAGGATTATAATGAAAAAGAACAAAAGCAGCGTAACCTTAAAAATGACGAACAACAAATTGATAAGCTGAAGGAAGAAAAACAAAAAGCTGAAAAGGCTCAAAGTTTAAAAGAATTCTATCAACTAACGGCTGAATATATCAAAGCCCGCCAGGATTGCGAATTAAAAAAAGAAGAGTTTGAAAAGTTTCCAGCGGTTCTTGAAAAAGCAACTGGTGAAGAATATGAAAGTATTAAAGAACTTGAAAAAAGCATCGAAAGTTGCAAAAACAATATCAGGATAGCTGAACAGGAAATTGAAAGAAATAATGAAACTATTTCTTCGCTTAAAATACCGGAAACTGGTGTTGAGGATGAAATATTGACCGAACTGGAAGAAAGGATTAAAAAAGCATCTGATCTTGAACGTGAAGTGCATGAAACCGAAAACAAGATTTCACAATCAGAGGCAAAAAAACTTGAGGCACTTAAAAGCGTTGACAAAACAACTGATTCATCCGAATTTAAAGGGCTTCAACTCAATGATGTTACGGGCCTTGACAAATTCATTTACGATGCACATGAGGCTTTAAGCGAAAAGAAATATCTCAATACGGAGTATGAAAAGCTAAAAGACCAGGTACTTGAAAAACAGGCAGAGAGCGGTAATATTTCCAATGCAATAACTACCCTAAGTTATTGGCTGCAGGAGCAAAAATCCCAAACAGGTATTCCAAGAAAATGGTTAATAGTTCTGCCGGTTGCCCTTGTTATTACAGCTCTTGCAGCTTATTTTTCATGGATTGCTGGTTTGGTTGTAGCGTTTTTATTTGCTATACCTGCAATTTATATTTTTGCAACAAAACCTAAAAAAGAAAGAGATATTAGAAAATCTGATTTTGAAAAAACCGGATTGGAGTCACCGGCAAAATGGACTACCGAAGATGTTGCCAAAAGACTGGATGAATTAAACGAGGAACTTATTTTAGCAAAATCGCAGGAGGATATCAATCGCAGAATTCATATAATTGAAAATGAACTTAAAGAATTGCAACCCAGGCTGGATAATATCAAAAATCAATATAACAGTTGGCAGGAAAAATTGAAACTGATGCCCAAGCTCCCCACCGACAATTTAAGAAATTACAGCGAGTTGTATTGGTTTTTAAAGAATATATATGATTGGCAACAAAACCATAACGAAGCGGAAGCTCTAAAAGCAAGCAGGAATGATTATCATGAATTATGGAAGAAGAATGTACAAAGAATAAATACCATATTTTCCACTTATAAGCTGGAAGCTGTTGAAGATGCAACACAAGCCTCAGCAGCATTCAAAAAACTTAAGGAAAATGAAGATAAGCGCCGGGAAGCAGTAAAAGAAATATCAAATCAGGAGCAGAAAATAAATGATTATCAGATACAAAAAGACGAAAGCACTCAAAAGCTTGAAAGCATTTATAATAAGCTGGATATAAGTTTCGGGCAAAATGAAGAGGTTAAAAAATTATTAGAGCAGCTTGATAATTATAAAAAAATAAGGCAGGCGGCTAATGATGCAGAAGTCAGGCTGGCTGAAAAGGAAAAATCCGTTAAGGCTCATTCATTATACGATTATCATGCAATGGAAGTTGAAACATTAACACCTGATGAAACCGAAAAACTTATCAGTGAAAACAGTGAAACGGCAAGCAATCTGGATGATATCAAAAGAAGAATAACAGAAATAGAAACGCGGATTAATTCAGCAAAAGAAGGCGCTGATCTTGAAAATGCCTTAAAAGAAAAAGATGAAGCTTTAAATAAGCTGCATCAGCTTTATGAAAATAATCTCTCGTCAATAACAGGAAACATTATTGTTAACAAGCTGAAAAGTTTTACCCGTGACAAGAACCGCCCAAAAGTGTTTGACCATGCAAAAAAATTGCTTAACCGTATCACAAACGGCAGATATGACTTAATACTGGATGACAGTGATGATGCAGCTTTTAGTGCATTTGACACATTGTTACATAAAGAGCAACCTCTTGATGAGTTATCAACAGGAACCCGGATCCAGCTTCTGTTGGCTGTGCGGCTTGCATTTATTGAAACCATTGAATCATCAATGAAGTTGCCTGTACTTGCTGATGAGCTTCTGGCAAACAGTGACGATATACGGGCTAAAGCTATCATTGAAGCATTGATTGAAATAAGCAAAAACGGTAGGCAGATATTTTATTTCACCGCACAGGAAGACGAAGTGGTTAAATGGAAAACCTACCTTGATATAGTTCCGGATGTTCATTATAAAATATATACACTGACAGGCCAAAAAGATGAACACCATGATTATGATTTTGATAAAACCGGATATAGTGTTGATTCTGTTAAGTTTGCTTTGGAGATTCCGGCTCCGGATGGAAAAAGTTACCAGGATTATGGTAAATTAATCGGGGCAGACACCTTTGACCCTCTATTCCATGAACCTGAACAGATACATTTGTGGCATTTATTTGAGGATAGCACAGTATTGTATAATTGTCTTAAAAAGAACATCGTTTACTGGGGCCAGTTAAAATCATTTATTGATAATGACGGACAGATAGAGGGTATAGATGATAATGAGTTTAATCTCATCAATGAAAAAGTTAAGCTTCTTGAACGCTTTGTTGAGTTATACCGTATTGGACGTCCGAAGCCTATTGACCGTGCGGTGTTAGAGCAGTCAGGAGCTGTGTCTGAGAGCTTTATTGATGAGGTTACTGACAAACTTTACCAATATAAAGGAAATCCTGTTGAGTTGCTGCAGGCACTTAAAAACTCAGAGGTGCCGGGATTCAGACAGGCAAAGATTGATGAGCTTGAACAGTATCTTGTAAACTATGGATACATTGATGATAACAAACCTCTTACAATAGAAGAAATTATGACACAGTTGAAAGCGTTACTGTCAACAATGAATATGGAATTCTCAAAAGCTGAAAGGTTAATTAAAAATGTTCTCGCCGGAAATTTTTAAAACTCAATACGATTACTTAAAACGGCCAAAAACTGTTATCATACCACACTTTCTCGGTCAGTTGCTTGTTTAGTTCAATCAGCAGCTTATGATGACCTTTTTCCCAGTTTGCCAGCCATTCAAAAAGCTCTTTTGCATTGGGGTCTGTGGCCTTTTTGGCTTGTTCGGAATAAACCTCGATTGATTTATTTTCCATATCTATAGCTGCAGATATTGCTGCTGCTTCAAAACCGGCACCGGAAATCTTTTCGGTGATCTCTTGGGTTAATATTTTGTTTACCGCCTCTTCCGCGTGTTCCTGGGATGAAAAATCATTTTTTTCAAACTGCTGCTTGTTTTTGAGGTTGATAAGCTGCCGGGTAAGAAACTCAATATGTGTTTGCTCCTCTTCAGCCATAATATCAAAGATCTTTTTTACATCTTTGTTTTCAGTTTGTTCAGCAACCTTTTGATATAGAGACTTCCCTCTGGCTTCCATAATTATGGCTTGCTTTAAAATGTCTGATAAATCTGTTTTCATAACTGTTTTAATGTTTATTAATGATTCGTAATATAAATAATGTTTACAACGGTGCCAGACATCATTAACTAAATAACGCCAAATTTACACTATTTGTTTATTCTTACTCCAAATAATTATTTCTTATCATTTGCAATTAATATCTTTGCA
>SLSZ01000240.1 GCA_007130125.1 Bacteroidales bacterium
CAAGGATTTGAATATCAGTTGACAGTTGACAGTTGACAGTTGACAAAAGTTTTAAAACAGATTGCTTGAAACTATCAACAATTAATTCTGTCAACTTCATTCAGAAACCAGCCTTGCTTATTTTTCACGAAACCGGGTGTTATTGAATGAGGAGCGGTAATTTAAGTATTTCACCGGTTTCTGTTCATTTTTTATTTCCTACCTTTGCAACACCTCCTTCATAATTTTTTGGAAGAGGCCGGGGTGGGAAATGCTGGTCAAGATCTATGCTTTCCCGCCCCCTTTTTCTTCCAGGTTAAACAGTATTATAATTATTCTTTATTGTATTTCAAGTTTTACATAAAAACACTGATATGATATTACCAACCTCACACTGCCGACTGAATGTTGTCAACTGCCTACTGTCAACTGTCAACTTGATGTTCGCTGACTGCCAACTGCCCTAAACTAAAATCCACGGAAAAAATCTCTAAAAGCAAGCTTTTTAAACAATTCATCGGTTAGAATTTGGTTCAATAAATTAAGGCTAAGTACATAACAAATATATCAAAAAATATTCATTTGATCACCCCCCATTATTTAACATTTTTTAACGTTTAGGGGTTGTGGGGGTTTTTGTAACACAATGTTACACTAAGTTTTACACAAAGTTGCACTATGTTTTTGTTTACCACTTTGTGAAACTTTGTGTATTAACTTCGTGCGACTTTGTGACCTGAACATTTCTAAGTTCAATTACTTGCTTCCTGCATTAGCTGGTTTTCCAAAAATAACATATATTCTTCAAAGAAATAATTTTCTTTCAAAAAATCCAGTGGCAGGAAGAAGCGTATTGTCATGTCGGCGTTGAGGATGAGGAGGTCGGCGGTGCTGTATGAGTATTCATCACCGTACATCTTCTCATCTGTCCAAATAATCTGTTTATCAGAGGGAATTTTATTCAACCTTAACAATAGAGTAATAAAACGCCGGTTGGAATTATGTGAGATAATATGAAATTGATTTACATTGCCCAGGTGAACTATTATTTTTTCTATCAACTTATTATAGCAATCTGAGCATGCATCTTCTTTTAAATACAGGACCGGAATATCGTGTTCTTCAGGAACAATCCCGGTAAAGAGTTCGGTATTGTTCATTAGCAGATTTTCTCCGGCTATTTTATAGTTATCCTTAAAAGTCTGGTTTAGCAAAGCCAGACGGTATGAAATATACTGCAATTCTTGTTTTTGTTGCTGTGCACAGTTCTCCTTCTGAACCTTAAGCTTAAAGCTGAGGAAAATAGAAGCGATAAAAAAATACTATAAATAGTATGAATGAAATATTTATTTTAAGTGGGAGTTTTGATGGTATTTTCATTTTTAATTTGTTTTAAGATTCTTTTTAGCAAAATGGATAATTTATATTATTTGTTTTTCAACAATAAACTCACAAAAAAACTAAAACTTATTTATCCTCTTTTTCAACAAGCCCATTTTGATCAATATATTGATAACAATTGCCTGCCGGGCATTTAATAGTTAATTCTGACCAGGAAGTGCCTGCCAAACCTTCTAAATATAATTCTTCATCCTTTACTGAGATAGTAAAATAAAAATTCGCAAACCTGTCTTCGCTTGTTTTCATTTCACTTATGTCAGGACTCATTCCTCTTTGATCAATTCCTTGCGGACTGTTTTTTCTTGGTTCATAACTAATCCATATAAATCCACATCCTTTTTTACAAGTAACCTTAATATTACCATCAGGTGTAGCTTCTACCAGAAGTAAGAAAGCATCTAATTTATTATTTTCAGGTGATTGCGAAGAGCTATTTTGTGGGGTTAAAATTGCTAAAAAAGCAAATAAATATATACTTAAGAAAAATCTATTACTTATGCTTTTCATAGTTGTGTTTTTAAGTTAATTAAAAAACATTTGGTTAACATTTTGAGAAATAAATATTAAATATTTTATAAATACCTGTTTCCATTGCAATTCTATCTTATTTTAGTTTGAATATAAAAAAATTACCTGTATTCACTCTTAAGCCTCATTAAAACGATTATTGGATTATCGTCATCTGTGATCTCTCCTAAACCTTCAACATGTTTTGGGAAATCCATGCCAGGAATTGGGAGCCCTGGTATAAATATGTTTACTAAATAATTATTATGCCAGGCATCATGTGCCGTTTCATAGTAAGAAGAACTGGCATAAACATATTCTGGAAAACCTGTAATATCATTTCGTATCTTTTTTGTGTGAAATATTTTTTGGCTGTTTTTTAATGCTACATATTGATGATGAGTAACATTATTCCCTAAATCATAAAAATCAGCATCTCCGCAAGTTTTATACCAATAAGAAAATGACATAATATTTGAATTGTTAATACTAAGAACCGGAAAGGCTGCTAATCCGGCCATGTTATTCAAATAATTAAATTGATCCCGTCTAGTTTTTGAACCAATAGTTTTATTATCTATTCCATATTTTCCAAAATCTACAGTAAATACTGGTTTAACATTAATTCCGTCAAGTTGGTAAAACGTGTTATCAAACATAAAGGATACAAACAACTCTCCTTTGTCATTTTTTGCAAACCACTCTGAACTAGGAAAATATGCAAGATAATTCCTGTAATCACCAAGTGAATTATCGAAAAGAACTCTTGCTATTTCTCCGTTCTTAACCATAACCATTGCAGGGTTTCTTATCTCATCATTCAATAAAACATTCCCTTGTTGAGTTGCAAAATAATGAATGTTGTTTTCTTTTCTATGCCAACCTGCATAAACAGCTGGCATTGGTTGATCTTCAATTAATTCAAAATCTATGTTAGTATAAGTTAAATATCTGTAGCCCTTGCCAGTACGAGTTGCTAATGAAATGTATTCTTCTTTATCATCAACAATTATTGGCGCAAAATCAATAAATTCGTCTGGACCCCGCCCAATTTTATCAAATTCTGCAACATAATCTCCCTTATTATCAAATATTAACACAACTTGTTTAGCAAGGTCTTGAATATATATGTATTTTTCTTTTATAATTACTTGGCCTGCATGGCCAATAATACAAGAAGAGTCAGTTTGCAACTTAATATATTTAACGGAATCTACAAACTCTGATAAATTAATTTCATCACTTGCATCGCTAGGATTTATACTAATAATAGTGTCAGCTTTTTTACCGACCTGGTCTTTAAGATGATCCTTGCAACTGTAGGCCAATAGTGAAAAAATTATTACTATGAAAATAAAGGTTTTGTTTAACATGTTTTATTATTATTTTTTGATATTAATAGAAATCATTGAAAAACTTTAGATTCTCTATTGACAGAGAATCTAAAGTTTTTGATTTATTAGTGATCAGAACAGCCACAACCCCCTCTTCCGCAATTAGCATTCATATATTCACCACAACATGCCGAACAAGAACTGAACCAACCACTCCATTCACAATAATTACCATCGCATCCGCTATCACCACCTTCATGTATTGGCTCAGTAATTGCATATGCAACATTATGTCCAATAATCCCCATCCCAAACAATGCAAATGTCAGAATCGCTACATTTTTTAAAATTGTTTTTCTCATGATCAGTAAATTTTAGTTAAAAAAATGTGCTCCTTATTCGTGTAACATTTTTTGTGACAAGTATCTTTGAGTTGACAGTTGACAATTGACAGTTGACAAAAGTTTTAAAAACAGATTGCTTGGAACTATCAATAATTAACTCTACCAACTTCATTCAGAAACCAGCCTTGTTTATGTCTTTTTGAAACCGGGTGTTATTGAATCAGGAGCGGTATTTTAAGTATTTCACCGGTTTCTGTTCATTTTTTATTTCCTACCTTTGCAACACCTCCTTCATAATTTTTTGGAAGAGGCCGGGGTGGGAAATGCTTATGTTACGATTTGCGGTTTCCCGCCCCCTTTTTCTTCCAGATTAAACAGTATTATTGTTTTTCTTTATTTCATTTAAAACTCTCTTCATAAAGCAACTAATACAATATTACCAACCTCATACTGCCGATTGCCTAATGAAGACTGCCGACTTAAAGTTGTCAACTGCCTACTGTCAATTGTCAACTTGACGTTGAACTGACTGCCGACGGAGTTACACTAAAATCCACGGGAAAGGACTGTAAAAGCAAGCTTTGTAAATGGTTCATTGGTTAATTACAACTCTTTAGTTAAAAAAATATAATACAATCATGTTTAATTACAAATATATCAAAAAATATTCATTTGAATACCCCCCATTATTTAACATTTGTTAACATTTGGAAGGTTGTGGGTTATTTTTGTAACACAATGTTACACAAAGTTCTACACAAAGTTGCACTATGTTTATATTTAACACTTTGTGAAATTTTGAAATTCTATTTTAAGGTTTTTCTGAAAAGCTTTTAAGAGATTTCTCAACTAAGCCCAATTCTTCATTATATAACTTCTCATTGTATGAACCCCATATAAATCTATATACCCGTTTATCTCCTTGTATATGCCAAACTGTATTGAAATATAACAGCATTTCACCCCTATACTCTATTTCAGTTATCTGATCTCTTTGATGGCTTTTGAAATTATTTGTTTTTATAAACTGTTCATTAATAACTTTTCCATCTGTTAAAAAATATAAAAAGTCCTGGTAATTTAACTTCTGTCCATTACGATGTTCAAATATCTCAACACTCAATTGACCACCATCCACCATTGGGGTCAGTCTAACATCCTTATAAATTCTAATGTTATTCAATTCTCTGACAGGTTTACTAATATCCCGGACAGGTGTCATATTTCTCCATGTGGAAGGGATATCTATTTCGAAAAAAGGATGGTCCCAGACCTGACTATAAACATTACCTAAAATGGAAACAAAAAGAGTCAACAAAATAATATGCTTCTTTTTCATAATTCTAAAATTTGAATAAAAACTACCTTAACTTAAACTTACCTATCTTGCCGTAAAATTCTTTCTCATCAGGCAATAACAAACCATATAAATAACCCTTGTTTTCATCAACTGTTATTGAGTAAATTAAATGATTTAACCTATAAATAGCTATAGGTTTTCCGGCCCAGCAAAAAACATGAATTTCAGAATAACCGCTATCTAAATCTTTATTGATTTCAGCTTCGGAAATATTAATATTTAATGCGTATATGAATTTGTCGGTTAAAAACAGATCATAATAATAATGCATTAAATCATTGGGAATGGGGTTATTAGGATTAACATAAAAATCAGGATTTTCCGGACTGCCATCAAACACTAATGAAAATAAATGATCTGTTTTTTCTGAGAAAACATCAATTCTTTTAAATAGTTCCAAGGCTGAAACTATTCTTGAATTGTCAGGACTTATACTCGTAGGGCCAATATATAAATTTACTATCATGTCTTCATCAAAAGGGGGATTGGTGACTTTTGGAAAGTATTCTATCCAGTTTATTTTATTGTCGTTTGAATCATAATAAAACAATCTGCCCAACCGAGTTAACGACTTGCCAATAATATTTATATTCGGAAGTAAAAAAGCGTCTAGTACCGGATGAAATTCTTGAGATTTATATATTATCTCATCATCAATAACAATCCTGTTTTCCTCAACAGATCTCGTAATATTAATTAGTTTAAATCCTGTTCTATTATGCACCCATATTTTTATTGAATTCTCATTTTTAACATATTGTCCACTCATTTTTACGCTAAGAAACTCTTTTGGCCCTCTGCCTCTTTTACCAAATGAATTGAGGAATTTATTGTCGTTTTTATTATATATATAAAAAAAATCATCATTGCACATATCTCCATTTTTAATTATTAGTAATGAATCAATAATTAGGATGTTTTCGGGGCAATGAGGAGTAGGATAAATATTAAGATATTCTCCTATTAGCATTTTATCTTTCTGGAAATCTGTTTCTTTGATAATAATTATTTCTTTTTTGTTTCCTGTATTGCAAGCTGCTATAAACAATAAAAAAAGAATAATTGTTTTTGTTTTCATACGCTTAAGGTTTAAAAGCTGCAAGAAAAAAAAGATGTTCTCTTGCAGCTTTTGTTATTTAACAAATAAAAATATTAAATAGTGCATCTACCCCTATCACGAAATTCACTCACTCTTTTTTGTGTACATGTGAAACAATCAATAATATGCCAACCACCTATCCAAGTTCCTTTCCAAGTGTGATAACAAGTATATGAGCTGCCACCACCACCATCACCAGGATCCACTATTAACTCATTTGTTCCATACATTACATTATTACCAATAATACCAAGTCCAAACAGAGCAAAAGCTAAAATCGCTACATTTTTTAAGAATTTTTTTCTCATGATCTGTAAATTTTAGTTAAAAAATGTGCTCCTTATTCGTGTAACGTTTTTTGCGACAAGGTTTTGAGTCAGTCTGCAGTCCTCAGTCTGCAGTCTCCAGTCTTCAGTCTGCAAATAAAAAACATAATTTATCCAGCTGTCAAACTCCTGACTGCCTATTGCCGACTGCTGACTGCCGACTATGGACAATTGTCCGTCGGTAGTCTGCCAGACTAAATGTCAACTTTTTCTTGAATATCAGCCTTGCTTATATTTCACGAAACAGGGTGTTATTGAATCAGGAGCGGATTTTAGGTGTATTACCTGTTTCTGTTCAATATTTTTTTCTACATTTGTAACACCTCCTTCATAATTTTTTGGAAGAGGCCGGGGTGGGAAATGCTTATGTTACGATTTGCGGTTTCCCGCCCCCTTTTTCTTCCGGTTAAACATTCCGTATTATATTGCCGCTTTGCAGTTCAAAACTGCTGTGCAGTGTTTGATTTTAAAAGCAATATTATTGAAATATAGCGCTTATTTGCGTCTGTTTGCAATTAAACAAACAAAATATATTGCAATTAAAATTGTTTAACAAAGAAAAGTTTTTTTTTTACAAAATTTTTTTGAATTTTTTTATTAACAATTTTCGGTCGGCTTTTTTCAGTCGGCAAATTTAAAACATAATTTATCCAGTTATCAAACTCCTGACTATTGTCAACTGTCAACTGTCAACTGTCAATTGTCAACTTTTTTTTAGATTTACCGGTTTTCATCTAAGCTGGTTTTCCAAAAACAACATATATTCTTCAAAGAAATAATTTTCTTTCAAAAAATCCAGCGGCAGGAAGAAGCGTATAGTCATGTTGGGGTTGAGGATGAGGAGGTCGGCGGTGCTGAATGAGTATTCATCACCGTACATCTTCTCATCTGTCCAAATAATCTGTTTATCAGAGGGAATTTTATTCAACCTTAACAATAGAGTAATAAAACGCCGGTTGGAATTATGTGA